>JAISUK010000044.1 GCA_031272075.1 Dysgonamonadaceae bacterium
AGCAGTTTAGCGGTAGGGATCAAGTATTTTACAGAAAAAAGTGGTAAAATATTTGGTTTTCTGCAGTAAAAGTTGTTTATTTGCGGCTTTAATTGGGTTTTTATGTCCGTACGTGAAAGATAGAAAAACGCGGAGGACAGTGTTAGAGAAAAGAAATTATGAGAATTTAACAATTATATTTTAATTAAATTATTAATTTAGTATTTATGAAAAGAAAACTATTTACTTTACTGGCCGCCTTTGTGGCGCTGGTGGCTTTTCAGACAAAGGCGCAGGATACCTGGTATTGGATAGATACCAAGTCCCCGACGGATAATAGTATTCCCGGATTTTCCGGAGTTACTGTATTCCCGACCAACATTCCGGATGCCGAGTTAAACGGGACCTTGCAAGTCCCCGCTGGAGAAGCTGCTTTCAAAAACGCTAAAAGCGGTTCGCACCTTAGTTGTGTGATGGGCGACTATACGCGTTATTTTAAGATTACCAGAGTTGGAGCGACATGGAGCTATACCATCCTGTCCAAACAGACAAACAACTTCTTGGAACTTGAATATGCGGGAGTGAAACATCTAACTTTTGAATTTCTGCAATTCACCGGTGGAGGTACTGGGGGCGCTTGTTTTGATCCGATCGACGGAGGATATATCTGTATGCCCGGCGGCGGTATTAGCGGCGGTATTACCGTTCGCGTATTCGTAGTGGTCAATTCGCTTACCGGCGCACTGTCGCTGATGGAATATCCCGACATTGCTACTGCCAACCTGGCTGCAGCCGCAGATCCTACGTTGCCTTACTTCTCTCCGCTGTGGGTGAAGACTTATGCAATCGGCGGTCGTTGGGCTACACTCGACGATTTCAAAAATACCGATTTCGTGCAGTTCAATATGGGCGGCACCAACCTGTATGCTAAAGATAACTTCTCAAACAAGTCTTACGACGTGTTTAGCGTGCAAGCAGTGGGGTATGTTCAATCAGCGAGCATCAATACTTCAGAAACGATACCTGATGCTCCTAATTATGTTAATATGCCTGGAAGCGGAGGTCTCGTAAACGATCCTCTTCATGCGCTCTGGTATGCTTCAGGGTTGATCGGTAGATGGGATAATGTAACGGAAGGCTTTACTGGGACGAGAACTGGATTGACGGGTCTTCAAAATGTAGGAAGCGGAACTAACTCCAATTGGGTGATTCCGTTGTTTACCTTGCGTACGCCGGACGACTCTTGTAAATACCTTTCCATCAAGAAAGAAAATCCGCTTTACCATTCTGACGAAGCTGTGGAAACCGCTTATGCCGACCGCTTGGAAATTCGTAACTACGGTGAATATTACGACCAGTCGAACGCCAACCGCGCTTATTGGGGATATTACCGTACGCCGAATCTTCCGACTACCGGATTTTTAAATCAATTTACTTATTCTGGTGGTCCAGTACACGAAGCTGAAGTCAAGAAAGCAGTGTTGTCGCAGACTTATGCCATCTGGATTGATGTCGACGGCAACATGAGCATTTTCCCTGCAGGTGCGTATACATATCAAATATATACGGTTCATTACAACAAGCCGGTTGACTTTGCCCTGAACTACGGGTTGCTCGTCAACACCTACGATGTGTCGTACGACGGCGGCCCCGACGGGCTGAGTTTCAAGATCGGTAAAGAAGACCCCGATTACAAACCTCTTGGTCCGGACTTCTGTCTGGCACCGGTAGAACGTTTCGGTCCGAATTACCTGAACGGTTTGTTTACCGAACAAAGCGCAACGGAATACAATACGCTGCAAGAAGGACGTTACTACTTCCTCGAAGCACAATCGGTCACCCCGATCAGCCAATACCGCGATCATGTCTTGTCGGTACAGCCGGTTTGGGATCCCAATACGAACAATACTTTCAAGAAAGCAGTGTTGATCCCGAAAGAAAAATTATTGACGGCAACCGGACAGATCGTATCGGATTATTCATCCTATCCGCTTGACTCCGTGATCATGTCTGCACACTGGGCGATCCAAAAAATAAAAGATGGCAACGAAGTGATCGGCTTCCGCTTCGTAAACGAATTGGGCGATACGCTTCAGTACAATCCGGAAATCGCTAATTTGGGTTCCGGAGGAAATGGCTGGGTTGGCAATGAGCTTTATGGCTACGATCCTGCCAATATTGTGGCATTGGCCGGCGGTGTGTCGAATTACTACCATACCATTTTCCCGAATTGGGTATACGGATGGGGTGGTCAAGGATCTATTCTGCCTCCTGTTGCACCGAATCCTAATAATGTTTTCTGGAATCCGTTTGCTCTCAATTATAACGATACTACAGCAGCTCACCTGGGTTCTGCTTACTGGCCGCAACACAATGTTGGTTTGGCTCCGCGTCCAGATGACAACCCGCTGGTATCGACTAGCTATGATGCCACGACAGGCTTATACTATGATGCATGGACATCCATCAAGCGCAAAGGTGCTGAAGGCGACTTCTACTACCTGCGGTTGAACTATTACGGTACGCCGGCTGCAGCGCTCACTCCGACCGATTGGGCTTACTATCAAATCAATCTGGATACGCTTCAGGATTATTCAGTAACTACCTATCCCACCAGTCCTGCATCGATCACGGATATTTATACGCCGGGATGGTATCATCACAAACGCGTTGCTAACATCACCAACGCCGCTCCGGGTTGGTATTATGCACAACGCGATGTGGTGGCTCAAGCACGCGATATCCATACCTACCCGAACGAACGCGAAACCGGTGTAGGTAGTGCACCGCAAGTCAGTTCGGCTGCACAAGGTCAGGTGCCCATCTTCGGTGGCTCGTGCACCAACGGTATCGGATTGAAGATCGTTCCGGTCACCTACGAATACAATGGTGTGGAATATGCTGACGCCAGCGATTCCGAATACTACATGCAAGACTCGCTGACTGCCTACAAATATCAGGCAGGCAATTACAATATCATGGAAGCCGTAGAACTCACGTTGAGTCTGAGTACACAAGCCATAGGTACTAAAACTAATGTAGCCGTGATGGCCGCTGCAGGCACAACCAACGACATTACCGTAGAACCGGTAGGTGACGAACGCGACGTGCTGTTGCAACTTGCTCAGGCTGTTGAAGGCGGTGCTACTTATGGTATAAAGAATGCTACAAATTTCTACGCTCCTTATGTTTACGCCGATGCACTTTACGGAGATAAATACAAATGGCATTATATCAAAAAGGGCAATTTGTATCTTACTTTGGATACCATCGACGCTACTGCTTCTCAGGAAGACTTGGTGTATGGTTTCCGATTCAGGGAAGTAGACAAGTTGAATGCTCTGCCTTTCCGCTTCTATCAACCCTTGGTAGGAGATAAGATCAATGATTCGTTCGTAATGGAATTTATCGTTCCTTCGTATTACTATTACATTAATTCCTTAGGCGTTTGGCAATATACGAGTTGCCACTTCCGCCCATTCTCGAATAGAACCGCGGGGACGGATATCAATTTCGGTGACGGTGCTACTTTTGCTGGAACACCTACTGCTCCTGTACAAGGCGGTACACCCAATGTAGCGCTTGGTAACGGAAAAGTGCGTTTCGTGAAATTCAGCAAGCAATCCGGTCCGCTGTATGTGACCAGCGATGTACGCAACCGCGCTACACGCTTCACGTTCACTTCTCCAGCAGTTGGCGTATGCGCTCAAGAATTTGTTACCGTTAATTACTTGATGGATAACGGTCTGTATCGTTTGCCGATAGAAGCCCGCTTGTGGGATCGCGGTTCAGCCACAGACCTCTATATTGCCGGTAATGTAAATGGTGCTGCAACCGAACGTGCCGCAGCAAATGCCGAACAGTTGAAGATCACCTTGGCAGATACCATCCACTATTACGATGCCGTCAATTATACTGCAACAAATATACCTGCCGGTCTCGGCGCTTACCGCTGGGCGAACCCGGCTACGCTGCCCGCAGGTGACCAGTGTCTGCGCTACTACGGTTACGAACCTTATTCGTACACCGCCGCAGGCCGCAGCGCTTACAATACGGTACGCAAAGATGTACAATTGTTCTACATCCAGAATGCAGCGGGCGAATACTTGACGGTGATCAACGAAACCGCCGCCAGCCAGAATCTGGGTCAGACGACCAATCCGGACGTCTATGGAACGAAGTTGGCATTCCGTCCGACGAAGTATACCTATACCAATGCGGATTATATCGCAGGACTTACCGACCTCCGTCCGTTGCAGATGTTTGCCATCCACGGCTGTACGAATGTAGACGCTCCTTATGGCGAGTTTGTACTGCTGCCCGCAGCATCT
Source organism: Dysgonamonadaceae bacterium (assembly GCA_031272075.1). Lineage (GTDB taxonomy): Bacteria > Bacteroidota > Bacteroidia > Bacteroidales > Azobacteroidaceae > BNXB01. The sequence continues at coordinate 4,311 of JAISUK010000044.1, forward strand.
TATGTCATGGATTACCAGACGAAACAGGCTATCGACATCGATAACAACGTCAATCTGGGCGTATACAACGCCGCAGGGTCCAGCATCGTCACGGGTGCATTCCGTACGAATACCTTGGGTTATGGTACATTGACGATGATCGTGGTTCCGGGTAACAGCGGCACAAACAACACCATCACGGCCGATGAATTCAAGTTCACTCCGAAAAAGCAATATACTGAAACATTCTGCTATCACAATCTGATCAAGGATGTAGATGCAGACGCTTACTACGGAGCAGACGGATTCTATGCACTGCCTGACTCTACGAAACCGATCATGCACTGGTCGTTCATTCCGGTACAGGGCAAGAAAGCATTGTTCACCCTTAACCAGGAACTGCAATCGTGGAGAGGTGTAGATGTCGTCAATACCACTTTGACAGGCAAATACTACTTCATCGAAAAGACGGCAGGAACTTATGAAGTGATCAACCGTGAAAGCCCCGAATTGAAGAGCATGCTCACAGTCGACGTCTCTTGTCTGGATGACCTCGATTTCGCTGAAGTTTGCGATCATGCACCGGCTGCAGGTTGCTACGACAACTTCTTCCGCTTCTGCGACCGTTCGATTGCTTCCAACAGCTTCGGCATCATCGAAGCAACCTACAACGACCGCTATATCTGGACAGAAGATAACCTGAGCGACACTCCGGGATCAGTCACCAACGCACTTTGTCCGCAAATCGTCGGCGCTACCGGTCAAGCAGAATATCTGACCATCCAGAAGAGCTATGTACGCCCGGTTTCGGAACACCATAGTATTCCTTACTATAACATCATCCGTCATGCGGCAGGTCGCGATTATTATCTGAGGGTATATTACGATAACCTCCGCAATCCGATCGACGTAGGATTCTATGTACCGACTGCTTCTGAATTGAAGATACTGCAAGATCCGGAAAACTATCCGACAGCATTCCCGGGAATGAAATTCTGCTTCCCGTATCGTACGGATGAAAATGGTGCACGGATGCATCCGGATAACTACAAAGACAAAACAGACCTCTATCAGGTATTTGTACAGACTTTGGATACCGGTATCATCTCTCTGAATATGCTGAAAGCTACCTTGCTGAAGATCAATGCCGACTCCAGGACTTTGGACGCTCTCCAGGTTACTGAAGAAGACATCCTCCGCATCGACTACAGCGCACCTGACAAACTGAAAGCTACCAGCTGGTTCTTCGGCGACAATGGTGCAGCAGCTTACGAATGGGTAGAACTGTGGGGAGTTAAGAATGCAGGTGCAAATAAGAATACCGAAGGTTGGTTGACCAGTGCAAGCAACGGCGTAGGAAATGTATTTGTAGTAGCCAGCGGCGCATCACCTGTAAACTACGGTATACTGGATGCTTACAGAGATCCCAGTTCGAAACTGACGTTCGTATTTGAAGGCGACACCGTGATCGGCTCGTACTCAACCCGTCCGATCTGGTACTATCGCATCAAGAACGCCGACGGCAAATATCTGACCAACGCAGTGGCTAACACAAGCGCTGCTTACAAATGGTCGGAAGGCAAACCGTACGCATTCTTCGGCGATCTGTTGCCGAACGATCCTACCAACCCGATTACGGCTGACTTGAACTACGATCAGACATTCGGTCTGCGTCTGGTTCCTGCCGAAATGCTGCCGGAAGGCGCTACAGCCGATGACTTCTACTTCTGGGTAGTAAGCCGGGTTGACTACAGGGTAGGCGGTTATACCGAATATTACTACCTGTCGCAAATCAACGACCGTCTGGTATTCACCCAAGGCGACTTGAGTAACCCCGACGAAGTATTGAAACGTGCAATGATGTTCCAGTTGGGCGGCGTAGACGCTAACGGTAAATATACCGATGTGGAAGGCGTAGCCGACGGAGCAATCAAAGCGTATGGTCTCGAAGGCGCTGTGAAAGTAGTGAATGCTACAGGCGTAATCGATATCTACACCATCGATGGACGTAAATACAAATCGGTAACAGCCACCGGAACTGAACAAGTCATTGCAGTTCCTGCCGGCGTGGTTATCGTGAAGAACAACGGTAGTGTTGAAAAGGTCATTGTAAAATGATAAAACGCTATCACTAGCGTAAAAAAAAAGGACGCCCCCTGCGGGGCGTCCTTTTTTTGGCATAAAAAGTAGAGACGTGGCATGCCTGCGGATGTTCGTCTGAGGTTGTCGCAAAAGTATTTTTTACCGCAAAGAACACAAAGATAGCGCCAAGCACATAACTCTGCATCTTGCACGTTTTTGGTGAATTTGTGCAATTTCTCTCCCGAAAAGTTTGTTCTACCGCGGGAAAGTATTACTTTTGTGGGCTAAAAAAGTATTCATTAATATCTTCATTTACGATGAGTTTAAAAATTATATTATTGGCAAAACAGGTGCCGGATACCCGAAATGTGGGGAAAGACGCGATGAAAGCTGACGGAACGGTCAACAGGGCGGCGTTGCCTGCGATCTTCAATCCGGAAGACCTGAATGCTTTGGAACAAGCGCTTCGGCTGAAAGACGCATGTCCGGGAACCACCATCACCCTGCTGACCATGGGTCCGGGGCGGGCGGCAGAAATCATCCGCGAAGGATTGTTCAGGGGAATTGACAATGGCTATCTGTTGACCGACCGCGCTTTTGCCGGCGCCGACACCCTTGCTACCAGTTATGCGTTGGCGATGGCCGTCCGGAAGATCGGCAGCTTCGACCTGATCATCTCCGGTCGCCAGGCGATTGATGGCGATACCGCACAGGTTGGCCCGCAAGTAGCTGAAAAGCTGGGGATACCGCAGATCACCTACGCAGAAGAAATCCGGCTGCTGGAAGACGGGAATATTCGTGTGAAACGTCGCTTGGAACGGGGCATCGAAATTGTGGAAGGACATTTTCCGCTGTTGATCACAGTAAACGGCTCTGCCCCGGAATGTCGTCCGCGCAATGCCATCTTGTTGCAGAAATATAAATATGCCTTGACGCCCACCGAACTGCAGACGAGCGATTCTCGCTTCGCTGCGCTTTACACGCAACGGCCTTACCTCCATATCGATGAGTGGAGCGTGGCGGATGTCGGTGCGGATGTGGTACAGTGCGGCCTTTCGGGATCGCCGACCAAGGTGAAAAAGATCGACAGTGTTGTCTTTCAAGCAAAAGAGAGTAAAACATTTGATTCTACAGACGATGCAATCGAATCGTTGATGGTGGAATTGATTAATAATCATACAATAGGGTAATCGCATGAATAATTTATTTGTATATCTGGAAATAGATAACGGTCGGGTAGAAGACGTCAGCCTCGAATTGTTGACGAAAGGTCGCTCGCTGGCAAACCGGCTGAATTGCAAGTTGGAAGCGGTTGCCGTCGGGTCGCAGTTGGATCGGGTAGGGGAGCAGGTGTTCGCGTATGGAACGGACGTGCTGCATCTGTTCGATGATCCGCGCCTGCTGTTTTATACTTCACTGCCGCATACGGCCATCCTGGTCAAACTGTTTCAGGACGAACAGCCGCAGATTGCGTTGATGGGTGCGACGAGCATCGGACGCGACCTCGGTCCACGCGTCTCCTCTGCCCTGGGCAGCGGCCTGACTGCGGATTGCACTTCGTTGGAGATCGGCGATCACGAAGAAAAGAAAGACGACAAGCACTATAAAGATTTATTGTATCAGATTCGTCCGGCTTTCGGCGGAAATATCGTGGCTACGATCGTCAACCCCGACTGCAGGCCGCAAATGGCGACCGTCCGCGAAGGCGTGATGAAAAAAGAAGCCTGCGGCGGCAATCCGAAAGGAACCGTTGTCAAACACAATGTCGCTGACTACGTGCAGGATTCGGATTTTGTGATCCGTGTCATCGATCGGCAGATGGAACAGTCGAAAGTGAACATCAAAGGCGCCTCGATCATCGTGTCGGGCGGTTACGGCATGGGATCGAAAGAAAATTTCCAGCTGCTCTACGACCTGGCCGATACCATCGGAGCGGAAGTGGGCGCTTCGCGCGCTGCTGTGGATGCGGGGTTTGCCGAACACGAACGGCAGATCGGACAGACGGGCGTCACGGTGCGTCCGAAATTGTATATCGCTTGCGGCATATCGGGACAGATACAGCATATTGCCGGGATGCAGGAATCGTCGCTGATTATCGCCATCAACAACGATCCGAACGCGCCGATCAATACCGTTGCGGACTACGTGATTACGGGAGATGTGGAAACCGTCATCCCGAAAATGATCAAATATTACAAAAAGAACAGCAAATAACCGTTCATGTAACAATGGAAATTCTTTTTGATTTGACTGTTGATGACTGGTTTATTTTTCAGCAGTATTTTCGCGGGAAAAGTTCGCCGGTCTATAAGTTGATCTTTCCGATGATCATCACGCTTTCGCTGTTGCTACTCGTGCTAACCGCGATTCAGCTTGCCTGTTACGGCTTTCACAAAATCCTCTGGCTCTCGGTGGTTACGTTTCTAATACTGCTTTATATCCTGTATATAAGGAAAAGATCGATGAACGCGATCAGAAAGAAAGGCAGAAGCATCCAGGAAGAATATCCCGATTCTTTTGGCCGGAAAGTGATGAAATTGGACAAAAACGGATTTAGCATCGCGACCGAAACGGCGACCAAACAGTGCGCTTGGTGCGAGATGCTCGAATTTGAAGAAACGAAACGCTATTTCTATTTGTATTCAAACAAAGGAGTCGTTTATATCATCCCAAAACGGAATGTGGAAGATCCGGTATTGTTACATAAGTTATTAGATAATTATTTTCAAAACGAATTATAAAACAGAACGAACAGCATGGCAAATTTTTATTTAGATAATCCTTCATTGAAACACCATTTGCAACATCCGTTGATGAAACGGATTGTGGAACTGCGCGAGCGGGGGTATGCCGACAAGGATCAGTACGATTATGCTCCGGTGGATTTTGAGGATGCGATGGACAGCTACGACAAAATCATGGAGGTCGTAGGTGAACTGTGTGGAGATATTGTGGCTCCGAATGCGGAGCAGGTCGACCACGAAGGACCGCAGGTGAACAACAACCGCGTCACCTATGCCCCAGGGACGCAGCAGAACTTGGCGGCAGCGCGACAGGCGGGGCTGATGGGGCTTTCGGTGGCTCGTCGCTATGGCGGGTTGAATTTCCCGATGGTGGGTTTCATCATGGTCTCGGATATGATTGCCCGAGCAGATGCGGGATTTTGTAACCTCTGGGCATTGCAGGACTGTGCAGAAACGCTGTATGAATTTGGCAACGAAGAACAACGCAGGCAGTTCCTGCCGCAGGTGTGTGCCGGTTCGACGATGTCGATGGACCTGACGGAACCGGATGCTGGTTCCGACCTGCAGGCGGTGATGCTGCGCGCTACCTACAGCGAGAGCGATCAGTGCTGGCGACTGAATGGCGTCAAGCGCTTTATTACCAACGGCGATTCGGATATCCACCTTGTGCTGGCACGTTCGGAAGAAGGCACCAAAGACGGTCGCGGTCTGTCGATGTTTATCTATGACAAGCGTGACGGCGGCGTGAATGTTCGACGCATCGAGAACAAGATGGGGATCAAAGGGTCTCCGACTTGTGAATTGACGTTCAAGAACGCCAAAGTGCAGCTTTGCGGCGAACGCAAACTGGGGTTGATCAAATATGTGATGTCGCTGATGAACGGCGCACGCCTGGGCATCATGGCGCAGGCTACCGGTCTCTCGGAAGCGGCCTATCGCGAAGCATTGGCTTATGCCAAAGACCGCCGACAGTTTGGGAAAGCCATCATCGAATTTCCGGCAGTGTATGAGATGATTGCCAATATCAAAGCGAAGACGGATGCTTCGCGCGCCATCCTCTATGAGACTGCTCGCTTTGTGGATATCTATAAAACCTTGGAAGACATTCAGAAAGAGCGCCCGTTGGACGATGCGGAAAAAGCCGAATTGAAGAAATACAAACGGCTTGCGGATGCTTTCACTCCGATCGGAAAGGCGATGAGCACGGAATACTGCAACCAGAATGCTTACGATGCCATCCAGGTGCATGGCGGTTCGGGATTTATGAAAGATTATCCCTGCGAACGGATCTATCGCGATGCGCGGATCACCAATATCTACGAAGGAACGACGCAATTGCAGGTGGTGGCGGCCATTCGCCATGTGACGACCGGTACCTACTTGAATCAGATCAAAGAATACGAGGCAGCACAGTACGCCCCGGAGCTGGAGCCGTTGAAAAAGCGGCTGTCGGCGATGACGGCAGTGTATGAAGAAATGGTCAAACACGTGGCGGATGTCAAAGACGGCGAATACCTGGATTTCCATGCGCGTCGTCTGGTAGAGACCGCGGCGCACATCGTGCTGGGTTATCTGTTGCTGCAGGATGCCGACCGGAATCCGGAATTTCGTCGTTCGGCAGAAATCTATGTTCAATATGGTGCGACAGAGGTGAACAAGATGCACGATTTCATCCTCAATTCGCCGATTGAAGCATTGGGGAATTATAGATGTTAGTGGTTAGTGATTAGTGATTAGTGATCTCCTCCTAGCCACTAACCGCTAGCCACTAAAAATCGGCAGGACGGTTTGTCGCTCCTTTCGTTACAGGAAGGAGAGGAAAGTCCGGGCAACACAGAGCGTCCCGTTACCTAACGGGTAGCTATTCGTAAGAGTAGGGTTAAGTAGAAGAAAATAACCGCCTTGTTTCGACGAGGTAAGGGTGAGAAAATGAGGTAAAAGCTCATTGGGTCCGGTAGTGATGCCGGATGCCGTACTGCCCGGGAGTTGCAAGATCAAGTATACCGGCTAGATGTAGGGCGGCTCGTCCGATGCCGGGGGGTAGATCGCTGGAGCCTGGTGGCGACATCAGGTCGAGATAAATGACAAACGCTTGCGTTTTGCAAGTACAGAACCCGGCTTATAGGCCTGCCGATTTTTTTGTTTGCTTTTCTGAATTTTTTAACCTAGTTTTGTATTGTCAATTCGTATTTTAAATTACTTATAATCATGTTTCATAAGAACATAGCAATATTAGCCCTGGTTATTTCATTCGGATGTTTCCTCTCGAAGGCAGAGGCAGAAAGCATTGTAATAAAGAAAAATGCTTTAAAAAGCAACAACTATGGCGTCACCTATTCGCTTCCGAAAACAGTGTTGACGGCTGAAGTTGCATACAGCAAAATCTCCACCAAGGCAGGTCCTTACGCCAAATATGCCGCAGAATATTTACGCATCACCGACAACATCATCTATGAAGATGGGGAATATTTCGCTCTCGATCGCGTGGAGATCGTTCCGAAGGGCGTTCCCAACAAAGAAGAAACTTATCTGGTTGAATTTAAGGCCAAATCGAATGCTTCGTTTGTATATCTGACCGGCGATGGACTTATCTGTTCCATCAATACGGATCCCGAAGTCGAATCGGTAGATAAACCGGACAAGCCCGTTGCTTCACAGCCGTCAGCCGACCCGCTCAAAGTCTCCGCACAATCGGCTTTCACCGAAGAATACCTCCGTGCCGGATCGGTAAGCAAAATGGCGGAAACCGTTGCCAAGCAAATCTATAAATTACGGGAAAGTCGGCTGGACATCCTTACCGGCGATGCCGACAATGCGCCACGCGACGGCGAAGCAATGAAAATTGTACTCCAGGAGCTGGAAGCGCGCGAAAAAGCGTTGGTGGAACTCTTCACCGGCACACGTTCTTCGGAAAAAATGACCGCGGCCTTCGAGATAGAACCTACCGGTGACATGGAAAACCAAATCCTTTTCCGCTTCTCGAAGCATTACGGCATCACGACTTCAGACGACTTGGGCGGCAGTCCGGTATATATCAACGTGAAGAAAGTGGATACCGAACCCGTCGTGCCGGTCGATACCAAGCAGGCGGCCACCAAACTCAAGGCCGAGACGAAAGCGATTGTCTATAACGTCCCCGGAAAAGCCTTTGTGGAGGTAAATTTCGGTACACAGTCGCTGTATAAGGGAGAAATACAGATCGTACAGTTTGGAACTGTGCAGACATTGGCGACGGCGTTGTTTGACGATAAAAAAGCCCCCATCAAAGTCACTTTCTATCCGAATACCGGCGCCATCAGGCAAATAACACAGTAAGTTAACTCACTATTAATAATATAATTAATTACCAATGGACAACAAAAAAATCCTTTTAGAAGAAAATGAAATACCGCAAGCTTGGTATAACATTACAGCCGACATGAAAAACAAGCCATTGCCGCCTTTACATCCCGCAACGAAGCAGCCGTTGAATCCGGAAGACCTGGAACGGATTCTGGCGAAAGAGTTGATAAAACAAGAATTAACGCAAGAGCGATGGATAGAGATCCCCGATGAAGTCAGGGAGTTATACCGGATCTGGCGGCCGACGCCGCTGGTACGCGCCACCGGTTTGGAGAAAGCATTGAAGACGCCTGCAGCCATCTATTTCAAGTATGAAGGTTCGAGTCCGGTGGGGTCGCACAAACTCAATTCCGCGTTGCCGCAAGCCTATTACAACAAGAAACAGGGGATCAAACGCCTGACGACCGAGACCGGCGCCGGTCAGTGGGGCGCAGCATTGAGTTTTGCCTGTAGCCTTTTTGGGCTGGGACTGGATGTTTTTATGGTGAAAGTCAGCTACAATCAAAAGCCCTATCGTCGGGTGATGATGCAGACTTGGGGCGCCAATGTGGTGGCTTCTCCGAGTACGTTGACGGAAGCGGGGAAGTCTATTCTGCAACGTGACCCGAACAACTCCGGCAGTCTGGGGATTGCCATTTCGGAAGCGATAGAGATGGCATTGCGCGATCCGGACACGCGGTATACGCTGGGAAGCGTCTTGAACCACGTCGCCCTGCATCAGACGGTGATCGGGTTGGAAGCGGAAAAACAGATGGAAAAAGCAGGGAAATTTCCCGACATCGTGATCGGCTGCTTCGGAGGCGGTTCCAATTTCTCCGGCATCAGTTTCCCGTTCCTTCGTCATCAGTTGACCGATGGTACGCCCGTGCGGGCGATTGCTGCGGAGCCTTCGAGTTGTCCGAAACTCACCAGGGGAAAATTTGAATACGATTTCGGCGATACGGTCGGTTTGACGCCCTTGCTGCCGATGTATACCCTGGGACACGATTTCCAGCCTGCCGACATTCATGCCGGCGGATTGCGCTATCATGGAGCGGGCACACTGGTCAGCCAGTTATGTAAAGACGGGCTGGTGGAAGTGCAGGACATTCCGCAATTGGAGACATTTGAAGCGGGCACGCTGTTTGCCAACACCGAAGGCATCATTCCTGCCCCGGAATCGGCGCATGCGATCGCTTGCACCATCCGTGAAGCGAAAAAAGCGGCGGAAGAGGGGGTCGCAAAGACCATATTGTTCAGCCTTTCCGGTCACGGATTGATCGACATGAGCGCTTACGACCAGTTTCTGAGTGGTCAGATGCAGAATTTTACGCTTTCGGACGAAGCAATCGCGCAGTCGATGGGAGGATTGGAGAGCATCATTGGATGAAGCGAATTTATTCCTGTTTTGTTTTTTCGGTGTTGGCCATACTCTTTTTGTCGTGCAACGACAAAGGGCAACGGAAGCCGACGATCGTGGTGACGATAGAGCCGCAGCGGTATTTCGTCGAGCAGCTGGCAGACAGCCTTTTTGAGGTTGTGACGATGGTTCCGGCTGGGATCAGTCCTGAGACCTACGACCCCACGCCGGTTCAGATGGCGACACTGGCTCAGAGTTGTGCCTATTTCCGGATTGGGAAGATTGGGTTTGAGCAGGTCTGGATGGAAAAGATCCGTTCCAACAATCCGCAATTGCCGATTTATGACAATGGCGAAGGGATTGATTACATCGTGCCGGACGAAGCGCACGGTCATTCGGAAGGGGCAGACCCGCATACCTGGGTTTCTACGAAGGAAGCGTTGATCATTGTCGAAAATATGTGCAATGCCTTGATAGCGTTGGATAAATCCCACGAGCGACAATTCAGGAGTAATCTCGAAAGACTGAAGATGGAGATTCACCGTACCGACAGCCTCCTCACGGAACTGTTGGCGGATATTCCCGTCCGGTCATTTCTCATCTATCATCCGGCCTTGACTTATTTTGCCCGCGATTTTCAACTGAAGCAATACTGCATTGAGACTGATGGTAAAGAACCGTCTGCCGAGCAGATGAAAGCGCTGGTGGACATTGCCGAAGCCGAGGGCGTGAAGGCGATGTTTGTGCAGCAGGAGTTTGACCGGAAGAATGCGGAAATCATCGCGCAGGAGACCGGTTGCCGGTTGGAAGTGATCAATCCGCTTTCGTATCATTGGAGCGAAGAACTGATCAGGATAGCAAAAATTCTGGCGGATGAATAATGCCCTGGTCGAAATAAAACAGGTCTGTGCGGGTTATGACCATAAAACCGTATTGAAAGATGTTTCTCTCACCATTTACGAGCGGGATTTCCTGGGCATCATCGGTCCGAACGGCGGGGGGAAGACCACGTTGCTGAAGGTCATACTGGGGCTGTTACGTCCGTTTTCGGGCGAGGTGGTGCAGCATGAATCCCTCAAGCAGCGGATCGGCTATATGCCGCAGACCAATTCGATTGACAAACGGTTTCCGATACTGGTGTCAGAAGTGGTGGAATCGGGATTGATCGCTGAAAAAGGGCTGTCGGGACAAGAGAAAAAGGCGCTGGTGAAGGCGATGTTGGTGACGATGGGCATCGAACAGCTCGCTTCGCAGCCGATAGGAAAATTGTCCGGCGGGCAGTTGCAGCGGACACTGTTGGCGCGCGCCGTCATCAATCAACCGGCGTTGCTGATTCTCGACGAGCCTAATTCGTATGTGGACAAACGTTTTGAGACGAATTTCTATGGGTTGTTGCAGGAACTCAACAAAGCGACTTCCATTGTACTGGTGTCGCATGATGTCGGGAGCATCGTGTCGACGGTAAAAAATATCGCCTGCGTGGATGAGACGCTGCATTACCATGCAGGCACCGACATCGACGAACACTGGCTGGAAGCGCATTACGACTGTCCGTTGGATCTCATCGGTCACGGCGCCATTCCCCATCGTATCCTGAAATCGCATGACTAATTTTCTTTTTTCGCTCAATGTCGTAGCGCCGCTTTTTGTGTTGATGGCCGTTGGGTACCTGTCGAAGCGCATCAAGCTGGTATCCGGGACTTTCCTGGCGGAATTGAATCGTTTTGTGTTCCAATTCTGTCTGCCGGTGATGCTGTTTCAAGACATTTGGTCTTCGTATAAGGGAGATTTCAGCAATACGAAGCTGATTTTTTCGGCAGTGGCGGCCATTGTGATTGTCATTCTGATTTCATTTTGCCTGGTGCCGGTATTTATCAGGCAAAGCAAGCAGCGAGGCAGCATGATTCAAGCGATCTACCGCAGTAATTTCCTGATTTACGGACTGCCGTTGGCCACCGGGATGTACGGCAAAGAAGCGGTCGCGACGATCTCCATGTTGATGGGCATTATGATACCGCTGTATAATATCTTGGCTGTGATTATTTTATCTATCTATTCCGAGACAGAGACGCAGCGGATGACTTTTTGGAAAGTGCTGAAGAACATCCTGCTCAATCCGCTGTTGCTGGGCTGTGTCTTTGGACTTTCGGCCGGGGCGGTGCATCTGCGGTTGCCGGAATTTATCGCTTCTCCCATCGCGATGCTGGCCGCTGTCGGTTCGCCGTTGGCGTTGTTTGTGATGGGCGGGGAATTTGAGTTTCAGCATGTGGGCGAAAATCTGAAGAAGGTGCTGGTGGCGACCGTTGCGCGGTTGATTTTGGTGCCGCTGGCTGCCATCACCTGCTTTGTGATGATGGGATTCCGGAATGTGGAACTCAGCGTGTTGCTCACTATTTTTGCTACGCCGACTGCGATGGCCAGCTATATCATGGCGAAAAACATGGGCTGCGACGGCCCGCTTTCTGCGCAGATTGTCGTATTTTCTACCGCCTTTTCCTGCCTCACCATCTTCTTTTTTATTTTTGTCCTGCGCAATATGGGCTATTTGTAAATAATATAATTGTTAAAAATCAGTTATATTAATAGGTAAGTTATTTTCTTCTATGTCCAGAAGCATATTTTTTATTCTTTCGATATCGGCGTGTCTGCTGTTGTCTACCTGCAAATCGGCAAAACTGAGCGATGCTGTGGCCAAACAGGAGAAAGGCGAATATTACGATGCTGCGCAGATCTACCGCAAAGTCTACGCGAAGACATCCAATAAGAACCGGGTGCTTCGGGCGAGTATTGCGTTTCAGACAGGCGAATGTTACCGCGAAATCAACAATACGCAGCGTGCTTTGAGCGCGTATCAGAATGCGTTACGCTATAACTATCCCGACAGCATGTCGATGTTTTATGCCGGACAGATGTTACAACGAATGGGACGCTATCCGGATGCCAAAAAGCAGTATGCTTCGTTTTTAGAACAGTCGCCCAATCACCTGCTGGCGAAAAACGGCATTGCCGGATGTGATTCTGCGTTGAAATGGAAGGCCAATCCTACGCGCTACCAGGTGAAGAAGATGGATAAATTCGGTTCGCGTGACGGGGAGTTTGCGCCAATGCTGACGGGCGACAGCTACGATCAGTTGTATTTTACTTCTTCCAGGAAAGAAGCGCTCGGAAAAGAAAAAAGCGGCATCACCGGCTTGAAGAACAACGATCTCTTCTTGGTAAAAAAGGACGGGAAAGGGGAATGGCAGAAGCCGGAACTGATAGAGACCGAGTTGAATACGGAATTTGACGAAGGCGTCTCGACTTTTACTGCAGACGGGAGCACGATGTATTATACCTATTGTTCGGAAGATGATGCGATAGCCCGCACAGCGGAGCTGTACAAATCGTCGCGTTCGGGAGCGCAATGGAGCGCCGGAGAGAAGGTGCAGGTATTCAAGGACAGTACGACGATGGTCGCTCATCCCGCGCTCAGTCCCGACGGAAAGTACTTGTATTTTGTGTCCGACTCAAGGGGAGGTCATGGCGGAAAAGACATCTGGCGGGTAGCCGTAGATGGGATCGGGACGGATTTTCCGGAAAATCTCGGTTCGGACATCAATACGCCCGGCGACGAGATGTTTCCATACGTTCGGGAAGGGAATGTGCTTTATTTCTCGTCCGACGGGCATCCCGGAATGGGCGGACTGGATATTTTCAGGGCGGTGGAAGATGCGAAACATGAGCGCTGGACGGTGGAAAATATGAAAAGTCCGGTCAACAGCATGGCGGACGATTTTGGGATCACTTTCGAAGGGAATGAAGAGAAAGGCTACTTCAGCAGCAACCGGAACGACGGACGAGGCAGTGACCACATCTATTCGTTTGAATTGCCGATTGTCAAAGTGATGGTGGAAGGCTGGGTATTGGACAAGGAGGAAGAAATCATCGATGAAGCGAGCGTCAGGATTGTCGGCAAGGACGGCACGAACCTCCGCATCCAGGTTCGTAAGGACGGGACGTATAATTCGGAAGTGGCTCCGGGCATGTCGTATGTGATGATGGCTGGCGCCAAGGGTTATTTGAATCAGAAGCAGACACTGGAAGTGCCCCCAGAAGAAAAAAGTCAGACATTTTATGTGGATTTCAGTCTGTCGTCCATCTCCAAGCCGGTGTTGATCGACAACATCTTTTATGATTTTGATAAGGCGACGCTTCGCCCCGAATCAAAAACCGGACTGGATGAATTGATTGCGATGCTTGAGGATAATCCGAATGTGACCATCGAACTCTTGTCGCATACCGACCGCAAAGGGACGGAGGCGTACAATCAAAATTTGTCGCAACGCCGCGCGCAATCGGTAGTGGACTACCTGATTGAGCATGGAATAGAGAAAGAACGACTGACGGCTGTCGGGTATGGGAAATCGGTTCCGCAGACCGTCAACAAGAATACAGCGAAGATATATGATTTCCTGCCAGAAGGCCGGCTGCTGGACGAGTCGTTCATCCTGACATTGACGCCCGAACAGCAAGAAATCGCCGATCAGATCAACCGTAGGACGGAATTTAAGGTCTTGCGAACCAATTACAGGCTGTTTTGATAGGATTAATGCAGGAAAGTCCGTATATTTGGAAATTAATAATTAATTATTGACGTATGAAGAACAATTATTGCGTTATTATGGGTGGAGGCATCGGGAGTCGGTTCTGGCCTTTCAGCCGGGGGACGATGCCGAAGCAATTCCTCGATTTTTTCGGAACCGGACGGTCGTTATTGCAACAGACATTCGATCGTTTTCGACAGATTGTTCCAACGGAAAATATCTATATAGCCACCAATGAATTGTATCGGGAATTGGTAAAAAAGCAGCTTCCCGAACTGAGTGAACAACAGATACTGCTGGAGCCGACCCGAAGGAATACCGCTCCGTGTATCGCTTATGCTTCTTACCGGATTCGTGCGATCAATCCGGACGCCAACCTGGTGGTGACGCCTGCCGACCATTTGATCTTGCAGGAGCATCATTTCTTGAAAAATATACAGACGGGATTGAATTTTGTGGATAAATTTCCGTCTTTACTCACGCTGGGGGTGAAGCCCAACCGTCCGGAAACGGGGTATGGCTATATCCAGACGAAAGAATCTGACAGTGAAGACCACATCCAGAAGGTGAAAGCGTTTACGGAAAAACCCAATTTTGAGTTGGCGAAACTGTTTTTTGAGAGCGGCGAGTTTTATTGGAATTCCGGGATTTTTGCTTGGAACGTCAATGCGATCATCGAAGCCTTCCATAAATATATCCCCGACATCACCACCCATTTCGATCATGGGCTGGAGTTGTTTAACACTCCTGCCGAAAAAGCGTTTATCAATGAACAGTATCCGTTGCTCCAGAATATCTCCATCGACTACGGGATCATGGAGAAAGCGGATAATGTGTTTATGCTCGTGGCAGATTTCGGTTGGTCGGATCTGGGCACCTGGGGGTCGTTGTTTGACCTTTCTGAAAAAGATGCCGACCACAATGCGGCGCTCAAATGCCGGTCGCTGTTTTATGACAGTCACGACACGCTGGTCACGCTGGCGGAAGACAAATTGGCCGTCATTCAAGGCCTGGACGATTACATCGTCGCCGAGTCGGACAATATCCTCCTGATATGCAAAAAGTCGGAAGAACAGCGCATCAAGCAGTTTGTGACGGATGTCAGTCTGAAATATGGGCAGGGGTATGTTTGATCTTTTGCATGTCCCCTTCTTCGGCGGCATCCAGGATAGCGCCCATCAATTCGTCGATATCTTTTGCCGACATGGGTACCGGCATGTTTTTTGGGGTAGATTTGGCAGCAGGATTGGCGTTGTGTCAGTTGTGACTCATTAACGTCCGGTTTCATTTTGCGGTTTGCTGTCACATATCGGAGAACAATAAGGCCCTTCGGGAAAAACAGCAATCTTTTTTTTCGAGGCGACTGCCATATCTACTTGTTGTTGGATTGAAACGGCCAAACGATTCTGTGTTACCGAATGACCGGTAACGGAAAGCAGATTTAATTCTTCCTGCGAGATGCCGGTCGTATAAAAATGAAGATTCGCCAGACCCAATTGCTCCAGAACGCGAATATGCATCTGGAATTGCCACTGGTCTTTGATAAAAAGCGATCCTTTGCTGATGTCGTGCAAAAAATCGGGATGCCTGGAAGCATATTTTTTCATTATCGATTCGTATTCGGGGCTGCCTATACCTTCGCTACAACTGCCGAATGCCACAATTTCACCATTGCTTTTCAAGGCAGGAAGGCAGTTGACAAAACCTTTGACACATTGATAAAAAGTATCGTCCAGCGGGTAGCCGCCACAGGAAGTGATCGCCAGATCGGCAGGCACAGCAACCGACGTACAACTTTTCCTTTTGACATCATCAATGGCTTTTTCGTGCGACGCAAATTGTTCGCCTGAAATGATTTGATTGATTTTTTTCTCCTGGTCGAGAATGATATTTATAGAAAAATCGGCTGGGCACAACCGCGCAACAGAAGAATTCTCCAGATGTAGCGGATTGTCTTCCAGCACCGTATTGGTTGCGTTGGGGTGATTGAGAAACCGGTATCCGTGAAACATCTGAATGGTATTCAGCGATGCCAGGCCGGGACAAATGGATTTTCTTCCTCCCGAAAAGCCGGCCATGAAGTGTGGTTCGACCAATCCCGTTAATATCCTGAACCCTGCTTCTACATAATGGCGATTCAATCGGACTTCAGCGCCTGACCAGCTTTTCCCTTCTACCAGCGACAACATGTTGTCGTTTTCGGCGTCATGGTCGAAAATTTTGTAGTTTTCCACCACCTGTTTCCCGAACATGTACAATTTTTCATCTGTTGTGGAGGCTCGATGCATGCCGGTAGCAACTACGATAGCAATCTCATCCTTGCTTACGCCCTCGTTCTCAATATATTCCAGTAAGCAGGGCAAAAAAGAATGATAGGGTATCGGACGCGTAATATCAGAAACCACGATCACCACATTCCCTTTTCTTCTTTTTTTCAGTTGATCGCTGAGCGGCAGGCATCCCACTGGGTCTGAAATCGAATCCAACAACATCGTTTCTATATCAGTGCTTACTGTCGTATAACTTGGGATATAGACCAAGCTGTCGTCAGGAACAGTTAATGCGATTTCTTCTTTACCATATCTGAAATTTACAGTCATACAGAATCATATTGATATTGATCACAAATGTAAAAATTTTATGAATATTTTGAGATCACAGATAGAGTATATTTAAAACATGTAATAATATTTTTAAATGAGAAATGATCTTATTTTTATTATTTTTGTAGTATGAAACGAGCATGATTTTACGCTCATCCAAGTTGACGACAATGCTGACATGCGAGTTCCATACGACCTTATTAATAGAAATTATTGACGTATGAAAAAAGTGCTTCTTGCCATTGATTCGTTCAAAGGTTGCCTCAGTTCGCTTGAGGCGGCTCTCGCTGTTGAGGCTGGGATCAAAGCAGTCTATCCGTCGTGCGAAGTGGTAAAGGTGCCGGTTGCCGATGGCGGCGAAGGCACTGTCGAAGCGCTTGTGTGGATGACCGGAGGGCGACTGTGTACAGTGGAGGTTAACGACCCGCTGATGCGTCCGATAAGCGCGTCGTACGGCATTTTGGGAGATGGGTGTACTGCGGTGATCGAAATGTCGGCCGCGAGCGGTTTGCCGTTGGTTGCGCCCGAACAGCGTAATCCGATGATTTCTACTACGGTAGGGACAGGACAATTGATAGCCGATGCCCTCAATCGTGGTTGCAAGCAATTTATTCTCGGTCTGGGCGGAAGCGCTACCAATGATGCGGGCACAGGCCTGTTGCAAGCGTTGGGTTATCGTTTCCTGGATGCGAACGGGAAATTGCTCGGTCAGGGCGGACAGATACTTGAGCACATTGCTGTCATCGACTCCTCGTCGCGAAATCCTTTGCTCAATGGGACGCAATTCAACATGGCTTGCGATGTCGACAATCCCTTTTCGGGTAAAAATGGTGCAGCCTGCATCTTTGCTCCGCAAAAGGGCGCAGACCCTTACATGGTAGAAGCGCTCGATCGCGGATTGAAGCATTTCGCCGAAGTGGTGAAAACGCAACTATGCAAGGATATCGACGCTGTTGCAGGCGCCGGGGCGGCAGGTGGCATGGGAGGTGGATTGATGGCTTTCCTCGACGCTCAACTTCGGCCGGGGATACAATTGGTGCTCGACACCTTGTGTTTCGACGATCTGTTGCAAGGCGTCGACCTTGTCATCACCGGAGAAGGTCGCATGGATGCGCAAACCGCTATGGGGAAAACACCATCTGGCGTTGCCGAAGCAGCACAACGGAGTGGAGTCCCTGTAATTGCCTTAACTGGAAATATCGAAGATGCCTCCGCGATCAATCGGATCGGTATTTGCGGCGTTTTTCCCATTATTCCGCGCCCTATGTCGTTGATGGAAGCCATGAATCCCGAAACAGCCGCACGCAACATTCAACAAGCAGCAGAACAGTTGTTTCGATGGCATCGGGCAATTTTGTCACAATGATACCATTATGATACCAACGCTTAAAAAGATCGGAGAAGGAGTCAGTAATATATTGGAGGTGCTGAATGAAGATGTCTCTCATTTTTATCCTTATTGGCATTATCACCCCTGGTATGAAATTATGTTGATTGAAAAAGAATTGTATCCCGGCAGGGCATTTCCCAAAAAGTCGGCGTGGAGTGAGTTGCGGTATAAAGTCTATAGCTATATCATGCCTGAAATAGAATAGGAAATAAAACACAATCCCAATCTTTTCAAAATGAAACGGTTGGGATTGTTCTATTTAAGATATTCGCAAATTCTTTTCAGTATTCTACCTCCCCTCGGTCAGCAACTTGTCATATTCTGCCGGATTGCGCAGGAGTTCGAGCGCTTTGTTGAGCGATTCGTTTTGCAGATTACGTACCTGAAAATATTCGTTCATTTCCCACAGATCGCGAGCGATCAGAGCTTTGACTTGATTGGTGATCAAAGACTTGGAGATTTCATACTCTTTCTTGTCCTTTTCGGTAAGTTCGGATACGGTTGCCTGAGCGCTTTCTTTCCGGTCGTTGAGCAGCATGTTTAACAATTCTTGCAGCATGGCATCGGAGACTTCAAATTTGGCAAGATACTCGTCGAAAGTTTTATACTTTTTCTTGAAACTTTCTCTCTCCTTGTCGACCTTACCCATTGTGAATCTGTTGACAATTCCTTTCCCGATCAATTCCCGATAGAGGGTTGTATAAAGCGTTGTGTCCATCGGAATGAAGTAGTCGGGCATGATTCCGCCGCCGCCAAATACGATGCGCTTATTTACCAAAGTATTGTATTTCAACGAATCGGGGAAATGGATGCTGTCGGCGTTGATCATTTCTCCATGATTGTAACGGTCAATCAGATCTTTGTTATACGATTCCAGATCGCCTTTTTCGTAAGGCTTTTGGATGGAGCGACCGGTAGGCGTATAATAGCGTGCGGAAGTCAATCTGAGCATCGATCCGTCGGGGAAAGGCACCGGTCGTTGAACCAGACCTTTGCCGAACGTTCTTCTGCCAACGATGAGGCCTCTGTCCCAGTCCTGTACGGCGCCGGATACGATCTCGCTGGCGGAAGCGGAATATTCATCGACGAGTACCACCAGCCGTCCGGTTTCGAACGAGCCTTTGTTGGTAGCTTTGGCATCTTCACGCCGTTGGTGGACGCCTTCCGTATAGACGATTGTCTGGCCTTGTTTCAGAAATTCATCCGCGATGTCGATCGCCGCCGCCAGGTAGCCGCCCCCATTTTGTTGGAGGTCGAGGACGAGGTTTACCATTCCTTTGGCTTTCAACTTGCCGAAAGCTTCCAGGAATTCATTATAGGTGTTGGCGGCAAAACGGTTGAAGCGGATGTAACCCGTTTCATTGTCAATCATGTATGCCGCTTCCATGCTGTGGATGGGGATTTTGTCGCGGACAATCTTGAATTCGATGAGGTCTGGGATGTCCTGGCGTAAGATTTTCACACTTACAGTGGTGCCTTTGGGTCCGCGCAGTCGGCGTAAGACGTCGTTTTGTTTCATTTTGACTCCCGAAATGATGGTGTCGTCGACTTCAATGATCCGGTCGCCGGCGCGGATGCCCACTTTTTCGGAGGGGCCTCCGGAGATGACCTGGATGATATACATGGTATCCGTCAGCATATTGAATTGAACGCCTATCCCGTCGAAATTTCCTTGCAACGGTTCGTTCATTTCTTTCACTTCTTCCGGATTGAGGTAGTTGGAATGGGGGTCTAATTTTTCGAGAAGTGAGATGATGGCGTCTTCCGCCAGTTTGTTTTCTTCCACATTATCCACATACATATTTTCGATGGCGAAAAGAGTCAAGCTGATTTTACGCATTGCGGTATTGTTGTTGTTCACTTGTCCATAAGTACAAGAGTGAAAAAAGAGCGGCAAAATCAAAGAAAAGAATAATTTGTTCATGTTACTATTTGTTTTTATTAGTTGTATAATCATGTAGTTGCATAGCACGAGGCACGAACTCATCCACCTCTTTGCCATACGAAAGCAGTTCTCTGACAATGGAAGAACTGATATGTGTATGTTCGGGTTCGGTATATAAAACAAAGGTTTCAATTCCCGAAATTTTACGATTGACGTCAGCGATATTTTTTTCGTATTCGAAGTCGTTGACAGAACGGATGCCTCTTAAAATAAAGCCGGCGCCGACTTCTTTGGCGAAATCGACGGTTAAGCAGTTATAACTCATCACTTTCACTTGTTTATTATCCTGGAAAAGCAGGGAAATCATTTTAATTCTGTCGTTGATAGAAAAAAACGATTTCTTATTTTGATTCACACCGATTGCGATGATGATTTCGTCCACCAGCATTAATCCTCGGTTTACCAGCGAGAGGTGTCCGATGGTGAAAGGGTCGAATGTGCCCGGAAAAATCGCTGTTTTCTTCATACGTCTTCTTCAATTACCAGATTTTCAATGATAAAATTCTGTCGTTCCATTGTATTCTTGCCCATATAAAATTCCAGCATTTCTTTGACGGCGTCCTGTTTTTTCAACGACACGGGATCGAGACGTAAGTCTTTTCCGATGAAATGCTTAAATTCTCCCGGCGAGATTTCTCCCAGACCTTTGAAACGTGTAATTTCGGGATTGGGGTTGAGTTTCTTGATTGCCTCAATTCGGTCTTCTTCCGAATAACAATAGATGGTTTCTTTTTTGTTCCTGACCCGAAAAAGCGGTGTTTGTAAGATAAACACATGGTTGTTTTTGATCAGGTCGGGGAAGAACTGCAAGAAAAAAGTGATGATCAACAAGCGGATATGCATCCCGTCGACATCGGCATCAGTTGCGATGATGATTTTATTGTAGCGGAGGTCTTCCAGTCCGTTTTCGATATTCAATGCCGCTTGCAAGAGGTTAAATTCTTCATTTTCGTATACTACGCGTTTGGTCAGCCCAAAGGTGTTCAGCGGTTTCCCTCTGAGGCTGAATACCGCCTGGAAATTCGGGTCGCGACTTTGGGTGATCGAACCGCTTGCAGAGTCGCCTTCGGTAATGAAAATGCAAGTGTCTTCCAGCTGTTCTCCTTTGGCATCGTTGTAATGCAATCGACAGTCTCTCAGCTTCTTGTTATGCAGGCTGGCTTTTTTGGTTCGTTCCCTTGCCAGTTTGGCGATACCGGAAATGGCTTTTCTTTCTTTTTCCGATTCCAGAATTTTTTTCAGCAGGATGTCGGAGGTTTCAGGGTATTTATGCAGGTAGTTGTCCAGTTCTTTTTTGATGAAGTCGCTGATAAACTTGACCACCGTAGGGCCTTCGGGTCCCATATCCTTCGATGTCATCTTCGTTTTGGTCTGATTGGCGAAGTCAGGCGACTGAATCTTGATGCTGATCGCCGCCGCGATGCCGCCACGGATGTCGGAATATTCAAAATTGCGGTTGTAATATTCTTTGATGACGCGGCTTACGGTCTCACGGAATGCCGTCTGATGTGTCCCGCCGTCTTTGGTATATTGTCCGTTGACAAAGGAATAGAACTCTTCGCCGTACTGGTTGCCGTGTGTCAGAACCACCTCTATGCCTTCACCCTTGAGGTGGATGATGGGGTAGAGTGCGTCGGTTGTCATGTTCTCGTTGAGCAGGTCGGCCAGTCCGTTCTTCGAGATGAACTTCTCGCCGTTATAATAGATCGTCAGTCCTGTGTTCAGGTAGACGTAATTCTTGATTTTGGCGCGGATAATTTCGTCCTGAAACGCAAAATTCGGAAAGACCTCGTTGTCGGGAGTGAAAATCACCAAAGTACCGTTCTTTTCTTCTGTGCGGAAGATGTCCGATTCGCTCGTCAATTCCGCTTTGCTGAAGATGGCTTCTTTGCCCTCGCCGTCGCGGTAGCTTGCTATTTTGAAGTAGGTGCTGAGTGCGTTTACTGCCTTGATGCCCACTCCGTTAAGTCCAATTGAAGTGATAAATGCCTCGTTTTCATACTTTGCGCCGGTGAACAAGCGGCTCGCGGCCGAAACGACGCTTTTGAGCGGGATGCCTCGTCCGAAGTCGCGCACCGTAACTGTCCCGTCTTCTATTGTGATGTTGATACTTTTGCCGTACCCCATCATATATTCGTCTATCGAATTGTCTATCACCTCTTTGAGTAGTACGTAGATGCCATCTTCGGGTGAAGAGCCGTCTCCCTCGCCGCCAATCCACATCCCGGGACGCAAACGCATCTGTTCGCGCCACTCCAAATCGATCATTTGTTCGTCGCCGTACTTTCTTTCCTGTTGTGTTGTGATATCGTTTAATTCGTTCATTTTTATTTATATCTGTTTTATAAACGCTCTTCTGGTTTTATGGTGTTCCGTGCGAAAATAGTCCCATTGTGCCTGAATGGCATTGTTGCTTTCAAGTTCAGGGTTGCTCTCCGCAAAGACGGTGCCCAGAGCGATGTATCTTGGTATCAAGTCGTTAAAAATTAAAGCATTGACTCCTTTTCCGCGATATTCCGGCAAGACGCCCATCAGGTAGAGGTCTACCACTTTGGGTTTTGAGTACAAGGATTTTAACAGATGTATAATTCCGAAAGGGAAAAGTGAGCCGCGCGCTTTTTGCATCGCTTTTGACAAATTAGGCAAGGTGATGGCAAAGCCCGCTACTGCATCATCCGAATCCCTGACAATCAGTGTTATCAGGTCTAATCGCAGCATCGGGATGTACATCTTGACATAATAATCAATCTGTTTGGGTGAAAGCGCTACGAAACCATAGAGATGAGCATAAGCAACATTGAGTGTTTCGAAAATCTTGCGTGCGTATGGCCAAATCTCTTTGGTTTTTTTGAATTTGAGTATCCTTAATCCGTATTTCTTCAGCACTATCTCTCCGATACGCAGGTGTTTTTCGGGAACGGCTTCAGGGATCCATATTTTAAACTCTTTCCAATCCTGGTCTTTTACAAATCCCAATTTTTCCAGATGATCTTTATAATAAGGATAGCTGTAGGTGGTTGCCATTGTAGCGACTTCTTCAAATCCCCAGACGAGCAATCCTTCGTGATCGAGGTCGGTGAAGCCCAGCGGACCGTGAATTGCTTCCATTCCTTTTTCTTTACCCCATTGTATTACGGCATCGAGTAAGGCTTTGGAAACATGTTCGTCGTCAATAAAATCGATGAATCCAAAACGGAGATTTTTTTCTTTCCATTGTTCGTTGGCTTTGTGGTTGATGATTCCGGCGATACGTCCCACAATCTTGTTGTCTTTGATTGCCAGGAAATATTTCGCTTCGCAAAAATCAAACGCGGGATTTTTTTCTTTAGAAAGCGTCATCATTTCCTCGGAGATCAGACCGGGGACATGATACGGGCAATCTTTGTACAGTTTAATATTAAACTTGATAAAATCTTTTAATTCGCGTTTGCTTTGAACTTCTTTAATAGTTATAGACATTAAATTCTTTCAATTGAGTTTTAAAAAATGCAAAGATACGGTTATGAGTTGAAAGTTGAAAGTTGAAAATTAAGCAATGTTTGTTCGTTCTTTTCAACTTTCAACTTTGATTTTGTCGATTTTACGATTCAACTTTCAATTTTTCGTCGTGATTATTCATTTTATGCAATGTTTATAAAGTTTTCAGGTTCAAATTACGCCACAGGACTTTAATTCCGCCGCCGTCATGGATTTGCAGCGCGATACGTCCTTGGGCATCCCTGATTTTTTCGTCGGTCAGGTTGACCATTTCTTCGCCATTGAGCCAAGTGGTTACATTATCGCCTTGCACTTTGATTCGCATGGTGTTCCAATCTTTTTCTTTCAGGATTGTTTCTTTTTCGTCCGGGATTTGTACCAGCCAGCCACGTCCGTAGGATTCATAAATTCCGCCTGTGTCAAACCCTTTCGGAGCTACTTCCACCTGCCAGCCGTTCACTTTCACGCCTTCTTCGATGAACGAGCGGAAGAATACGCCCGAATTACCGTCGGCTTCTTGCTTAAATTCG
This sequence comes from Dysgonamonadaceae bacterium, assembly GCA_031272075.1. GTDB lineage: Bacteria > Bacteroidota > Bacteroidia > Bacteroidales > Azobacteroidaceae > BNXB01. The sequence continues at coordinate 28,325 of JAISUK010000044.1, forward strand.
ACTGTGAGGTCGAAATCGTCGTAATATTCACGTGTGGCTAAATAGCCGTAATTTTTGTCAGGTCCGCTTTCGCATACCAGTAAGCCGTCTTTCACATACCACAATTCTGTTCCGTAAGGCTCCCATCCCTGCAGGTCGGTTCCATTAAAAAGCGAGACTTCTTTTGTTTTGCGGGGGAGTTCTTTGATTTTGATATTGCGGAACCATGCCGGATAGCCGTGATCCTGCAAGCAGATGACGCCTTTGTGGGCTAATCCGTATTCGGGAGCATTGGCCCATTTGCCGCTGTTTTTACGTGCAAACCAATCGTCTGTCCAGGCTTCAAATTCGATTATTTTTTCTCCGTTCATCCAATGTTCTACATGGCCATTGTCGAAGACAATCTTGGAAGTATTCCATGTGCCGGCGGGATTGACCTTCATTGTAGCGAAATCAGGCAGGTGCATAGCGTAGTCCACGCCGCATTTTTGCCAATCTTCAATCGGGTCGGGGAAATTCACGTCGTCCAGCAATTGGTATTCCGGTCCTGTGATGTAAGGTACGGAATACTGAGGTCTTTCAACCACGTGGTACAGCATACCGCTATTGCCTGCTTTCGAGAGTTTCCAATCCCAGGACAATTCAAAATTTTCATAAATTTTGTCCGTAACGATGTAGCCGTTTTCGTCGCTTCCGGCGCCTTCAGCCAGGATACATCCGTCTTCGACTTTCCACGGGCCGGTCAATTCCGTTCCGTTGTAGTCACGCCAACCGTTGAGGGTTTTACCATCAAAAAGGAGTTGCCAATTGTCGGCTTTTTCCTGTTGGCTAAGTACATTATTTTTATCTGCACAAGCGCTTAATACAAATAAAAATCCAATAAACAGGGAATAATACATCCATGTTTTGCTTGTTGTTTTTCGATTGATTAGTTTCATACTAAAAAGTTTTTAAGAGTGATTATTAAAATAATTTGCATCGATACGCGATACTTTATTATCTGCTAATTGATACATTTGTCCGCTTTCTTCACATACGGCGATGTTGTCCTGGTTGAAATGCAACCGATTGCCGTATTGGCTGACCCATCCGATTTGTTTTCCCGGATTGCCTATAATTAAAGCGTAGGGAGGAACATTTTTTGTGACCACGCTGCCTGCCCCGATGAGTGCGTATTCTCCTATAATGCAGCCACATAAAACGGTGGCGTTTGCTCCAATGGAAGCGCCTTTCCCGACGATGGTCGTTTTGAACTGATCTTTACGGGAGATTGCGCTGCGCGGATTTGAGACATTGGTAAAAACGCAAGACGGTCCCAGAAATACATCGTCTTCGCAGCTTACGCCTGTAAAGACGGACACATTGTTTTGTATTTTTACCCGATTGCCGATGTTTACTCCGGAGCCAATGAACACGTTTTGTCCGATGATGCAATCCTCTCCGATGGTTGCTTCGGGCATAATATGCGAGAAATGCCATATTTTCGTTCCCTGACCTATACAGCATCCTTTCTCGACGATTGCAGTCGCATGTGCCTGATAATTATTCATGATGGGTCGTCGTTATTAAAAAAAGAATGAATCTGTTCGGAAATATAGCGTTGCTGCTCCTCTTCCAGTTCCGTATGCATGGGCAACGAAAGCGCCGACAGGCACAATTGTTCAGAGACGCTCAAATCGCTTCCAATTCTTATTTTATTTCGGTATGCTTCCTGGCGATGCACAGGCAAGGGATAATACACGACCGAAGGGATTTGCCGTGCTTTCAAAAACGATTGGAGCGCGTCGCGTTTCCCATGCTTCACCTGAATGGTAAATTGGTGATACACATGGGTGGCGTAGGGCGCAGCGTAGGGCAGCGCAAGGCAGTCGTCCGAAACATTCAGCCATCTTCTGTAAATGTCGGCAGCTTTTTGTCGGGCGGCAGTGAATTGTTTCAAATATTTTAACTTTACGGACAGGACAGCGGCCTGCAAAGTATCCAGGCGCGAATTGCGCCCGATCAAGCGGTGGAGGTATTTTTCCGACTGACCGTGATTGGCGGTCATGCGGATGCGTTCTGCCAGTTCGGCGTCGTTGGTAAAGAGCGCGCCGCCGTCACCATAGCATCCGAGCGGCTTGGTAGGGAAGAAGGAGGTGACTCCGATGGTTCCCATCGTGCCGGTTTTTCGGCGGCTTCGGTCGTGGGAAATATATTCTGCGCCAAATGACTGTGCATTGTCTTCGATGATAGGGATGTTGTATTTGGAGGCGACATTTTGGAGCGGTTCCATGTCGGCCGACTGCCCAAAAAGGTGTACGGCAATGATGGCTTTCGTGTGCCGAGTGATGGCGTTTTCTATCAACTTGGGATTGAGATTAAAAGTGTCGGGATCAACGTCCACCACCACCGGGGTTGCTCCGATAGCAGCGACGGCTTCCGCCGGGGCGATGTAGGTGAAAGCCGGAACAATCACTTCGTCGCCTGGACGCAGTGCTAAAGCCATCAATGCGATCTGTAGGGCGTCGGTAGCATTGCCGCAAGGGATCACGTTGTTTATTTGTAAATATTCAGCCAATTGTTCTTTGAAATGGAGGACTTCGTTCCCGTTTATGTATTGACCGGAACGGATGCATCGGAGAACAGCGTCATCTATTTCTCCTTGTATGGATGCATATTGCGTGGTTAAGTCCACCATTTGTATGGGTTTCATGCGATATAAACAGCTGAAAACAAAATTACCATTCTACGAGACGCATATCTCCCGTCTTGTTGAAAGTATTATGGAAAGCAAATGCGTTTTCCAGATGTTGCGGCGTGTGTCCGGCAACTCCCAACTTCAAGTAATCGTATAATAATTGCTTGTATTCGGGATGTACGCAGTGCTCGATGATGGATTCAGCCCGCTGGATGGGAGATAATCCCCGCAAGTCGGCGACGCCACATTCCGTGATCAGGATTTTTACGGAATGTTCGCTGTGGTCAAGATGGGAAACCATGGGTACGATCGAACTGATTTTCCCGTCTTTGGCGGTAGAAGGCGTTGTGAAGATCGACAGGAAAGCATTTCGGCAGAAATCGCCTGATCCACCGATGCCATTCATCATCTTGATTCCCAAGACATGCGTCGAATTGATGTTTCCGAAAATGTCCGCTTCGAGCGCCGTATTGATGGCAATTAACCCCAGGCGGCGGGCGATTTCGGGATTATTGGAGATTTCTTGTGGACGGAGCACAATTTTTTCTTTGTAGACGTCCAGGTTGCCGTATACTTCTTCTAATGCGGAATCACTCAGTGTCAACGAACATCCGCTGGCAAACTTTACACGGTTTTCTTTCATCAGTTGTATGACGGAGTCCTGGATTACTTCCGTGTAGACTTCAAAAGCAGGGATGTCTTTGCTCAATCCCATCGCGCCTAAGACGGCATTGGCGACATTGCCGACGCCCGATTGAACCGGAAGGAATGAGGAAGGGATACGACCGGCTTTGATTTCCGACGACAGGAAGTCGGCGACATTGCGTCCTATCCGTTCGGTCACTTCGTCGGTGGGCGTGAATTTCCCTACTTCGTTCGGGAGATTGGTCTCCACAATGCCGACAATTTTTTTCGGATCAACTTTGATATAAGGAACTCCGATTCGGTCGCTGGGTTTATAAACTGGAATTTCTTTACGGTAAGGAGGGTCGGCCGGTTCGTAGATGTCATGCATGCCGCGCAGTTCTTTTGGGTGGAACCGATTCAGCTCGATGAAGATGCTGTCGGCGAGGCGGGCGACCGTCGGCGCGATTCCGACGGCTGAAGTCAGGATCAGTTCTCCGTCTTCTGTGACATCGCAACATTCCAGTATTGCAATATTGGGGCGGGGAAGGAACCCGTAACGGATGTATTGTTGCAATTCGGAAAGATGCAGGTCGAAGTATTGGATGTTGTGAACATTCAGTTCGTTACGCATGTCTTTGTTGGATTGGTATGGCGAGCGAAACTTGACGGCATGTGCACGAGCCAGTTCCCCGTCGATAGAGTCGCCTGTTGATGCTCCAGTAAAAATGCCGATTTGAAATGGACGTCCGGCGGCATGTTCTTTGTTTGCTTTTTCAGCCAATGCCGAAGTGATTGCTTTCGGACATCCGGCGGCTGTGAAACCGCTGAATCCTATGATGTCATTGTTTTTTATACGGTTGGCAGCTTCTTCAGCTGTCATAAAATTAAACCCCATGTTTATTCTATTATGATTAATTTATATGTTAAAATTCGGATGCAAAGGTAACGTTTTTCCTCGGTAAATGCTATCAAACAATCGAAAAATATTCATTTGTTGTGACGCTGCAGCTACGTTTCTGTAATCGATTTTCAATCACTAAGTTGTAATTAATTATCAAAATTCTAACGCATTCTCGTAATAATAAACGCCACAAGCCGGTTTTTGTGAATTAATGTGTTGCCCCGCAAAATGCGGCTGGTACAGCGGCTGGTACATACACCGTCATTCTATGCAAATTTATGATGAATTATACCGTCATTTTAGGAAGAAAAATAAAAATTTATACCGTCATTTTATTCCGGTTTAAAAAATTATTACTATCTTTGAAGCCTGAAAAATAACGAGATATGATAACGAGAAAAGCGATAGACTATTTGAAGCAATGGAAAGAGCGGTCTGACCGCAAACCATTAGTGCTGCGTGGCGCCCGTCAGGTCGGAAAGACGACCTTGGTTGAGACTTTCGCCAAAGAATACGACGTGTTCCTGCATCTGAACTTAGAGAGACCTGCCGACCGCGAACTGTTTGAACGGTATCACGAGGTCAGCGAACTGCTGCGCGCTATCTTCGTTCACAAGAACAAGATTGACCATGGCACGGTTTTGCTCTTCATCGACGAGATTCAGTATTCAAAGCGGGCAGTAGCCATTCTGCGGTACTTCTACGAAGACCTGCCTCGTATTCATGTCATAACCGCCGGCTCGCTGCTCGAAACGGTGATAGATGTGCGCAAGATTTCGTTTCCTGTCGGAAGGGTTGAGTATCTGCCCATTCGTCCGTGTACTTTCCTTGAATTTCTGAGCGGAACGGGTAATGATTTCGACGTCAATGTGATACAGTCGTTTGAGGCGGATTTTGTTCACGACCGGCTGATGAAACATTTCCACGAATACACCCTCGTTGGCGGAATGCCGGCAATAGTGTCTAAATATGCTGAAAATCACGATGTTTTGGTTTTGAAACGGCTCTATAACTCTTTGCTGCAAGCCTATAAGGACGATGTCGAAAAATATACGCGAAATGCTACTACCATACGCGCTATTCGCACTATTCTCGACGTCGGTTGGATGCAGGCAGGTTCCACCATAACATTTGAAAAGTTTGGCGCTTCCGATTTCTCTTCCAAAGAGATGAGTCCGGCGTTTCAAACCATTCAGAAGGCTATGCTTTTGGAGTTGGTCTATCCCTCGTCGAGCGTACAAATGCCTGTTTTGCAAAACCTTCGCCGTCAGCCCAAACTGCTTTGGCTTGATACCGGTTTGGTCAATTATTTCTCCGGCATACAGAAAGAAGTGTTTTCGGTTGCTGATATTCAGGACGTTTGGCGGGGAAGGATAGCAGAACATATTGTTGGTCAGGAACTTTTAGCATTAGACGACAGCATCCTCAACAAACGCCAATACTGGCGGCGCGACAAGCAAGGTTCAGAAGCCGAAGTGGATTTTATCTATAAATACAACAGTATGGCAATACCCGTCGAGGTCAAGTCGGGACATAATTCACGCCTGACGTCGCTACATCTGTTTATGGACGAGTGTCCGCACGATTTTGCCGTTCGCGTCTGGTCGCAGCCGCTTTCGCTCGACGAGGTAACCTCGCCCCGCACCGGTAAACGCTTCCGACTGCTGAGCCTGCCGTTCTATTACGTCGGCATATTGGAACGGATATTGGACAAGTATTTCAAACTTCAAACTTCAAACTTCAAGAATGAACATCATCCTTCAAACCTACGGCGCAGCCCTCACTAAAGACAAATATAAATTTGCCCATTCGATTGCAACTTCCATTAAAACAAGGATTAAGACGCTGAAAGACTAAATATATAATCGTACATTTCTGGGAGAAAAAGAGAATTTTTCCTTTTTATCTGCCGCCCTATTCCCCGCATCTGAACATTGCGTCAACGCACTTTATTAATTACGCGCATATCGCCGCTTAATTTTAATTACTTACTTATTTCTGAGTAATCGCCAATTTACGAATTTTCGTCGTTTCAGCCCGTTATTACCCCGTTTGAGCCATTTTTTGTAAGCATTTTTCTGCGAAAACACTTATTTTCGCACATTATTTTTTAATAATGTTTATGAAAAAAGAATTATTTATTTTATGCCTGCTTTTATCAGTCTTTTCGATGCAGGCGCAACCGCCACCAGGCAGCGGAGGAAGAGGTATAGGCGACCGTCAGGGTCCGCCGCCGTCGGGGATAGGACAACGAGGCGAGAGTGGCAAAGAAAATACCGAACTGCGTCTCGATCCTTAACAAAGAGGCAGTATGGATGGCAGAGAAGGGATGCCTCCCGCTGGCGGAGGGCAACGACCTGATTTCAGGCGGTAAAGTAATTTGTAAAAAATTTTGTGTAAATAAAATATGAAAATATTTGTCATCAAAAAAATGAAACATAGCCTACTGATTGCACTTGGATTGTTAGTTGTTTTCATTGCATATTGGAGCATTTATTACGTAATAACGCCGATGCCTGCAGACTTTGAATACGACGACAATCTATCTGAACCAATTCTGATTGCTCACGCGGGCGGCGAGATTGAAGGACATATCTACACCAATTCTGTAGAAGCGGTAATTCAGTCAATATCAAATCAATACAAATTTATCGAACTCGATTTGAGAAAAACAGCCGATAACCATATTGTGGCGCTCCACGACTGGAAACGATTCCATAAATTCAGCGGTTATGAAGGCAAGTCAGAGCGTTTGGAACTGTCGCAATGTAAGCAAAGAGTGCTTTTCGACAAATTTCATCCTGCCACAGCCGAAGATATCAACAAACTGTTTATTGGTTCCGGATGTTTTCTTGTAACCGATAAAATCCGCGATTATGACCTGCTGAACAGCGAAATTCAAATTTCAAAAGACAGTATGCTCGTCGAATGTTTCTCATATCACAGTTACCTTCGGGCATTGAAGAAGGGAATAAAATATCCGATGTTATGTCTTTCGGGCAGTGATTTTAGGATGTTTTTCTAAAAAAATTATGTAAAAATAAAAAAGTAAAAATCATAACTTGCCCCGTAAGATTATTGGAAAGGGAACCTCAATTACTCAAAGACCTTGTCAATCTGGGAGTGTCAGTCTTTGCGTACTCTACTAACAGTAAAGATTTTGTACACAACAACGGGATTGTAACCCAGTTGGTTTCAGGTTTTTATACCGACAGAGTTATGCCATCAAAAAAAGAACATCACTAAATAAGAAAACTGATGATTTACAACATTAGACAAATTGCTTTTATGCTGTATCGTACTGCATTTTAACAACAATTTTCGCCTGTTCGCAGGATAATGAAATCGACAATTCCATAACGGAAACGTTTTACAGCATCGGCGGAACGGTCGCCAAATCCGACGGCAGCGCAGCATTAGGCGCGGCTGCGAGAGCGAGGATACTACGCACATACAACTGTCCAACAGCAAACGGGCGTATGCTATCGTGTTGCTTTATACTTAGCGATAAAATATGATTTAATTTTTTTTAACAAGTAATCCGTGCCGCTCTCCGAGGTAGTTGATACACGAAATGGCGAAAACTACCCTCTATCTCCGAATTTCTCGATGAAATGGGCGTTTTTCGAAAAAAACACATTTTCTCCAACCATAGGGTTACAAAAATAAATCCAAAATGTAACCCCCAAAAGGGCATTTTTTCTCGTTTGAGTACCAAAATTTTCTCGTTTGAGTACCAACTTATTCATTTTTTACCTATATTTTTGTTGCCATTTATTATATTTATGTATAAATAAACAGAAATTATTTTATTAAAATTGATTATTATGAATTGGTTAACTGTGTTAAAAAGTTTTAAATCGTATTGGAAAGGAATATCAATAGGATTATTGGCGGTAGCATTATTTATCGCAGTGCGCTCTTGCAACGACGCTCAAAAAGAAGTAGAAATACAGAAACACAACGTTGCGGCCTCGCTGGATTCGGTTAGATACTATAAGGATAAAAACGGCGATTTATATGCCGAGAAATTATCTTGGATAGTAGAACAATCCGATCTGAAAAAATACAATGAACAATTGGCGGCAAATGTTGAAGCGCTCGATAAGAAATTGATTGCAGCGGTAAATGCCAAGATGGTAATACATGATACTATTAAGCTGAAAGGCGATACCGTTGAAATTAATACAACAATAGATGAAGAGAAATATTCTTTCCCCTTTAGTGACGAGATTCTTAAGGGTGAGATGTTTGTATTACGAAAATTGAACAAACTAACGGCAGAGTCCTTCGATTATTCTATACATTTGCCTATTGAAGCCTATTTTACCAAGGATTATGCAGTGAGGCTACAATGCAATAATAAGAGCGTCTTTTTAGACGTGCAATCTTTTATAGATCCTTCTGTAACCAATTTCGCCAAACGCAAAAGATGGTCATTAGGCATATCTGGTGGATTGGGAGCACAATACGGATTGATAAATAACAAGTTAGATGTTGGTCCACAAGTAGGTGTCGCTGTAGGGTATAACCTGTTTTCCTGGTAAATTCAATACGTTTTCCGATTCAATATTTCGGAATAGACGATTGCACGTTTCCAATCTTCCGTATCAGACAGGTCGAGCGTAAATTCGGCGGATTCTTCTTCCGGTTCTTCCAGGAAAGTAGCTTCCGCCGGTGCCAAGACCGTCCGTTTCACTTCCGGATTATGATCTATTTCGGCAATGCGTTTTTTCGACCTCTTTTTTGATGGTGGCGTTTGGGAGGGCATTTCAAATGAGCGTTCTGGCGATTCCTCCTGCCGGTAGGCTTCAGGGGATGCTGTCTCCTGGCTGCTTTGTTGTTTCTTTTTCCTGGAAGCCTGGACGATGGAAAAAACAAAAGAGCCTAATATTATGACGATTGGAAGTAAATCAGATAAATTATCCATAAAATATCACTACTTTTGAAGCCCAAATGTATAATAAATAATCGGAATAAGAAGTGATTTTACAAAAATATTTCAAATATAGTTTGTTGTCGAGAGGCAAAAGCGTGAGGATAGAATGTTTAAAAAATATTAGGGATGACTTCACAGCCACCCCTAACCCATTTAACCAAAACCTTAACTATGAAAAAATTTTACGTTTTTCAATGCAAAGGTAGGAAATAAATTTGATCCACCAAAGTTTTTTAGAAAAAAATGCGGCGATTATAGTTAAAAACATTTAAAATATAAAGTCAAAGAAAAAATACATGGAAAAAGAAACGACTGAAATTGAGGCTAATTTGATGTCAACCAATAATATAAAGCGTCTTTATCTCGAAACATACGGATGCCAGATGAATGTTGCGGATAGTGAGGTTGTGGTGTCGATTATGAAGATGGACGGCTTTGAGGTGACCGAAGCGATTGAAGAGGCCGATGTGATATTGGTAAATACTTGTTCCGTTCGCGATAATGCAGAACAAAAAGTGCTGTCGCGATTACAAAATTTTCAATCACTGCGAAAAAAGAAGCCGCGGATCATCGGTGTGCTGGGATGCATGGCTGAACGCGTCAAAGAAGAACTCATCGAACGGCATCATGTCGATCTGGTCGTAGGACCGGATGCCTACATGGACTTGCCGAACCTTATAGGAGCAGTGGAACATGGCGAAAAAGTTGTCCATATTGGTCTTTCTTCCACCGAAACTTACAAAGATGTCATCCCACTGCGAATCGGCGGGCTGAAAATTTCCGGATTCATTTCCATCATGCGCGGATGTAATAATTTTTGCTCCTATTGCATTGTGCCGTATACGCGCGGACGTGAGCGCAGCCGCGAGCTGAAAAGCATTATGAATGAGCTTCATTCAATGCAGCAACAAGGATACAAGGAAGTGACGCTGCTTGGCCAGAATGTCAATTCCTATCGGTATGACGATGGCCAAAAATGTGTAGATTTCCCCGGATTGCTGGAACGGATTGCGCTTGCCGCTCCCGAAATGCGGATTCGTTTCACCACATCGCATCCAAAAGATATGAACGACGAAACGCTCGAAGTGATAGCCCGTCACCCCAATCTCTGTAAACATATCCACCTGCCCGTACAGTCGGGAAGTTCCCGGATTCTCAAATTGATGAATCGCAATTATACCCGCGAATGGTATCTTGATCGTATCAATGCCATCAAATCCATACTTCCTGAAGCGGCAATTTCAACAGATTTGTTCTGCGGATTTTCTTCCGAAACTGAAGCAGATCATCAGGAAACACTGGCTTTGATGCGAGAAGTGGCGTTCGACGCGGCGTTCATGTTTAAATATTCCGAACGACCGGGCACCTATGCTTTCAAACACCTCGACGATGATGTCCCCGAAGAAGTGAAAAAACGCCGATTGGAAGAAATCATCGCTTTGCAATTACAGCTTTCTTTGGCTCGTAACCAAAGCGATATCGGCAAAACAATGGAAGTGCTGGTGGAAGGCTTTTCTAAGCGTTCAAAGAATCAATTGTTTGGACGCACCTCCCAAAACAAAGTCGTCGTCTTCGACAAAAAAGACTGTAAGATAGGCAGTTTTGTTAATGTGGTGATTACAAATGCTTCGGCAGCAACGCTTTTTGGGGATTTGCTCTAGTTAAAAAAAGGTAAAACTTTTTGAGTTTCCGCGTTTTTTTTGTTAATTTGTTGCCAATTTGGGAGTTTTGTTTGGTATTGAAATAACGAGCATGAAGAGTAAATACAGGATTACGCCTGCAACGTTTATAAGTTCGAAGATAATTGCGACAATCAGCATTTCGCTGGTTTTGTTTTTGTTGGGGCTGATTGTTTTATTATTGTTGGCCGCGAACAATTTTTCGATATTTGTGAAAGAAAATTTGACCATCGACGTTGTCCTGAGCGACGATATGAAGGTAGACCAGATTAAGAAGCTACAAAATGCACTCAGTACGGCCGCTTACGTCAAATCCGTGCATTATGTTTCCAAAGAAGAGGCTGCCGAACTCTTGACAAAAGATTTGGGACAAGATCCGGAGGAATTGCTTGGGTTTAATCCGCTCCCATCGTTGTTGGAAGTGAAATTAAAATCGGAATATGCAACTGTGGACAGCATTCGGAAGATAGAAAAAGAGATACAGCGAATGTCGACCAATATCAGGGAGATACAATACCGCAAAGAATTGATGCAGACCGTCAATGAAAATATGCGGTATATCGGATTGCTCTTGCTGGGGTTGGTGGTGTTGTTGCTGTTGATTTCATACGTGTTGATCAGCAATACGATCCGGTTGATGATTTATTCCAAGCGGTTTTTGATCCATACAATGAAATTAGTCGGCGCGACAAATCGGTTTATTATCGCTCCATTTGTCCGTTCTACGGTTTTTTCCGGGATCATTGCGGCGTGTATCTCTGCATTGTTGATACTTTGGCTGATTTATTATATTTCCGGCGATACCGTCAATTTCATTGAACTGATGGGTTGGAATACCCTGGCGATCGTTTTTTTGTCTGTATTGGTGTTTGGAGTGGTCATTTCTATGATTGCTACGTGGTTGGCCGTGAAAAAATATTTAAGGATGCGTGAAGATGATTTGTATTACATTTAATTATGGTATATTAATATAGGTATGGATAAGAATAAATTTGCATTTAGTAAAGAGAATTTTATTTTACTGGCAATCGCTGTGGTAATCATTGTTGTCGGCTTCTTCCTGATGTCGGGTGGCAAAACAACTGAAGAGACGGGATTTGATCCTACAATTTTCAGTTCGCGGCGGATTGTAGTAGCGCCTATCGTTACGATGTTGGGATTTCTACTGGTGTTTGTCGCTATCTTGAAAAATAAAAAATAAGAAGCGGTATCCGTTGAAGCAACATGGAAATGACGTGGCTACAAACGATTATTATCGCTATCATTGAGGGATTAACAGAATTTCTGCCGGTATCGTCAACCGGACACATGATCATAGCGCAGAAGGCTTTGAATGTGCCAAGTTCCGATTTTGTCAAGGCTTTTACCGTGATGATACAGTTCGGTGCGATTCTTTCGGTAGTGGTTCTTTATTTCAAGCGCTTTTTCCAAACGTTTGATTTTTACCTGAAGTTATTGATAGCGTTTATTCCGGCAGCAGTGGTGGGGTTTTTGTTGAGAGAGAAGATTGATGCCTTATTGGATGATGTGAAGATCGTGTCGATCATGTTGATCTTGGGAGGGATCCTGATGATTTTTGTCGACAAGTGGCTTAATAAGCCTGCAGAAGATCAAACAGTTACTCCCCGAAAGGCAGTTTTTATCGGATTGGCGCAGTGCGTAGCCATGATTCCGGGTGTTTCGCGTTCGATGGCCACGATTGTCGGAGGCATGAGTCAGAAACTGACCCGAAAGCATGCGGCAGAATTTTCTTTTTTTCTGGCAGTGCCGACAATGTTTGCCGCTTCAGCCTATGAATTGCTGAAATTGGTGATGACGCCCGAAACGAAGAACGTCCTGATGGATAATATGACGATACTGATTTTGGGAAACGTGGTCGCATTCTTAGTCGCTATGCTGGCAATCCGTTTTTTTATCGGCTTCATCACCCGTTATGGATTTAAAGCTTTCGGCTACTATCGGATTGTTGTAGGCGTCGCGCTGCTCGTATTAATCCTGTGCGGAACCGATTTAAGTTTGATTTAGTCGATGCAGCAAGATTTTCAGAAAGGAGTTGTCCTCTATTTTAATAAACCGTTGCGCTGGACGTCTTTTGATCTGGTAGCAAAGGTGAGAAAAAAGATTTCCGATTTTCTGAAAATAAAAAAAATTAAAGTTGGTCATGCCGGGACGTTGGATCCTTTGGCTACCGGAGTGATGATTATTTGTACGGGCAACGCTACCAAACGGATCGAGGCTTTCCAAAGCCAGACGAAGGAATATGTAGCGACCTTGCGTTTGGGCCAAACAACGCCTTCCTATGATCTGGAAACGGCTGTAGATGGCGCTTTCGAGACGGAACACATCACAAAAGAGCTGGTCGAATCGACTTTGAAGCATTTTACAGGCGTAATTCACCAGATTCCTCCGGCGTATTCCGCTTGCAAAATAGACGGCGACCGTGCTTACGAGTTGGCTCGAAAAGGACTGGAAGTCAAGCTGAAACCCAAAGAATTGGTTATTGACGAGATGGAATTGTTGTCGTACGATATGCCGGAAATCACTATTCGCGTGGTGTGCAGCAAAGGCACCTATATCAGGGCGTTGGCCAGAGATATCGGGGAAGCGTTAAATTCTGGCGCACATCTTACGCGTTTATGCCGAACGCGCGTCGGAACGGTAACGTTGGAACAATGTATGGAAATTGAAGATATAGATCAAATGTTGGAAAATAGTAATAACATATTATTGACGTATGAAACTTTCGAAATTTAAATTTAATTTGCCGCCTGAACTGATCGCATTACACCCGGCAGAAAACAGGGATGAATCGCGATTGTTGGTTGTAAATCGGAAAACAGGTAAATTGGAACACAAAGTTTTCAAGGATGTTCTTGGTTATTTTAATGATAAAGATGTATTTATCCTAAATGACACCCAGGTTTTTCCCGCTCGTTTGTATGGCGACAAAGAGAAGACCAAGGCCAAAATCGAGGTGTTCTTGCTCCGCGAGTTGAATGAAGATTTGCGTTTGTGGGATGTGTTGGTAGATCCGGCGCGTAAAATCCGTATCGGAAATAAACTCTATTTCGGCGAAGGCGATGCGATGGTGGCCGAAGTCATCGACAATACCACTTCCCGCGGACGCACATTGCGCTTTTTGTATGACGGGACGCACAATGAGTTTAAGAAAACACTCTTCGCGCTGGGTGAAACGCCCATTCCGAAATATATCGACCGGCAAGTCGTCCCGGAAGATGCTGACCGCTATCAGACGATCTTTGCCAAACATGAAGGTGCGGTGATTGCCCCTGCTGCCGGATTGCATTTCAGCCGTGAACTGATGAAAAGGCTTGAAATCAAAGGCTGTGAATTTGCATTCGTTACTGTCCATGTGGGACTGGGCAATTTTCGCGAGATTGATGTGGAAGACCTGACGAAACATAAAATGGATTCCGAACAGGTGATTATTGACGAAAAAGCTTCCAACATCGTAAATAAAGCCAAAACAGCCAATCGGCAAGTATGCGCTGTCGGAACCTCGGTCGTTCGCGCCATTGAAAGCAACGTGACTACACAAGGTTTTCTGAAAGCCTATGACGGCTGGACAAATAAATTTATTTTCCCGCCGTATGACTTTTCCGTTGCCACTTCGATGATTACAAATTTCCATCTGCCGCTTTCTACGATGTTGATGTTGACGGCTGCGTTTGGCGATTTTGATACGATTATGGAAGTATATAATCTGGCCATCAAAGAAAAATACCGGTTTGGGGCTTATGGCGATGCCATGCTGATCCTCTAATTTACAACATACAGGCGATATGCCTCGTAACAATTGCGAATTGGTATATTTGGCTTTGGGTTCTAATCTGGGCGATAAAGCCGAGAACCTGCAAAAAGCGATCGGCGAGATCTCCGACCGGATCGGACCGATCGTGGTTGCTTCTTCCGTTTACGAAACAGAACCTTGGGGGTATCACTCCCCCCATTCTTTTTTAAATCAGGTTGTTGCGGTGAAAACCACCTACTCGCCACAACGACTGCTCCAACTCACCCAAAACATAGAAAAATCGCTCGGACGTGCACATAAAACAATCGACCAATACCGGGATCGAATCATCGATATCGATCTGATCTTGTACGGAACGCTCATCTTGGATTCTCCCAAACTCATTCTCCCGCATCCCCGTTTTCACCTCAGAAAATTTGTACTGGAACCTTTGTGCGAAATCGCTCCTGAACTGATGCATCCCGTTCTAAAAAAAAACATGAAAGCTATCTTGTCTGATTTTTCAGATATGACGTCTGTTTAGCTTACGAAGACTGTTTCTTTTCCCCACTTTTTGCCTTATTTATAAGGCCTCTGTTTCTTAGGTATTTATACAAAAAATACCGTATAAAAAAAATATAAATAAAAAAATATCGTTAAAAATGTGGGGAATAGTGGAGAATTTTGTAATTTTACCGGATAATTATATGTAATGGAACGATTTCTTGGAAATATAGATGCGAAAGCGGATGCGAAAGGGAGGCTTTTTGTGCCAGCCATATTTCGTAAAAACCTGTTGTCGTCGGGGGAATCACGATTGATTCTCCGGAAAGATATTTACCAAGACTGTTTGGTATTGTTTCCCGGAAGCACTTGGGAAGAGGAGTTGGCTGTGTTACGTTCGCGATTGAACAGATGGGACGAGAAACAACAGATGTTGTATCGTCAGTTCATTCTCGATGCAGAGGCATTGGAGATGGACTCCAACGGTCGGATTTTGATTCCCAAACGCTATTTTCTGATGGCCGGAATCACGTCCGAAGTCCGGTTTGTCGGGATTGATTATACCATTGAAATTTGGGCACGGAACAAATTGGAAAAACCTTTGGTGGATGCGGTTACTTTTAAACAAGGGATGCAGAAATGGATGGGAACTTAAAATACCATGTTCCGGTTTTGTTGGAAAGATGTATTGAAAATCTCAATATCCGGCCCGATGGAATCTATGTCGATGTGACATTCGGAGGAGGAGGTCATTCCGGCGCGATATTGGATCGCTTGGGAACAAAGGGACGGTTATTTGGATTTGATCAGGATGCGGATGCAGAAGCGAATGTCTCCTCGGACGTCCGGTTTACGTTTGTAAGAAGTAATTTCCGGTATTTGTCAAACTTCATGGATTGGCATGACATTCAAGCGATTGACGGATTATTGGCGGATCTGGGCGTTTCGTCGCATCATTTTGATGATGCAACGCGCGGATTTTCGTTTCGCTTCGATGGCGCATTGGACATGCGGATGAATCAACAAGCGGCTGTGAAGGCTTCGGATGTCGTGAATGACTATCCGGAAGAAGCGCTAGCCACAGTTTTTCACCTGTATGGCGAATTGAAAAATGCCCGACAGTTGAGCAAAGCGATCGTGGCGCAGCGAGAACAGAAAAAAATAATTACGATTCGGGATTTTGTGGCAGTCATTCAGCCATTTTTCCCTAAACGCTTGGAACAAAAAGGATTTGCGCAAGTATTTCAAGCGCTTCGGATCGAAGTGAACCGCGAATTGGAGGCGCTGAAAGAGATGTTGCTTCAGGCGTTGGCATTATTGAAAACGGGAGGCCGATTGGTGGTCATCACTTATCATTCTTTGGAAGATCGTTTGGTAAAGAATTTTTTCAAAAGCGGCAATTTTGAAGGAACGGTCACCGAAGATTTTTATGGGAACCGCCATACGCCATTTCGACTGATAAATAACAAGGTAATCGTTCCCGACGAAGAGGAAATAAGACGAAATCCGCGTGCACGAAGCGCAAAACTCCGTGTCGCAGAAAAAATAGCATGATGGAAGAAGCAGAAATAAATAATGAGTTAGTCGATCAGAAAGTGCGTTCGCTTCCTTTGAGGAAAGAGAAAAAATTTGCTGTCGGCAGAATATTGGGAGGAGATATTCTGAAAGAGGATTTTATGCTCAAACAATCCAAACTGATTATTTTGATCGCCTTCTTATTCATCCTTTTTATCAGTAATCGCTATTCTTGTTTGAAGAAACTGACTGAAATAGATCGCCTGCGAACAGAATTGAAAGACATAAAATATGAAAACCTGGTGATTTCCGCAGAATTAACGTCCGACAGCAAACAGTCGCAAATCGAAGATTTGGTGAAAGCGAAAGGATTGAATCTGTCGGGTGCAAGGTCGCCGGTATATGTTATACGTAAATGATTTATGGAGAAAAATTTGCTGAACAATAATATCCGAAGAAATTATCTGATCGTGGCGCTTTGCTTCGGTGTGGTTGTGTTGGCGATCTTTTCTAAAGTTTGTTACATCTCGTTTGTGGATGGCAATGAATGGCGAAAATTGGGCACTTCGCTGATTCGTCCGAACGTAGAAGTGGATGCGGTGCGCGGCAATATTTATTCTTCCGACGGTCGTCTGATGGCAACCAGCGAGTCGCTTTACCGCTTGTATATCGATTTTTGGGCGGAAGGAATCAATGAAGACACCCTGCGAAAATATATGCAGCCGTTGGCGGAAGGACTTCACCGGATGTTTCCCGAACAATCGGCTACCGCGTATTATTCCCGAATCATGAAGGGATTGAATATGAAAAAACAGGAAGAAGCGCTCGAAAAAAGCGGCAAAAGAGTTTCCCGCAAAAGTCGCGAATACCTGCTACTCGACAACAGGGTGAATTATGTGCAACTGAAAGACATCAAAAAACTTCCTTTCCTGAAACAGGGCAGATACAGATCGGGATTATACACCAAAGAATACGTGAAACGAACCAAACCTTTCGGGACATTGGCTTCCCGTACCATCGGAGATATCTACGGCGAATTTGAAAAAGGCGGAAAAAATGGACTGGAACTGAAATACGATTCATTGCTCAGGGGCGTGCCGGGCGTGAGTATGGTGAAAAAGGCTTACGGGAAAATCATACGCGAACCGATCGTCCATCCGGAGAACGGAAAAGACATCATCACGACAATCGATATTGATATTCAGGATATTACAGAAAAGGCGCTCTTGTCGAAACTCAAAGAAACGGACGCCGAATCGGGAACGGCTGTCGTAATGGAAGTCCATACGGGTGAAATCAAGGCAATCACCAACTTAGGACGCTTGCGCGAAGGCGTATGGACGGAAACGAAAAACCATGCGGTAGCCGATGAGATAGAACCCGGCTCTACATTCAAGGTGGCATCCATGATTGTAGCGCTGGAAGACAAAGTGATTGATCCGGAAGATACCATCGATGTGGGCAATGGAATTTTTTCTTACGCGGGCGCTTCACTTCGCGACCACAATTACGAAAGAGGCGGCTACCACCGGATTACGGCAGCGCAGTCGATCTGGTATTCTTCGAATATCGGGGTGGCGAAAATCATCTTGAAAGGTTATGAAAATAATCCCGGAAAATACGTCGATGGATTATATAAATTGGGATTGACCGAACCGCTCAATCTGGAAATTCCAGGCGCAGGAACGGCAAAGATCCGCCATCCAAAAAGCAAAACGGAATATTGGTCGAAAACAACTTTGCCGTGGATGTCGTTCGGATATGAGACACAGATTCCGCCGATTAATATGCTGACATTTTTCAATGCTATCGCCAATAACGGGAGAATGGTAGCGCCTTATTTTGTGAAAGCAATCCAAAACAACGGAAAGACGGAAGAACAAAATAACCCACGGACAGTGAAATCGCGGATCTGCTCCGACAAAACATTGAAACTGATTCGGGAAATGCTGGAGAATGTGGTGGAAAAAGGTACAGGCGCGCCGGTGAAATCCGAGCATGTCAAGATTGCCGGTAAAACCGGTACGGCACAGATTTCTCAAGGATCGGCAGGCTACAGAGGTGGTACGGGATTGAGCCACCAGGTCTCGTTTTGCGGTTATTTTCCTGCCGACGAACCGAAATATTCGGCGATTGTCGTCATTCGGAAACCCCGCAACGGTTATCCTTCGGGAGGAATCATGTCGGGCGGCGTGTTTAAAACAATTGCCGAAGAGGTATACGCGCGGACAACACTGCATGAAACGGATGAATGTCCCAAAGACAGCCTGAAAATACCGAAAGTCAAAAACGGGCTGTATCAGCAGACGCAATATGTATTGGATAAATTGGATATCGCGTATAAAGATCAGGCTAAGACGAAGCACAATCCGGTTCATATCAAATCCGAGGGCGATCTCGTGGTCATCAACGAAGTAAATACTGCTGCCGGTATCGTCCCGAATGTGATGGGAATGGGTGCAAAAGACGCTGTGTTTTCTTTGGAAAATGCGGGTCTGCGGGTGAACCTCACAGGAAAAGGAACGGTGTTCCATCAATCGGTATCGCCCGGAACA
Organism: Dysgonamonadaceae bacterium; assembly: GCA_031272075.1. Lineage (GTDB taxonomy): Bacteria > Bacteroidota > Bacteroidia > Bacteroidales > Azobacteroidaceae > BNXB01. The sequence continues at coordinate 47,452 of JAISUK010000044.1, forward strand.
AAACTTACTAAAGGACAGGTAATAACGATTCAATTAAAATGAAGCGAAATGATGAAACTCAATAAATTAATCAGTGTGTTGCGCCGACCGGAAATCATCGGGGATGTCGCCTGCGAAATCGAAGGAATCGCCTCCGATTCACGCAAAGTAGAACAGGGATTCCTTTTCATTGCAGTGAAAGGGACGTTGTCGGATGGACACGCATACATCGCGAAAGCGGTCGAAAATGGAGCGACAGCAGTGGTGTGCCAACAGCTTCCGGAACCGCTTCCTGTCGGAATCACCTTGATCCGGGTGCCGGATAGCGCAGATGCGCTGGGAAAAATCGCTTCGTCCTGGAACGGAAATCCTTCGGAGAAGCTGACGCTGGTAGGCGTGACGGGTACCAACGGCAAAACAACCATCGCCACTTTGCTGTACGAAATTTTTCGCAAGCTGGGTTACAAAACCGGATTGTTGTCTACCATCTGCAATTATATCGACGACAGGAAAGTGCCGGCTACCCACACCACACCCGACCCGCTTGAACTGAATCGACTGCTTGCGGAAATGGCGACAGCGGGATGCGAATACGCTTTCATGGAAGTCAGTTCCCATGCCATCGACCAGAAACGCATCAACGGACTGGATTTCAATGGCGCGATATTTACGAACCTGACGCACGATCATCTGGACTATCACCAGACCTTCGAGGCCTACCGCGATGTGAAAAAAGCATTTTTTGACGGCTTGCCGAAGCATGCGTTTGCTTTGACCAATATCGATGATAAAAACGGATTGTTCATGCTGCAAAATACCCTGGCCGATAAACGAACCTATTCCCTGCTTGCGTTGGCGGATTTCAAAGGGAAGATCCTGGAATCGCACTGGGATGGGACATTGATGATTATCAATGACAAGGAAATCACGACGCATTTCGTCGGACGGTTTAACGCCTACAACCTGCTGGCCGTATACGGAGCAGCGGTATTGATGAAAAGCAATCCGGAGGAAGTGCTCTTGTCGCTGAGCACAATGAGACCCGTGTCCGGACGTTTTCAAACCATCACCTCGCCCGAAGGATTCACCGTGATCGTCGACTATGCGCATACGCCTGACGCTTTGACCAATGTGTTGGCCACCATCAATGAGTTGTTGCCACAGGGAAAACGCCTGATCACTGTAGCAGGTTGCGGCGGAAACAGAGATAAAAGTAAACGTCCGGTGATGGCAAAAGAGGCTGTGCGGCTGAGCACGCAAGTCATCTTCACTTCCGATAATCCGCGTTTCGAGGATCCGCAAACCATCATCGACGACATGCTTGCCGGTTTGGATCAGACAGAGAAGAAAAAAACAATCTGTGTTGTCGACCGTTTGCAGGCTATCCGTACGGCATGTATGATGGCCGACAAGGGCGATGTCGTCCTGATTGCCGGCAAAGGACATGAAGATTATCAGGAAATTAATGGAGTAAAACATCATTTTGATGATTGGGCGACCGTGAAAGCGATTTTTGAAGAGTCACAACTGTAAAAAAATATAATTATGTTGTATTATCTTTTTGATTACCTTGATAAATTGGATATCCCCGGCATGAGGATGTTCAAGTATATCTCTTTCCGATCGGCCATGTCAATCATCTTGGCATTGCTGATTTCCACGATTATCGGAAGAAAAATCATCGACAAACTGCGGGTGAATCAGATCGGCGAAACGGTGCGCGACCTGGGGATTGAAGGACAGCTGTCCAAGAAAGGAATTCCAACCATGGGCGGGTTGATTATCATCATCTCCATCCTGACTCCGGTATTGCTCTTTGCCCGTTTGGGAAATGTATACATCATTGTGATGATCATCACGACAGTCTGGCTGGGCGGTATCGGATTCCTGGACGATTACATCAAGGTCTTCAAAAAAGATAAAGCAGGATTGAGCGGCAAATTCAAAATTTTAGGACAAACCGGGCTGGGACTGATTGTCGGACTGACGCTCTACTTGAGTCCGCAAGTCGTCATGCGTGAAAATGTGGAAATTCGTGATAAAAACGTGCTGACGGAAGTCGTACATAATTCGGAAATGAAATCGACAAAGACCACGATTCCATTTTTGAAAAACAACAATCTGGATTATAGCGACCTGATTCCTTTTATGTCAAACAATCAGGCTGCTACGTGGATCGTATTCATCATTGTTACGGTTTTTATTATCACCGCCGTCTCAAATGGATCTAACCTTACCGACGGACTTGATGGTCTGGTGACGGGAAATGCAGCAGTGATCGGCGCAACACTCGGAATCCTGGCCTATGTCTCCAGTCATATCAAGTATGCTGCGTACCTGAACATCATGTATATTCCCGGATGCGAAGAATTGAGCGTTTTTGCCAGCGCATTTATCGGTGCGACGATCGGATTTTTATGGTATAATGCCTTCCCCGCTCAGGTTTTTATGGGAGATACGGGTTCATTGACGCTCGGAGGAGTGATAGCTGTTTTTGCAATCATCATTCATAAAGAATTGCTGTTGCCTGTGTTATGCGGAATATTCTTCGTAGAGAGCCTGTCTGTCATGATTCAGGTGGCGTATTTTAAGTATACAAAAAAGAAATACGGCGTCGGAAAGCGTGTATTCAAAATGACGCCGCTTCACCACCATTTTCAGAAGCCCGGAAATGCGGGGATTGACGCGCTTATTCAAAAACCGATCCAGGTGATCCCGGAATCCAAAATCGTCGTTCGATTCTGGTTGATTGGAATTATCTTGTCGGTATTGACAGTTGCTACATTAAAAATGAGATAAAAAAGATGAGTAAACGGATTGTTATTCTTGGTGCAGGCGAAAGCGGGACAGGCGCAGCTGTCTTGGCGAAAGTACAAGGTTTCGACGTTTTTGTTTCCGATATGTCGGAGATGAAACCCAAATACCGCGCCTTACTTCAGAAATACGCCGTTGCTTACGAGGAAGGAATGCATACGGAAGCCAAAATCCTCAATGCTGAGGAGGTGGTGAAAAGTCCTGGCATCCCGGATGATACCCCGCTCATGAAAAAAATTCAAACAAAACAGATCCCGGTGGTGTCGGAAATAGAATTTGCCGGTCGTTATACGCAGGCAAAAAAAATCTGTATCACAGGCAGCAACGGGAAGACGACCACGACAATGCTCACGTATCATATTCTCAAAAATGCCGGATTGAATGTCGGATTGGCAGGAAATGTCGGGAACAGTTTCGCTTTGCAGGTGGCGGAAAAGCATTACGACTATTATGTCATCGAACTGAGCAGCTTTCAATTGGATGGGATGTATTCGTTCAAAGCGGATATTTCGGTGCTGTTGAACATCACGCCCGATCACTTGGATCGATATGACCACCAATTACAAAAATATGTGAACGCTAAGATGCGGATTTTACAAAATCAGACAAAAGCGGACGCATTTATCTATTGGAATGACGATCCATGGATTGCCGAAGAACTGAGAAAACGAACGACGGAAGTGACACGATACCCGTTTGCGAAAGAAAAACACGACAACCGGGTCGTCGGATATACGGAAAATAATCAGATAATAATAAATACTTCAAAAGGGAATTTTACTATGGAAGAGGAATTGGTTGCGTTGACCGGTACGCATAACTTGTATAATTCGCTCGCTGCCGCTATTGCTGCAAAATTGCTGGACATCCGGAATGAAGATATCCGGAAATCGCTGAGCAACTTCAAGGGCGTAGAGCACCGGCTGGAAAAAGTCGCCAGGGTAGGCGGCGTGGAATATATCAACGATTCGAAAGCTACCAATGTCAATTCGTGCTGGTACGCCCTCCAGAGCATGAAAACGAAAGTCATACTCATTCTCGGTGGAATTGACAAAGGGAACGACTATTCCGAAATAGAAGCGCTGGTCAGAGAAAAATGCCGAGCCTTGATTTTTATGGGCGTCGACAACCGATTGCTGCACAACTTTTTTGACGGGAAAGTAGATCGAATTGAGGAGGCTCGTTCCATGGCGGAAGCCGTAAAAACAGCCTACGAACTGGCAGAAAAGGGAGATACGGTGTTGCTCTCACCCTGTTGCTCCAGTTTTGATCTGTTCGCAAATTATGAGGATCGTGGCAATCAATTTAAAGATTGCGTGAGACATTTGTAAAATATGGATTTTGTAAACAAAATATTCAGAGGAGACAAGGCGATATGGATGATATTCATGTTCCTTTGCCTGATTTCCATCGTCGAGGTGTATAGCGCCAGCAGTACATTGACTTATCGACGCAATTACTGGGATCCCATCATGCGGCATACCATGTTTTTGTTGTCCGGTACGGCTTTCGTGTTGCTGTGTCATAGCATCAAACCCCGCTTTTTTGTAATTTTTGCTTTGTTGCTTCCCGTCGCCTGGCTGTTGCTGATTGCCACCAAAATGGCAGGCAACAATATCAACGATGCCGACCGGTGGTTGAGTATCGGCGGGTTCTCTTTCCAACCTTCGGAATTTGCCAAGCTGTTTCTGATTGCATGTGTCGCATTCATATTGAGTAAACAAAACAAAGACCAACAATCGAAAGATAAGCGGTTTAAATGGATATTACTGTTTGCTGTCCCGACTTGTGCGATGATCTTGCTGGATAATTTTTCTACGGCGGCCTTGTTGTTTATCATCGTCTTCCTGATGATGTTTGTCGGACAGATTCCTCTCAAAAAATTGGGAATCTTGCTGGCAGTCATGGTCGTGTTGTCGGGATTGTTTATCGGCTTTTTGGTCGTGGTGCCTGCTTCCACGATGAACAAAATCTTGCCCAGGGCGGTGACCTGGAAAGAACGAGTCAAAGATTTCAATCATAAGTCGGGCGATATCACCGATCCGGAGGTGGCATTCAACAACGATAACTATCAGGTGAGCCATTCCAAGATCGCTATTGCCAGGGGAGGGATTCTCGGTAAAATGCCGGGCAACAGTCAAGAACGGGATTTTCTTCCCCAGGCCTATTCGGATTTTATTTATGCAATTATCATCGAAGAAATGGGAATAGCGGGAGGTGCCTGCGTGCTGCTGTTGTATGTGATTTTGTTCGTTCGAGCGGGAATCATCGCGAATCGGTGTGAAAAATTCTTTCCGAAATACTTGGTACTCGGTTCGGCATTGATTATTGTTACACAAGCGCTGGTCAACATGGCGGTCGCAGCCAATTTGCTTCCCGTTACCGGACAACCCTTGCCGTTGATCAGTCGCGGAGGCACTTCCATGTGGGTCAATTGTGTTTTTATCGGCATTATACTCAGCGTCAGTCGGTTTGAAAATCCGAAAGGGGTGCAGCAGGAACAGACGATCGCCATCGAAATGGAAGAAGAAAAACTACAACAACAAGAACAACAACAAATAATGGACGTATGAAATATATCATCAGCGGAGGCGGAACGGGTGGACATATTTTTCCGGCGATCGCCATAGCCAACGGAATATCAAAGCGTTTCCCGGATGCGGAAATCCTGTTTGTCGGAGCTCAAGGACGCATGGAAATGCGGAAAGTGCCGGCGGCAGGCTACAATATTGAAGGACTTCCGGTTGCGGGATTTGATCGGAAAAACCTGTTAAGGAATATCAGCGTATTGGCAAAATTGTGCCGGTCGCTGTTCTTGGCCTGGAAAATTATTCGCAATTTCAAGCCCGATGTAGTGATCGGAGTGGGGGGATATGCCAGCGGCCCTATCCTGAAAGCTGCGAACAGAATGAAGATACCTACGGTGTTGCAGGAACAAAATTCATACGCCGGTGTTACGAATAAACTCCTGGCGAAAAATGCAACCCGGATTTGTGTGGCTTACGAAGGAATGGATCAGTTCTTCCCGGCCGAAAAGATCGTGCTGACCGGCAACCCTGTGCGAAAAGACCTGCACGCCGCCCATGAGAAACGCACGGAAGCGATCGCCTATTTCAAACTGAATCCTGCAAAAAAGACGGTGCTGGTGCTGGGCGGAAGCCTGGGTGCGCGCACCATCAATCAAAGCATGATGCGCTATTTGGATGAGATCGCCGCAAAACAGGTACAGTTTATCTGGCAAACAGGCGAATATTATTATCGGGAAGCTTTGGCAAGCATCCGCGAACGTGTGAATTTGCCGGTTTACATGACGGATTTTATTTCTCGCATGGACATGGCTTATGCCGTCGCCGACCTGATAGTTTCCCGCGCAGGGGCAGGCACGATTTCCGAACTGTGCATCGTCGGCAAGCCGGTTATCCTGGTACCCTCGCCCAATGTGGCGGAAAATCACCAAATGAAAAATGCATGCGCATTGGTAGAAAAAGACGCGGCGGTGCTATTGGCGGACGCAGAGGCCCCCGAACAGCTTATTCCCGCCATCTTTCAGTTGATCGAAGACGAAAATCGGATGAAAGAATTGGGTGAAAATATCTTGAAAATGGCATTGCCGGACGCTACGGATCGGATCGTAGATGAAATAATCAAAATAGCGCAAAAACAATGAAACAGTTGGCGTCTATCCGTGCTTTTTACTTTATCGGCGCAGGCGGAATCGGCATGAGTGCGTTGATTCGCTATTTTCTGTTAAAAGGCAATCGCGTCGGTGGGTACGACCGCGTAGAATCGGCGTTGACACAACAGCTCAATAAAGAAGGTGCGGAAATCCACTACGAAGATGATGTAAACGCGATCCCTGCGGTTTACAAAAATAAAGAAACCACCCTGGTTGTTTTTACGCCTGCAGTCCCCGACGATCACAGCGAATTGAGCTATTTCCGAAAAAATGGCTTTTGGATCATGAAGCGGGCACAGTTGCTGGGAGAAATCACCCGTTCCGTGCGCGGCCTCTGTGTGGCGGGCACGCATGGCAAGACAACGACTTCGTCGATGATCGCCCACCTGCTGAAACAATCACATGTCGATTGCAATGCTTTTCTGGGCGGGATCCTGAAGAACTGCGACAGTAATCTATTGGTGTCGGATCAGACCGACCTGACGGTGATTGAAGCCGACGAATACGACCGCTCTTTTCATTGGTTGCATCCGTATATGGCTGTCATTACTTCAGTCGCACCCGACCACCTCGACATTTACGGAACGGAAGCGATGTACCGTGAGGGATTTGTTCACTTCGCCTCGTTGATTCAACCCGGCGGCACATTGTTGATGCATACGCATGTGGATCTTTGTCCGGCATTGCAGACAGGCGTAAAATGTTATCGCTATCATGGAATGAACGTTCGCGGGAATAATGTCGTGGCGACCAATGCAGATTTCTATGCCGACAATATCCGCTTCGAGCCGGGTGAAATCTTTTTTGATTTTGTTACTCCCTCCCAAGTGGTCACGGACATTCGGCTGGGAGTCCCGGTAGAAATCAACATCGAAAATGCAGTGGCGGCAATGGGCATTGCATGGCTGAATGGTGTGCGCCCCGACGAATTGCGTCATGCCATGGCTTCTTTCCAAGGCGCCAAACGGCGGTTTGATTTTCACCTGAAGACGAAAAATATTGTGTTGATCGATGATTATGCCCATCATCCCGACGAATTGGCGGCGAGCATCACCTCGGTCAGAAAATTATATCCCGGCAAGCGACTGACAGTCATTTTTCAGCCGCATTTGTATTCGCGGACAAACGATTTCTATCCGGAATTTGCGGAATCGTTGAATTTGTCGGATGAAGTGATTTTACTGGATATCTATCCGGCCAGGGAAATCCCGATTCCGGGCGTGACTTCCAAACTGATCCTCGATCGAATCACATTGCCTCATAAGCAATTGTGCAGTAAAACGGAATTGCTTCAAGTCGTCCGCAGTGGCAGTTATGAAGTCGTATTGATGGCTGGCGCCGGAGATATCGAATTGTTGGTTGAACCGGTTAAATCGGAATTAATAAAGAAATATGGTTAAAAAAATCATGATGTGGGTTGTGGCGGTGTTGCTGCTGTCTTATACCATCGCCGCCGTCTTCCTGTTGAATGCGGCCAATGGGGATGCGCTGTGCCACGACCTGAATATCGTGGTGAAGCAATCTTCAGGGCAGCGTTTTATTACCGCCGATGATGTGATTGCGAACCTGCGCAATGCCGGCCTGTATCCGGTCGGCAAACCGTTGGCGGCGATTAATACCGGCGCCATCGAAATCCGGCTTAAAGAAAATAAATTGATCAAACAGGTGAACTGCTATAAGACGGCTGCCGGAAATATAGGCATCGAAATTGATCAAAAAATACCAATATTGCGTGTGCTTTCGTTGAGCGGGAACTATTATATCGACAGCGAAGGCGAAATCATGCCGGTTCCGGGAAATACCGCGGTATATGTGCCGGTAGCTACCGGATACGTCGAACGCGATTTCGCCCGGACACGGCTCTATCATTTTGCTTTGTTCTTGCAGGAAGATCGTTTCTGGAATAATCAGATAGAGCAGATTTGCATTGCTCCAAACAATGAGGTGGAATTGGTGCCCCGCGTGGGCGACCACCGCATCGTCCTCGGCAAATTGAATGAATACAAGGAAAATCTGGAAAAACTTCGGCTTTTTTACGAAAAAGGCTTGAAAGAAATAGGGTGGAATAAATATTCGGTGATCAACCTGAAATTCAAAAATCAGGTGGTCTGCGTAAAAAAAAATAATGAATGAATCAAACGGAATATTCAAAATGGGACAGTCGGAATTAATTGTAGCATTGGATCTCGGTTCGTCGAGGATTATTGCAATGGCAGGTGGAAAAAATGAACAGGGGCTGCTGTCGGTGGCCGCTTCCGCACAAATTGAAACGGATGCTTGCATTCGCCGAGGCCTTATCCATAACATGGAGGAAACGGCCGAAAAAGTCACACAATTGATCAAACAATTGGAAAAAGAAACAGCGAAGGATATCTTGAAAGTTTATGTGGGCGTCGGCGGCCAGTCGCTTCGTTCGGAAAAAGTGATCGTGTCGAAAGACCTGAATGGCGCGATGGTGGATGCCGATACGCTGAAATCGTTGTCGGACGAATGGATGAAACAATCTGAATCGGGAACCGAAACAGTGCTCCAAACGGCTTCGGTAGCATATGTTTCGGATGGACATCCGGAGCCTAACCCGCGCGGAATCTGGTGCAGATCGCTCGAAGCGCAAGCAGTACTGCTGCTTGGTCGGCCGTTTAAAAATAATTTACAGTCTACCCTCGAAGGGAAAGTCGGACTGTCTGTGGCAGGTTATATCCCATTGCCGGTGGCCGTTGCGACGGCGGTATTGAGCGAAACGGAAAAAAAATCGGGATGCGCGCTGATTGATTTCGGCGCGGAAACCACGACCCTCTCCATTTATAAAAACAGTTTGCTGAAGTATGTGGTAACAATCCCGCTGGGTGGAAACACCGTCACAAAGGATATTTGTTCACTGGACGTTTCCATGGAAGAGGCGGAACGCTTGAAAAAGAGTTTTGGAAGCGCATTGGTCAATTTCGACGACGATGAAATGAAGAAACAGACAACCGAAGCGTGGGAAAAAGAAAACAGACAGTCGTTCAATCTGAATGAATTGAATGATGTGATCCAGTCGCGGATGGATGAGATTTTGGCGAATGTGATCGAACAGATCCGGCTGTCGGAATGTCAAAACGAATTGGAAGCCGGCATCGTAATTACCGGCGGGGGCGCTGCATTGAAGAATCTTCTGATCTCGATCCGCGAAAAAACAAACATGAATGTCAGACTTGCCGCAGTGAAAAAAACATTGGTCAACCAGGCGGCTTCGTGGGCAACGGAATATGCCAATGCTGCTATCGCCGGACTGCTGGCGCTGGGAACAGAAAACTGTGTGCAAGAAACACAAAGACCCGTTGAGACCAAACCCGACGACAGTTATCTGTTCGCAGATGTGGAAACGATAGCAAAACAAAAAAATACTTCTGTAAAAACATCCAAGCCCAACAAATTGAAAAATGCGTTAGACAAACTCTCAAAGGGTTTGTTTGATCAAGAATGAATAAATGATATATAAATACACGCAATCAACAAAATTATGGACGATTCTTTATTAAAATTTGATTACGACCCGGCACGCTCCTCTATCATCAAAGTGATTGGTGTAGGCGGAGGCGGTGGAAATGCTGTGAATCACATGTATAAACAAGGCATCAGAGATGTCTCTTTTCTGTTGTGTAACACCGACTACCAGGCATTATACGGGAATGATGTCCCCTGCAAACTACAGTTGGGCAAAACCGTGACCGAAGGTTTGGGAGCCGGCAATAATCCGGAGAAAGCGAAAGAAGCCGCTTTGGAGAGTGTAGAGGATATCAGGCGGGTGCTCAGCGATGGCACCAAAATGGCGTTTATTACGGCAGGAATGGGCGGTGGAACCGGTACGGGCGCCGCTCCCGTCATTGCCAAAGTGGCGCTTGAGTCGGGAATCCTGACGGTGGGGATCGTTACAATCCCATTCCTGTTCGAGGGCGAACGCAAAATATTGCAAGCGCTCTACGGTGTCGAAGAAATGAGTCGACATGTAGATGCGCTGCTGGTTGTCAACAACGAGCGATTACGTGAAATTTACCAGGATTTGACCATGTTGAATGCTTTTGCCAGAGCGGATGACACCTTGGCAATCGCGGCCAAAAGCATTGCGGAAATCATTACCATCCCCGGACATATCAACCTGGATTTTGCAGATGTCAGAACAATCCTGAAAGACGGAGGCGTGGCCATCATGAGTACCGGAACCGGCTCCGGCGAAGGCAGGGTCGGCAAAGCCATCGACAATGCACTCAATTCGCCGTTGCTGAACAACAATAGCGTTTTTCGTGCCAAGAAAGTATTGCTGAATATCTCTTTCAGCGAAAAAATACCTCTGATGATGGAAGAAATGAACGATGTCAACGATTTTATGTCCCGCTTCGGCAGAGGCGTCGAATCGTTTATCTGGGGCGCCGCCATCGAGTCGGAATTGGAAGAACAGGTGAAAGTCACACTGCTGGCTACCGGCTTTGGAATGGACGACATCCCGATGATGATAGAAAAGCGAGAAATTGAAAAGGAAACGCTTTCCGGCGAAAACCGACAGAAATGGGAGGAGGAACAGGAACGTCTGGATGCGGAAGCACGGAAAGCGGAAGAATTGATCAAACGCTATTACGGCGATGAAGGCTATCAGAAAATCGGCACCAAAACCCGTCCGAAACCGTTCATCTTTACCATCGACCAATTGGACAGCAATCCGGTCATCGACCTGGTTATCAATCAACCTGCTTACAAGCGAGATCCGAAATTGCTGGAAGTCGCGGAACCTGCTGCCGCATCCCGACCTGAAACGCTTGGCTGAGTGACAAATGCGCATCTGCCGAGAGATAAAATTGCCCCGATTCTTTGCGTGATACGAAAATAAATAATAAATTTGCTTGCTGAAAACGAATACAAATTTTTATGGAAAATTTCGAAAAACGGTATGAGAAAGTTCCCGTATCTATATTTGCAGACACGGACATGGCTTCTGAATTGATTGCCAAACAAGTCGCAAACTTAATCAGGGAAAAAGCCAAACGTGGCGAAAAATGTGTGTTGGGTTTAATCGCCGGATCTTCCGGCGTTGGCGTCTACGAAAACCTGATCAGAATGCACAAAGAAGAACATTTGAGTTTTAAAAATGTCATCGTATTTAATATAGATGAATATTATCCTTTAAACAAGAATGAACTGCAAAGCCATTACCGTTATCTGCACGAATATTTGTTCGATGAAGTGGATATCCCCAAAGACAATATCCATCTGATTCCGGGCGACCTGAACAAAGAAGATATCCTGAATTTCTGCGGAGAATACGAGAAAAAAATCATGGAAGTCGGCGGAATCGACCTGCAATTGTTGAGCCTGGACGGACGTGGACAGATAGGCGCTAACGAACCGGGTTCGATGTTTAATTCCCGCACACGCCTGATCACGTTGGACTACAGTACACGCATGGGAGCCGCCAGCAACTTCTTCGGAGAAGAAAATGTGCCCAATCAGTGTATCACCATGGGCATCGGCACCATCATGGATGTCAAACGTATCATCATCATGGCTTGGGGCGAAGGCAAAGCGCATGTAGTGAAAAAAATGGTGGAGGGCCCCGTGACGGAGATGCTTCCGGCCTCCGTGTTGCAGACGCATCCGAATGTCAGTTTTGTGTTCGATAATGCTTCGGCTGCGGAATTGACTCGTATCAAAACGCCTTGGCTCACAGGGCCTGTCAAATGGGGAAATAAATCCATCCGCCGCGCGGTCTTCTGGCTCTCCGATAAACTGAACAAGCCGATCCTCAAACTGACGGATCGCGATTATAACGATAGCGGTTTGGGGGAATTGATTTCGCAATTCGGACCCGCAAACAAAATCAATATCAAGGTATTCAATGACCTGCAGCATACCATCACCGGTTGGCCGGGCGGAAAACCCAATGCCGACGACTCTACGCGCCCCGAACGTGCACAGCCGTTCCCGAAGCGCGTCGTCGTGTTCAGCCCGCACCCCGACGATGACGTCATCTCGATGGGAGGCACCCTGGCTCGCCTCTCCGAACACGGCCACGAAGTGCATGTGGCCTATCAGGTCTCCGGCAACATCGCTGTGTTTGACGACGAAGTGACACGCTTCCTCGATTTTGTCCGAGACATCTCTAATACCTTCGGACTCGATAAAACAAAGGCAGATAAAGCCTACCACGATACCCTGCAATTCTTTAAAACAAAACGCGCAGGACAGTCAGACCTGGCGCAGATAGGGCTTTGCAAAAGCGCTATCCGTAAAGGTGAAGCCAAATCGGCTTGCCGCTATCTGGGAATCCCGGAAGACAGGGTGCATTTCCTCGATCTGCCGTTTTATGAAACCGGAACAGTCAAGAAAAATCCGATCGGAAAGAAAGACATCAAAATAATGGTAGATTTGTTGGACAAGATTCAGCCGCACCAGATTTTTGCTGCCGGCGATTTGTCCGACCCACACGGGACGCATCGCGTTTGCTTCATTGGAATACTCGAAGCACTCAAACAGCTCAAAGACCGAGAGTGGCTCTCACAGTGCCGAATGTGGCTCTATCGGGGCGCCTGGCAGGAATGGGATATTTCGGAAGTCGACATGGCTGTCCCCTTAAGTCCGGAAGAAAGCCGTATCAAACGGATGGCAATCTTCAAACATCAATCCCAAAAAGATCGCCCGCTTTTCCCCGGAACCGACCCGCGCGAATTTTGGCAACGCGCTGAAGAACGCAATATCGCTACTGCTGTCAAATACGATAAACTGGGCATGGCCGAATACCAGGCCATCGAATTGTTCGTGAGGTATTATTTCGAAAATCGGTTCGCCTAGAAAGGCATTTTTGGCACGCTGATATTCAGTACTTTAGATACTGTTAATAAGTGTAGCGCATTTTTTTCGATCAATTAGTTAAAAAACTTAGTATCCGGCCTTTTTTAACATATTTTTTTGCGAAAATCAATAATCGGCCTCCTGCGAGTTGCAAAAATTGCAAAAAATCGAGGCCTTCGCGGAGCATTTTCGCATTTTTTGCAAATTTTCGGGCTTTTGAAGGCAACGAGTTGCAAAAAATACGAAAATTTCCCCTTTAGTTGCAAAATCCCATTTTTTTATAATCAATACAACTCCTAATTTTACCATCGAAAAGGTGAGGGTTGAAAGTTGCTATTTTGACGAACCAAAAAGTCAATAGTCGATGCTCAATTATTAACCGAAAAAAACGGAATCGCGTATATTATCTGTACTTAACCGCCTGTATTTTGCTGACCGATGTAAACAAAAAAAGGGGGTTGTACTTGTACATTGTTGGATACAGATTGTGACCACGATAAGTGAAAACACCTGTATCTGGAAAAGTCTTAATGAAGTATAATACTTTAACGAAAATTGTTCATGACACAGAAATTTTTAAAAGAAATCGAGATGGGATCCAGAATTGCGCTCATCAAGAAAAAAATTGTCGCTCATTATCTGCGTAATGGCAGTTCCACAATCCCGGACCTTGCTAAAGAATTGGTATTGAGCGTGCCTACGGTTACCAAACTGATCGGGGAAATGAGTGATGACGAATTTCTGATCGATTATGGTAAATTGGAAACCCAGGGCGGACGGTATCCCAATTTGTACGGCTTGAATCCGGAAGCCGGCTATTTTGTTGGAGTTGAGGTCAGGACATCGACCATCAACATTGGTGTAATCAATTTCAAAGGCGAAATGATCAGTATGGAAATGAATATCCCATACAATTTTGAGAATACGGTTGATGGATTGGATAACCTTGGTTCGCTCATATCGGCGAGTATCTTGAAATCAACAATCGACACCAGGAAAATCTTGAACGTCAATGTCAGTGTCTGTGGAAGAGTAAGCCCGGATCTCGGAAGCAGTTACACCCTGTTTAACTTTGAAGAACGCCCGCTGAGCGAGGTGCTGAAAGAAAAACTGGGATACAAAGTGACGATCAACAACGACACACGTACGATGTGTTACGGCGAATTTACACAAGGCTGCGCCAAAGGACGGAAGAATGTCATCTTCGTAAATGTCAGTTGGGGAATAGGTATCGGAATTATCATCGATGGAAAGCTCTATAATGGAAAATCGGGCTTCTCCGGCGAATTCGGACATATTGCTTCGTTTGATAATGAAATCATTTGCCACTGCGGAAAAAAAGGCTGTCTGGAGACGGAAGCATCCGGCTGGGCGCTGTCGCGAAAGCTGATTGAACGTATCAACAACAAGGCAAATTCCATCCTCTCGGAGTGGGTGATGGCGAACGAAGGGCAACATATCCCGCTGGAAGAGATTATGAACGCCATAAAAAAAGAAGATACTTTGAGCATCGAAATCATGGAAGAAGTCGGACAGAAGCTGGGAAAACATATCGCAGGACTCATCAACATCTTCAATCCGGATCTGGTGGTCGTCGGCGGAACGCTCTCTCTGGCGGAAGATTACCTCTTCGAGCCGATCAAAACAGCGATCCGGAAATATTCGCTCAACCTGGTGAGCAGAGATTCGGAGATCGTTCTCTCGAAACTGAAAGACAAGGCAGGCGTGATCGGCTCTTGTATGGTGGCGCGCCGGAGGATGTTTGAAATGGTTTGATTGCTTCGCTGCGCGAGGCATCATCCAAAGTCGCCTAAACCCAGAAGGTCTTTGAGATGAAAATGAGTGAAATCGGGAATTGCCGCAATGACGTCGTTCGCGATACTGGCTTTCGAGTTCGTGGTTGCCAGTCCGACGACTTTCATGCCGGCATCCTTTCCCGATTGGATGCCGTGGAAAGAATCTTCAAACACGAAGCAACGTTCCGGAGGAACATCCAGGTCTTTGGCTGCCAACAGGTAACACATCGGGTTGGGCTTCCCGTGCGTAATCCGGTCGGCCGAAACAATCGTATCGAAATACGGTTTCAGGAACATTTTCTCAAAGACGCTCTGCAATTTTTTATCGGAAGAACTCGTTACCAATCCAAGCTTTACATGATGCTGCTTCAGTTCCGCCAGAAATTCCGGCGCCCCCGCAATCGGGATGATCTCCAATTGCGATTCGTAATCGTGGTTTGCCTGTTCGATTCTCGCCTGTTCTTCGGGCGGGAGATGCGAAAAATAAGTAGACATGATCGCCGGGAGGGTCGTCCCTTTGATGACCCGCTCGAAATCTACGATGCCGAGGTGATAGACTTCGCCGATGTTTCTCCAGAAGATATCGTATTGGGGTTCCGTATCAATGATGACCCCATCCAGATCGAATAATGCAGCGATCGACTGTTTCATCTTACAGCGCAATTCTTCGGCGGATTACAGTCGCTCGTCTTTCGAGAACGAATACGGCAGTTCGTCGCCGCTGACACTGCGTTTGACCGGCGTGGGCGACATTTCAAAATCAATCGTCATGCCTTTCATCATCTCTTCGTGGCTCAACCACACTTTCTTGTAGTCTTTGCCGTTCACTTTCATGGAAGCGATATAGCGATTCGCATCGCTGTTGGAGGGCGCATTCAGTTCTATCTTGTGTCCGTTTTCCAGCGTCACCGTCATTTTTCGGAACAGTGGCGATCCGAGCACGTACTGTCCTGATCCCGGGCATACCGGATAAAATCCCATCGCAGTAAACACGTACCACGCAGAAGTCTGTCCGTTGTCTTCATCGCCGCAATAGCCGTCGGGCGTAGCAAAATACAGCTTATCCATCACTTCCCGGAGCCGGAATTGCGCTTTCCAAGGCTCTCCGGCATAATTATACAGATAAATCATGTGCTGTATCGGCTGGTTGCCGTGTGCGTATTGTCCCATGTTCATGATCTGCATCTCACGGATTTCGTGGATGACCGCACGGTAATAGCTTTCATCAAAAAGCGGAGGCATGTTGAATACCGAATCCATCATGGCGATAAACGGAGCGTTGCCGCCCATCAGGTCAATCAGTCCCTGTACATCATGAAATACCGACCAGGTGTAATGCCAGCCATTGCCTTCGGTAAATGCGTCACCCCATTTCAGCGGATTGTAGGGCGATTGGAATTGGCCGTCCTGGTTTTTCCCGCGCATCAGTTTGTGGGTGGGATCAAACAAGTTTCGGTAATTCTGTGAGCGTTTGGCATACAAAGCGATTTCCGTCTTCGGACGTTTCAACGCTTGCGCCAGTTTGAAGATCGTCCAGTCGTCGTAAGCATATTCCAGCGTCCGGGCGGCGCTTTCGTTGATTTTCACATCGTAAGGCACATAGCCCAGCTTATTGTAATATTCATATCCCATTCGTCCGGTAGAACGGCACTTCGGATGAACGTGTTCCGTCCCGCTGATCATGCCTTCATACAAGGTTTGTATATCATAGCCGCGCAACCCTTTGAGGTAGGCATCCGCCACGATAGATGCGGAATTGTTGCCCACCATGCAATCCCGATGGCCGGGGCTGGCCCATTCGGGCAGGAATCCGCTCTCTTTGTAGGTATTCGCCAATCCTTCCTGTATTTCGCAGTTTATCGACGGGTAGAGCAGGTTCAACAGCGGGAACAAGCAACGGAAAGTATCCCAGAATCCGGTATCCGTAAACATCCTGCCCGGCAGCACTTCGCCGTTATACGGGCTGTAGTGGACAACCTTGCCCGAAGCATCTATCTCATAAAATTTGCGGGGAAACAATACCGAACGATACAGGCAGGAATAAAATGTCCGTAACCGGTCGTCTGTCCCGCCGCTGACTTCCACCTTGCCCAGCGTCGTGTTCCAGATCTGACGCCCGTTCTCGCAGATTTCGTCAAAACCGGCATTTCCCAATTCTTTCAGGTTTTGCTCGGCTTGTTGAATACTGATAAATGAGGAGGCGACGCGCGCGTGCACCAGTTCATTCCTGGCAGTAACGAATCCAATCACAGCGCCTGCATGCGCATTTTCTGATTCCAGCAGATCGGTATGCAAGTCGTTGTCGTAAAAGACGGCTTTGTATTCAAAGGGCTTGTCGAATACCACGACGAAATAATTTTTGAAATTTTGCGGAACCCCTCCGCTATTCTTGGTGGAATATCCGACAATCTTGTTTTCTTCCGGGATGATTTTGACGTACGACCCCTTGTCGAACGCATCGACAACTACATAGCTATGTTCCTGCTGCGGAAAGGTGAACCGGAACATCGCTGCCCGTTCGGTGGGCGTGATTTCAGTCACCACATCATAGTCTGCCAGATACACCTTATAATAATAGGGTTTTGCCGTTTCTGCTTTATGCGAAAACCAGCTGGCGCGTTGATCTTGCTCAAACACCGGACTTCCGGTGACGGGCATGAGGGCAAATTGTCCGTAATCATTGATCCAGGGACTGGGCTGGTGCGTCTGTTTAAAGCCGCGTATCTTGTCGGAATCGTAAGTATACGCCCACCCGTCGCCCATTTTTCCTGTCTGCGGCATCCAAAAATTCATCCCCCAGGGTCGCGCGATAGCAGGGTAGGTGTTGCCGTTCGACAACGAATGTTTCGACTGCGTACCCATCAGCGGGTTTACGTAATCAACCGGAGTAAGATTCTCACTGACGATCGGCTGTGCGGACAGCATTGCGGAAAAAGCCGACACAAACAAGCCGGCAACTATTCTGTTCATGAAAGTGGTGTTTTTGTTTGATAATTGAAGCAAATGTACAACAAATTCTTTAGTTATCAAAAAATCACTAACTTTGCAGTGAATGGAGTGGCCGCTAGCCACTAATTCTTAAATCGATGAAGGTTCGTTTGTATGAAGAAAATACCAACATGAAAGATGTCGACAAAGTTGTCAATATCTTGAAAGACGGTGGGTTGGCAATCTATCCCACCGACACCGTCTATGCCATGGGTTGCGATGCCTTGAACGTCCGTGCAGTGGAAATGATCTGCAAAATCAAAAACATCAATCCCGCTAAAACCAACCTTTCGATTATCTGTTACGACCTGAGCGACATCAGTGCTTATGCCAAAATCTCCACGCCGGTCTTCAAACTGATGAAAAAAAACCTGCCGGGGCCATTCACTTTTATCTTGAATGCCACTACCAATCTCCCAAAGATTTACAAGAATCGGAAAGAAGTCGGCATTCGAATCCCCGACAACGGCATCATCCGACTGATCACCAAAGAACTGGGGAACCCGATCCTGACGACTTCCGTCCGCAACGACGACCAAATCATGGAATACGATACCGATCCCGAACTGATTTATGAAGAATACATGAACCTCGTGGATGTGGTGGTCGACGGCGGCTATGGCGGGCTGGAACCTTCTACTGTGGTAGATTGCACCAACGACATGATCGAGATCGTTCGCCAGGGGAAAGGCGAATTGATATTATAGCGGTTGAGGCTGATCAGTCGCGCCCAGCAGCGAATCGATCATTTCTATCTTGCCGAGCCGGTCGAACGAGAAGGTATCGTCGCGTTCGTCCACATAGCGGAGTAACACACGCGCCCGTTCCAGCAACCGGTTCCCGTGGTCTGCGTCCAGGTAACTCTCTTCCAATAACAGGTTTGCGAGTATTTCCATGAACGAGAGTGCAGGATTGCCGTCCACGGCAAGCAATTCCATGAGTTGATCGGGTGTGGCGTCCAGGCGTTGCGCTTCCGTCAGTCGTAACGAAGCATAGCATTGCTCCAGCAGTTGCCGCGAATTGTCGGTATTCCCGTGGGTGCGTTGCTCAATCAGCAGTCGCAATGCTTTGAAGAAATCTTCAATCAATGCCAGAATATAATCTCGTTTCAACATGGCGAGTTTGTTGTTGTGTTATCTCAAGAATCGCAAAATATCGTTTCCGTTGGAATAAAGCACCAGTCCCAAGATGATAATCATGCCGGTAATTTGGGCATATTCCAGGAATTTCTCATTCGGTTTGCGTCCGGAAATGATTTCGTACAGCAGAAACAGCACATGTCCGCCGTCCAATGCCGGAATGGGCAGCACGTTCATCACACCCAGTATGATGGACAGGAAAGCCGTCATGCTCCAGAACGCTTCCCAGTCCCACAGTGGCGGGAAGATGCTGGCGATGGTGCCAAAACCGCCGAGACTTTCCACGCCTTCTTTTGTGAAGAAATATTTGAATTGTCCCAGGTAGCTTTTCATGGTCGAGACTCCCTTCGACAGTCCTGCGGGAAACGAAGTAAAGAAGTTGTACCGTTTATAGATTGTTTGATAAACTTCTACAGGCGATTTGCGAATCACGCCGATTTTGCCGTTTTCGTTGGGTGTAATCTCTGTCTGTTGTAAGGCGCCGTTGCGGTAGAAAGCGATGGCGACAGCCTGTTCTTTGTGCTCGTTGAACAGGTCAGTCAGCTCATCCGCCGCCATTCCCAGGTTGCCTTCCACACCGACGATGCTGTCGCCGGCTAGCAGTCCTGCTTGTTTGGCCGGAGAGCCGTTGTTCACCGAAGAGACGACAAACGGGAAACGCGGGACGATGAAACTGCCTTTCGAGTCGAGCAGCACTTTGTTGAACCCTTCCGGCAGGGTGATGCCGGTTTCTGCGCCGTCGCGCAAGACGGTGACTTCTGCAGCTTCCGCCAGCGCCATCAAGGATTTCATATCGATGGTTTCCAGCAACTTCCCGTCGGCTGTCAACGGGATATCCCCGTCGCGGAAGCCGGCGTTTTCCGCTGTTTCATTGAAAGCAAACCCCATGGTATAATTTCTGAATGGGATGTATTCTTCGCCCCAATGCAACAGGATCATCGCGTAGATGAAGAATGCCAGGATGAAGTTCATGACGATTCCGCCAATCATGATGATCAGCCGTTGCAATGCCGGTTTGGAACGAAATTCCCACGGCTGCTCCGGCTGTTTCAGCTGTTCTTTATCCATGCTTTCGTCGATCATCCCGGCGAGTTTGACGTAGCCGCCCAGCGGCAGCCAGCCGATGCCGTATTCCGTTTCGCTTCGCTTCGATCGGAATTTCCAGAGGGAAAACCACGGATTGAAAAACAGATAAAACTTTTCCACACGCACCTTGAACAGGCGAGCAGGAATAAAATGGCCGCATTCATGAATAATGACGAGTATTGAGAGACTCAATACCAATTGTAAAACTCTTATTAATACTGTTTCCATAAATTATATAATCAATTTTTCTGCAATCGCGCGCGATTCCGCATCCGTCCGGACATAATCGTCAAGCGTGGGTATGCGGACAAAAGAGGCGCGTTGCATCGTTGTTTCTATGATCTCACTCATTTGCAGGAAGCCGATCCTGTCTTGTAAAAATGCTGCCACCGCAATCTCATTGGCGGCATTCAGGATACACGGCATATTGCCTCCCTGCCGGATGGCCTCGTAGGCGAGTGGCAGATTCCGGAATTTATGCAAATCCGGTTGCTCAAACGTCAACGAGCGATAGCGACTGAAATCCACACGCCCGAAAGACGATTCCAACCGATCGGGATAAGCCAGCGCGTACTGTATCGGTAGCCGCATGTCGGGCACGCCCAGCTGCGCCTTCACGGAAGCATCTGCAAATTGCACCATCGAATGGATGATCGATTGCGGATGCACCAGCACCTGAATCTGTTGCGGGTCGACGGCAAACAGCCATTTGGCTTCTATCATCTCAAACCCTTTGTTCATCAGCGAGGCCGAATCGATGGTCACTTTCGCGCCCATGTTCCAATTCGGATGCTTCAATGCCTGCGCTTTGGTGGCGTGCGCCAATTGGTCGAGCGTCCATTCCCTGAACGGGCCGCCCGAAGCGGTGAGGAGGATCTTCTCGATGGCATTGTCGCCTTCTCCTACCAGGCACTGAAAGATGGCGGAATGTTCCGAATCGACGGGGAGCACCGCCGTCCGGTGTTCCAATGCCAGTTGGGTAATCAGTTCTCCCGCCACAACCAAAGTCTCCTTGTTGGCCAGTGCAATGGTCTTGCGGGCGGTGATGGCCGCGATGGTTGGCCGCAACCCGGAAAACCCCACCATGGCCACCAGCACGATGTGGATCGGTTCTGCCCTGACCACTTCGCAGATGGCGTCGGCTCCCGTCCAGACTTTGATCGGCAGGTCGCTGAGCGCCGCCTTCAGTTGCGGATATTTTGTTTCGTCGGCAATCACCACCATTTCCGGCAGAAATTCCTTCGCTTGTGCTATCAGCAGGTCAACGTTGCGGTGGGCGGTCAAGGCGTACACTTCAAACCGTTCCGGATGCTCCCGGATCACCTGCAGCGCCTGTGTCCCGATCGATCCGGTTGAACCCAATACAGCAATCTGTCGTTTCATCAGAATACAATAAACTCTTCCGGATCGACCGCCGATCCTTTATACCACAATTCAAAATGCAGATGCGTCCCGGTGGACAGTTGGCCGGTATTTCCCACCAGTGCAATGGCGTCGCCGGCATCCACTTCGTCGCCGATGCTCTTTAGCAGCAGTGCATTGTGCTTGTAGATCGAGACAAACCCATTGGCATGTTGCAAGTGGATGACATTGCCGGCGTCGGCGTCAAAACCCACAAAAATCACTGTCCCGGCGAGTGTGGCCAGCACACTTTCTTTCGGACTGGTCGCGATGTCCGTGCCGAAATGTTTGTTTTCCCGATTGAAATGGGTGGAGATGATCCCCTTGACAGGGCGGTAAAAAACCAGGTTGTCCGGCAAAACCACCGACGGCGAGAAGACACTCAGATTGTAACGCTCTTCATCTTCGTACTTCCGTACAAACTCGGTCGTCATTTCCGATCGAGAGAAATCGGACGAAGTCAGGCTGTCGGGCAATGGATCGATGTCGCGCACCGAATCGATCTTCAGGTCGCCGCGCAGGATGCCCCCCACATTGTTCAGGAAAAATGACTGGACAGCCAGCACATGTTCGAGCGAATCCGCGCGCAGGATGCTGTTGACGATCTCGCGGCGGTTTTCCACATCCAGATATCCCGGCAGGTAATTGCGGATGGGCGTCTTGATGATCACAATAGAAGTCAGGACTACCAGCAGGAAGACGAAAACCAATACCGTCAGATACGCCGACAAACGCGACAGGCGAAACGAAAACACTTCTTCGAGCGTATTTTCATTCAGAAACGACAGTTTGTATTGCAGCCGGATCCTTTTCCAGAAGGTTGCGTTTTTATTGCGATTGCCAGCCATATTTATCTCACTTCAAGTTCATCCAAAAGCCGATAACATCTACCCCATCTATCAATCATAAATAAAATATATCTAATATCAACCCCGATGGTGCGCTGCAATTCCGGTTCAAAGACGATATCGCCGCTCATCGCTTCCCAATTGCCGTCGAACGCCAATCCGATCAGTTCGCCGTTCCCGTTGAAGATCGGGCTGCCGGAATTGCCGCCGGTGATGTCGTTGTTCGACAGGAAGCAGACATTCATGTGTTTTCGTGTCGGCGAGAGGTTGACTTTGGTGTCTTCATACCGTCCGAAATCGTTGCTTCGCAGCAGTTCCAGTATCTTCGGCGGTATATCAAATTCCGGATCATCTTTTCGGTATTTTTCCAGTATACCGGTAGTAGTAGTACTATAATCATACCACACGCCATCTGAAGGGACGTATCCTTCGATATGGCCGTAACTCATGCGCATGGTGGAATTGGCATCCGAAGAGAAATTCCGGTCGGGCATCATTTGGCGAAGGCCGGCAAAAAACAGGCGTTCTCCTTTCCGGATGTCGAGATGATAATTCATGATTTCCGCCCGCAGCGAAGTGAAGGCAGCGCGGATGGATTTGGCAAACCGGTAGGCGGGATCCTTGTCCATTTTATCGATATTTTTGCGATTCAGCAGCATTTTCTCCAGTTTTTCGGGGTAGGGGATGACCGACTTGTCGAACAGGTATTCTGCGTATTTCTCGTAGTTGTGTTTGTATTTTCCGTTGATCTCCTGATAGATGTCAGGCAGATTTTCGGATGAGACCCGTTCTCCGATTATCTTCAACATGGCGGCCAACACTTTTTGGTCGAGCGCAGCGTTGTAATCTTTATACATCGGCATGATGTGTTCCCGGAACCACAGTTCCATCCGTTCTTGCGAAGTGGTCATGTCGAACGACATCACCACGACTGCCAGGTGCATCAGCTCC
This sequence comes from Dysgonamonadaceae bacterium, assembly GCA_031272075.1. Classification (GTDB taxonomy): domain Bacteria; phylum Bacteroidota; class Bacteroidia; order Bacteroidales; family Azobacteroidaceae; genus BNXB01. Next base: position 70,952 of record JAISUK010000044.1, read on the forward strand.
GAGCCGTTCAGCAACGCTTCGGTGAGGTATGTCAGCGCCTCCTGCGCCTTGTCGGTAGCGGCATAGCCTTCCCTGATCAGTTCGAGGGCTTCGCCGTAAACTGCCTTTTGGTCCGGATTTGCATCCAGCCACGACTGGAATTCTTCTTCCAGCGCCTGTTTGCGTTCCATCACCTGCAAGCGTTCTACGCCGCGGTTCATGCCGATCGAGTTTTTCCAGTAGTTGGAACTCATGGCGTATTTTGAAGAATATTTGAGGTTAACCCGCTCGTCGGAGGCCATCGCTTCCTTCCATAGATCCTGTTTGACGCCCCTGACTTCGATGCGGGGGATATTTTGGCTGTGAATCCGTTGCCGGACGCCTGCCGAAGAAAGGTATCGGTCGGTATATCCCGGATAGCCGATTGTCATGGCATAACTGTTTTCTTCATAACCTTGTAAGGACACAGGAGCGAAGTATGCCGGTTTGTACGGGACATTGTCGGCATGGTACATTGTCGGCGCGTTTTCCGCATTGGCATAAATCCTGAACACACTGAAATCGCACGTATGCCGCGGCCACATCCAGTTGTCCGTGTCGCCGCCGAACTTTCCTACCGACGCTGGCGGTGCAAACACCAGCCGTATGTCGTTGAATGTCCGGTAAATATTCAAATAATAAGCATTGTCGCTGAAATAGGACGACACACTTCCCGAAATAAACTGCGTGCGGTTGAACACCGAATCTTCAATGGCCGTGCAGATCGAATCGATTTTCTCCGCGCGTTCCATTTCGTCGGAGATGCCTTCCACTTGCGATAAGATTTGGTCCGTCACATCTTCCGTCTTAATCAGGCAACGCACATAGAGGTTGGGAATCGGGGCTTCTTCTTCCGATGAATTAGCGATAAACCCGTCGTTCAGGTAGTTGTGTTCCGGAGTGCTCAAAGCCTGTATCGCTCCGAAGCCGCAATGGTGATTCGTAAAAATCAATCCCTGGTCGGAAACAATCACGCCGGTGCATCCGCCGTTGAAGTGAACGACTGCATCTTTCAGCGAAGGGTGGTCGGTATTATAGAGCAACGAGTCGGGCAATACCAATCCCAGTTCACGCATCCTGTTTCGGTTCGACGTATTCAGGTTATTCAACATCCACATACCTTCGTCGGCGGCGAGTGACAAAGTCATCGCCAGCAACAGAAGCGAGCATCCAATTTTTTTCATAGATAAAATCAATAGCCTATAAATATTTTATATGAGTAAGGGGTTCCTTTTTTGTTATTCAGTTTTACAATATACACACCCGGTTCGCTGATGTAGCGAGTGGTGCCGGACGCGACGGGGAATTTGTCACGCAGCCGTCCGGCGGTGTCGTAAATCTCTGCCTCGTCGGCGTCGTCTACATTGTTGAAGCAGACAGTTTGTTGTTGGACAAAGACGAGCGGCACATTGGCGGAAACTTTTTCCGTTCCCAGTGTCCATTCCGTCCAGAGTCGCAGATTGGTCACGTACAGTCCGTCGGAGGGTGTCAGGTTGCTCTGATTGTTGACAATAGCGACAAAAACGGATTTCCCGGCGTAGTCTCTCAGGTCAATCGGGTCATCTCCAAGCGAATACCATCCCCGAATGCCGCTTGAGCTATTGCCATCATAACCGTATTTTATTTCCGCTTCATCCTTAAACGAACTTTCGTCGATGGCGTTTTGCGATACCATTACTTCCAGCACTTGTGTAGAAGTGATCGCGACATCGAAATCGAGGAAGATATTTCCCAGGTTCGACGGGATCGACAATTGCGGCGTGATCAACCAATCGTTTGAAGTATTGTTGTTTCCTTCGATGGCGGCAACACCCCATTTGGTGACGCCGTTGTTGAGTGCAGCCGAAAACCAGGTGACGCCATCGTTGTTGTTGTCCTTCACTGTCCAGGTTTCAGGAATGCCGGCATCAAAATTTTCGGTATAAGGCAGTTCTTTCGGCGCGGTCAGTGTCATGAACCACAGGTCGTTGCCGTAATATGTCTGTCCGTCCGTCGTTTTCACATACGCGCGCACATGGTAAACGGTGCGTTGCGTCAAGCCGGTGATTGTTGCGCTGTAAGCGCCCAATTCGGCTCCTGAGACTTTTACGGAAGAGTTTCCTGTGGTCGGGTTGGCGGAGATACTCCAACAGAATCCCCTTTCGTTGACCGGGCTGGGGCCGTTTTCCACCAGAGAGGCGTTCAATACGGCGGTAGTTTGGAAGACATTGGTCGCCGCCAGGGTTTGGATCAATGGGTAGGGTGATTCCTCTACTCGCTTCAGGTCGAAGCTCACCGAGCCGTCGGTCTGATTTCGGCTGATATTGAATACCCTCGCGTAGGTGCGCGAATTGTCCCAAGCCACGAATCCCGGTTGTGTAAAATCCGAAACCGTGGTGGTGCCGGTGGTGCCGGGGAAAGGATTTCCCGATTCGGTGTTGGGAATCCCGTTAGCGCGCAGCAAGTCGCAACACTGGTGGTTGCCGATGATGTTCGGAGTCAGGAAATAATCCCACAATCGGAGGGCGCTCAAGGTTTGGGTGGTTCCATACAGCGTGACCGTCTTGTTTTCGGCAGTGGTGCGGTCTATATGGTAAATCAGCATCCCTTCGCCGTTGAGGTAGGTGTCCCATCCCTGTTTTTTCCGGACTTCAAAAAGGAAATATTCCTCGTTCACGGGCGTATTCATGCGGTACACGCGATTGTTGTCGCCACTGGTGATGGGAGGCAAGGTTTTCAAGCTGGAGGTCTCTGAGGGCACAATATAGGTAGGGTTGATCCATCCCAAAAGAAAGCGTTCGACTGCGCCGAAGTAGGGAGGTGTCCGTCCGCTGTTCAGGTAAGATCCGGAACCCATCGTACTCCAATAGCCGATACCTGTGCCTTCACCGTTGACGTTGCCGTCGGCGTCGTACAAGTCAGGCAATCCCAGCACGTGCCCAAATTCGTGTGTAAATGTGCCGATCCCGGCCATGTTTGAGCCGGTATTTCCACGCAATTCGGACGTACAGGCATAGTTGCCGATGGTTTTGCCGTCGATTTTGACGTTCAGTCCAGCGGCAGAAGAGGTCTGCGGCCAGATCAGGTCGGTATTGTTGTTGTAGCCTTCCGCTTCGTTATAGCCGGCATAAAAAACAAAGACGTAGTCCAGATAGCCGTCGCCGTTGGTGTCGAAATCGGCGAAATTCAGGTCTGAATATTTGGTATTTGCAGCCGAGCAGGCATCCACAATCATCTGTGCAACATTTTTGTCGTTGCCGGTGGAGGCGCTGTTTTCCCCGTAATACTTGATGTTATGAGGCAATTCCACAGGGCCGTATACCATAAATTCGGGCGTGAATTTGCCTGCGGAGTTGTCGATATAAAAATCGCGGGCGCTGCCGGTGCCGCCGTTGCCGGTATATCCCTCCTGGTTCAGCATGTTTTCAAATGCCGTTTTGGTATTGACAAATTTCTTGTCGGTGAAATTGGCCAGGATCACCAGCCCCTTACGGGTGCCTGTCACCTGTGCTTTGGATGAACGCAACTGCGGTGCGTCGGAAGGTGTGAGCATGGAGCGTTCTTGCAGCGTGCGCTCCAGCGCCGGTCGCTTCACCAGTTCTACAAATTCTTTGGAGTCGCGTTTAAGGCGTTGTGTAGCGGTCGACTTCAGGCTGCTGCTGGTGACTTTCACTGTCCCGGGCAACAATTGGCCGTCATCGATCACGGCATACATAAAATACCCTGTCCGCTCATTAAAAGCAATCACCGAGCCGTCTTCGGTGGCGGCGTAGTGAAAATATTCGTCCCCGTGCATCCGAAAGACGATCGTTTCGCCGTTCGGTTGCTTAAATTCTATGGGATAGGGGTAGGCAATTACTGCCTTTAATCCGATTGGAATCCATGCAAAAAAAGCAATGACTAATAACAAATAAAAGTATCTCATCACGAAAAAATTTTTCAAAGATACTGATTAATTCTTGATTAAAGTCTTATTAATTCGTAATTAACAGCCTTTTAACAACTTCGGAGATGGCTTTTCCTTCGGCGCGACCTGCCAAACGTCTTGATGCTAAGCCCATTACCTGTCCCATGGCTTTGATGTCGGTTGCTCCGGTTTCCGCGATGATTGCCTTGATTTGCGATTCCAGTTCTTCCGGACTCAGCTGTTGCGGGAGGTATGCTTCCAGCACGCTGACTTCAGCGAGTTCTTTTTCCGCCAGGTCGGGACGGAGTTGTTCGGTATAGATGGCGGCGCTTTCTTTCCGTTGCTTCACCATCTTCTGGAGAATCTTGACGGCGGCTTCGTCGCTCAGATCCCCATCGGATCCTTTGGCTGTTTTTGCTTCCAGAAATTCTTTTTTTGCGCCCCGAAGCGCTTCCAGCCTGATTTTATCTTTTGCCAGCATCGCTTTTTTGATGTCTTCACTGACGGTCTCAAATAAATTCATTGTCGTAGTTGTTATTAATTCATGAATGATCCTGCAAAGTTCCGCTTTTCTTTCAAAAAAACAAAAAAACAGCAAAGAAATCCGTTTCAGAAATCGCAAAAGATGAAGTCCAGGTTCTGTTTTACATAATGCTCAAATTTACTGTCGGAACTGATTAATGTTATCTTCTCGGAGATTGCCTGGGAGATGATTAGGTGATCGTTCGGATCATTGTGTCCGGGTGGACAAATAAGTCTCGAATACGTCAGGAGATGTGCTGTTTTGACCGAGAGAATTTCAAATTTTGAGATTAAATCCGGAATGATGTCTTCCGCATTCTTCCATATTGTCCGAATTTTATTTCGCTTGTACAAATGAATGATTTCCATGATAGAGACGGTGCTGATATAATGACGACCATAATAAAAATAATCAATTATATCTTGAATTTCCTTATTCATTCTCTCTGGTTTGTCGTATAAAGACAACATGGCATTGGTATCTAATAAATAACGAATCATAGTTAAAGCAGGATATGAAGTGTATGAATCAATACATTTTTGCGTATTCGTCCCGTATCTTTTTATAGGCAGGATAATTTTCCCTTAACCACATACCCAATGGAGAGATTGGGCCTGTCCTATCTCCATTGAATTTGAACTCCGTCTTGATACCATCAGGATAGTAATAGACTTTTCCGGTTTTTTCCCGTTTCTTTTTTTTGGGGGGTTCGTTCCCGTTTTTAATTTCATTTTCCATAATAATCATGTCATTTACCAGGGTTAAATTTCGATGTAAAGGTAAACAAAATAGTTGAAAGTTGAAAGATGAAAGTTGAAAATTATTATGAGACTTGACGGATTGCAGGTTTGCTGTATTGAGTATTATATACGGGATTTTCGTAAAAATTCGCATGAAACAAAAATATTCCCTAACTTTGCCGATGAAAAAGAAGTGATCATAGCAGCATGGAACAATTATTTTAATCCGGAGCGAAATGGGAACAAAAATAAACAATGTATGGATTGACGATACGGAAGTCTATATAGAAACTGATGACGGAAAAATTTGTTGCGAATGAAGACAGGTGATGCACCGCTGGCATTAGGCACTGAAGATACAGGAAAATTGCTGATGCAATATGCGATCCCGGCGATTATTGCAATGACGGCCTCGTCGCTCTACAATATCACCGACAGCATATTCATCGGTCATGGCGTCGGTGCGATGGCGCTTTCGGGGTTGGCCATCACTTTTCCGCTGATGAACCTGTCGGCGGCATTCGGTTCGCTGGTAGGGATGGGGTCGTCCACGCTGTTGTCCGTCAGGCTGGGGCAGCGCGACTACGAAACCGCCAACAACATCCTCGGCAATGTGTTTGCACTCAACATCATCATCGGATTTGCCTATATGGTTGTGGTATTGATGTTCCTCGATCCGATCCTCTATTTCTTCGGGGCGAGCGCCGACACCCTGCCCTACGCGCACGACTTCATGAAGATCCTGCTTTTCGGCAATATCGTGACCCATCTCTATTTTGGCCTGAACGCGCTGTTGCGTTCTGCAGGGAAGCCGCAGAAATCCATGTACGCCACCATTTTCACCATCCTGCTGAACATGGTGCTCAATCCGCTGTTTATCTTCGGATTCGGCTGGGGCATCAAGGGCAGCGCCTGGGCGACGGTGATCTCGCAGGTGGCGGTATTGTTGTGGCAGATTCACCTCTTCAGCGACAAGTCGCAGTTCATCCACCTGAAGAAAGGCATCTACCGGCTCAAGCAGTCGATCGTTAAAGACACTTTCGCCATCGGCATGTCGCCTTTCCTGATGAATGTGGCGGCGTGCGTGATTGTTGTACTGATCAACCAGGGGCTGATCAAGACCGGCGGCGACCTGGCGGTAGGCGCGTACGGAATAGTGAATCGCGTCGCGTTCTTGCTGGTGATGCTCGTCATGGGCTTGAACCAGGGGATGCAGCCCATCGCAGGGTACAATTTCGGCGCGAAGCTGTATACCCGCGTGCAGGCAGTATTGAAGAAATCCGTGTTCATCGCCACGTTCGTGATGACTTTCGGGGCGCTGGCAGTAGAATTGTTCCCGCACGCCGTCGCTTCCATCTTTACCACGGACCAACAATTGACCGACTTGGCGGCTACCGGATTGCGTTACATCTTCATGTCGTATCCGCTGGTGGGATTCCAGATGGTGGTATCGGTGTTTTTCCAGAGCATCGGCATGGCGAAAAAAGCCATCTTCCTCTCCCTCACGCGCCAGGTGTTTTTCCTGATCCCCTGTCTGCTGACGCTTCCGGGACTGATGGGGATCACCGGTGTATGGCTCAGCATGCCCGTCTCCGACTTCATCGCCTTCTTCGTCACCGCGGCGCTGCTGTGGCGACAGATCCGACAATTCAACAGACTTGACACCAAATAATCACGTAATCATCACAGTATGACCGACAATTATATCATCACCATCGGTCGCCAATTGGGAAGCGGCGGCCGTACCATCGGCAAGATGCTGGCGCAGCAACTGGAGATTCCCTGCTACGACCGCGAACTGATCCAGATGGCCTCGCAATCCAGCGGACTGGGGAAAGAGTTTTTTGAACAGGCCGACGAGAAAACGAAATTCCACCTGTTTGGCAACCTGCTGGGCTGGTTTTCCAATCCCGCCAGCTACGAAGGATACCTCAACAATTCGCTGCGCAACGAATCGCTGTTCCAAATTCAGAGCGACGTGATCCGTAACCTGGCAAGCCAACATTCCTGCATCTTCGTCGGCAGGTGCGCCGACTACATCCTGCGCGACTTTCCTCACTGTGTCCGCGTGTTTGTCGCCGCCGACATCGCCGATCGGATCAGACGGCTGACCGAACGCGAATCGATCTCCGCAGACAAAGCGAAAGAAATCATCGAACGCACCGACCGACAGCGGGCAAGCTATTATAATTATTACAGCAATAAGACCTGGGGGATGGCCACTTCCTACGACTTGTGCATCAATACTTCGTTGCTGGGATTAGACAGCTCCGTAGATTTTATTCGCTCTTTTGTGGAAAAGAATCTGGAAATTACGTTAAAATAGCTACCTTTGCCGAAAGAAATTGAACGTATGAACATCAAAATAGTCAATCACTCCAAACATCCATTACCGGAATATGCGACGCCTTTTTCGGCGGGGATGGACTTGCGAGCCGATATCGATGAGCCTATCGTGCTGGAATCGCTGCAAAGGGCGCTGGTGCCCACCGGGCTGTTTATCGAACTGCCGGCAGGGTATGAAGCGCAGATTCGTCCACGTAGCGGCCTGGCGATCAAACACGGCATCTCGCTGGTCAATTCTCCCGGAACCATCGACGCCGATTACCGTGGAGAAATCAAAGCGATTGTCGTCAACCTCTCCGCCGAACCGTTTGTTATCCACGACGGCGAGAGAATCTGCCAAATGGTCATCTCCCGACACGAACAGATCGCGTGGGAGCCGGTGGCGGCGTTGCAAGACACAGCCCGCGGCGCAGGAGGGTTTGGACATACGGGTAGGAGTTAGGGGGTAGGAGTTAGGAAATTCGTAACTTTCAACTTTCAATTAACTGCTAATTTTCAACTAAGAAATTTTTATTGTTTTGAAGATAAATATTTATCAGCTTATATTGAGTCTGTGCTTCGCTGTGGCGATTCAAGCAACGGCGCAGGAGGCGCTTGCGGTGCCGTCCGACAGTCTGTTGTCGGAACGTCGGAAATTCGACTGCTTTTTCCTGGAGGCGCTCAGGATGAAGGCCAACGAACGGCACAACGACACCTACAACCTGCTGCTGCACGCCTTGGAGATCGATTCCACCTCTTCGTCGGCGTTGTACGAGATCGCCAACTACTACCTGTTTCTCGGACAAACAGACCTGGCATTTCATGCTTTGCAGAAAGCGGCGGAATACAGCCCGCACAATTTCGAATACCGGATTGCATTGGCTTCGCTGGCGCGTGAGCTTGACAACCACGACGAGGAGGCTGTCGCGATGTACGAAAGCCTGGTGGCCGACTATCCCGACAAGCCCGAACTGAACTACTACTTGAGTGAGCTGTATGTCAGGCGAAAAGAACCGGAAAAAGCCATCCAGGCGCTGAATGTGCTCGAACAGAATATCGGCATGAGCGAATCACTGACACTCCAGAAATTCCGCCTGTATTCCCAACTCAACCAGCGGGAACGCGCGTTCAACGAAGTGAAACGGCTGGCCGACCAATTTCCCTACGAATCGCGCTACCGGATCATCCTCGGCGACCTCTACCTCGAGCAGAACGAGACGGATACGGCACTGGTCTATTTCCGCAAAGCCCACGAGATAGATCCCGAAAACCCTTACTACATCGTCTCCATGGCCAATTATTACGAACATATCGGCGACAACAAAGCGGCTTCGGAAGAGATCGACGCGGCATTACGCAACCCCAAACTGGAAGTGGATACCAAGCTGGGGATCCTGTCGCGTTACATCCAGACCCTGCAACAGAACAAGAAAGAAATGGACGCCGCCAACACCCTTTTCGAGACCTTGATGGATCAACATTCGCAGGAGAAAGGCCTGAACCTGATGTACGGACAGTTCCTGCTGATGCAGGGAAAGACGGAAGAAGCCAAATTCCGCTTCCAAGTCGTCACCGAATCGATTCCGGAAAACAACGAGGCGTGGAAACAGTTGATAGGCATCGCTTTACGTGCGAACGACGCCGACGAATGTATCAAGATTTGCGACCAAGCGCTGGAGCATTTCCCGGAAATGCCGGATTTCTATTTCTATAAAGGCGCCGGATACTACCAGAAAAAAGAATACCTCACCGCGCTGGAGACCTACCAACAAGGACTGCAATTCGTGACCGAAGACGAACTGCCCTACAAATCGGATTTCTTCGGACAGATCGGCGACCTCTATCATCACCTCAACCGGAACCAAGAAGCATACCAGGCCTACGATTCCGCACTTTTCTATAACGAACGCAATGTGGTGGTGCTGAATAATTACGCCTATTTCCTTGCGCTCGACAAGCACGACCTGAGCAAAGCAGAACGGATGAGCAACCAATGTATCAAACTGCAGCCGGACAACAGCACTTACCTCGACACCTACGCGTGGGTATTTTTTGTTCAGGGAAATTATACGTTGGCGAAATTCTATATCGAACGCGCCATGTCGGTCGATTCGGACAAAAGTGCTGAAATCATCGAACATTACGGCGATATATTGTTTATGACGGGCGATGTGGACAATGCGGTAGCGCAGTGGACCATCGCGCTGGAGAAGAAAAAATCGGAAGCAGACACCGATACGGCAGTGCTGGAACGGAAGATAGCGGAACGAAAATATCTGGAGAGTTAGTGGGTTAGATATTCAGTAATTGTTAATTGTTAATAACATAAAATGGTTTTGCATCGCAACCCTGCTGGTGTTGCTGTCGTGCAAAAGCAGTCGGAAAGAAGCGGAAGCGGTAGCGTTGCCGGTTCGTCCGGGGCAAGAAGTGTTGCGCGCCGTGGCCGCCAACACCGTGCCCTACCGCACGCTCTCGGTGCGGGCGAGCGCTTCGCTGAAACCCGGAATGAAAAACAAACGCCTCTCGGCCCCCGCCGACCTGCGGATCATACGGGGACAGGCGATACGCCTCTCGCTGATGATCCCAATCATCAATTCTGAGGTGTTCCGCCTCACCATCACCCCCGACAGCCTGCTGCTGATTGACCGTTCACACAAATTGGCGGTCGCCGAATCCATCGACAATATCGCCAAGGCAAGCGGCTATGCATTGAACTATTTCAACCTGGAATCGCTGTTTACCAACTACCTGTTTATCGCCGGAAAAGCGGAAGTGACGCCTGCAGATTTTCGCTCTTTTGCCGTCAAACAGGAGAAATACAGGGCGTTCATCCGGCCGAAAGCCGACCGCAACCTGGCGGTGACTTTCACATGCGACTATACCGACCGCATCCGGACTACGCTGCTGGAAAATGCCGATAAAGGAATCCGACTGAACTGGGACTACGATGATTTTCTGCCGGTGAAAGACGATCTGACCTTCCCGATGAAGATGTCGATGCTGCTGCAATGGCCTTCCGACGAAGCCAGCCTGAACCTCTCCTGTTCGGGCGTGGAAACGGATAAGGAATTTACCATCGATCGGACACTCCCGGCTAAATATTCCCGAATGTCACTGGCGCAATACCTCCGCATTTTTGAGAAAAGCGATGAATAGAATATGCTTACTCATACCATTGTTGTGGATAGCGATCGGCGCTCAAGCGCAGGATTCGCAGAAAATCAAAGACTTGAAGAGTCAACGCGAACACGCGGTGGCAGAAATCCAAGCCGTAAGCAAACTGCTGGACGAAAATAAAAAATCCACCACTTCCGCCCTCAACCGCCTCAACCTGCTGGTGAAGAAAATCAATGCCCGCAAAGAACTCATCCGGCTGCTGAATCGCGAGATAGAGACCGCCGACCGCGAAGTGAACACGATGTCGTTTCATATCCGTTCGCTGGAGAAAGAACTCAACGTCAAAAAACAGGCGTACGCTGCCTCGCTCCGCAAGATGTACCTACACAAAATCAACCGCAACGAACTGTTTTTCCTCTTCTCGGCTCAAAACCTGATGCAGACCTACCGCCGCATCCTCTACCTGAAAGAATATGCCGCCTGGAAACGCCGACAATCGGAAGAAATCATCGAGAAACAGCAGACACTGGAACAAAAGAAACAAGAACTCCTCAAAGTGAAAGCGGAAAAGACGGCGCTGCTGGCCGAACGCGAAGCGGAAGAAAAAGCATTGCAGGGCGAACAAAGTTCCCAGAAAAAAGCGGTACAGTCGCTGAAGACGACACAAAAACAGCTCGAAGCAGACCTGAAGAAAAAACGAAAACGGGCGGAAGCCCTCAACAATGCCATCAAGGAAGCGATAGCGGAAGAAATACGTAAAGCAGAAAAAGACAAATCGCCCGACCAGGCAAAGGACGACCGCATGGCTGAATCCAAAGGCGGCTATGCGATGACCAAAGAAGAACGGCTATTGTCCGACAATTTCGCTAACAACAGGGGATTGCTGCCCTTCCCCGTGAAGGGCGACCATACAGTCGTCGCCGGATTCGGCATCCACCAGTTTCAGGAACTCAAAAATGTGATGGTGCACAACAACGGCATCGACATCCAGACAACGCCGGGCAACGAAGCTTGCAGCGTCTTCAACGGCGTGGTGACGAAAATATTCCTGCTCGCGGGCTTCAACAACAATATCATCGTTCGTCACGGCAACTACCTGACGGTCTATTCCAACCTGGTGAACGTCCGCGTGAAGCAAGGCGAGTCCGTCAAGACGGGACAGGCGCTCGGCACGATCTTTACCGATACGGCCAACGGGAATGAGACGATCCTGCATTTTGAATTATGGAAAGAAAAAAATAAATTAAACCCGGAAAATTGGTTACGCTATGACTGATACTAAACAGCAATTATCGCCGTCGAACGGCGCTGCCCTGGTCCTGCTTTCGGGCGGACAGGATTCTACTACTTGCCTCTTCTGGGCATTGAAACAGTTCGATTCCGTCCGCGCGCTGTGTTGCGCCTACGGACAACGTCACGCGCAGGAAGTGGAGATCGCCCGCAGCATCGCAGCGAAAGCCGACGTGCCGTTCCAGGCGCTGGACGCCTCCGTCATCAGTCGCCTGGCGGACAACGCACTGACGAACCATGACCTGGAGATGGATCAACAGCAACCCGCAGGTTCTTATCCGAACACCTTCGTGCCGGGAAGAAACCTGTTTTTCCTGACTTTCGCCGCTGTCATCGCTCGCTCGCACGGCATCAGCAACCTGGTGACGGGCGTGTCGCAAGCCGACTTCAGCGGATATCCCGACTGCCGCGACACCTTCATCCGCGCGGCCAATGTGACGCTCAACCTGGCGATGGACGAGCATTTCCAAATCCATACGCCGCTGATGTGGCGAAACAAAGCGGAAGTGTGGGCGCTGGCGGACGAACTCGGCGTGTTCGACCTGGTTCGCAACGAAACGCTGACATGCTACAACGGAATCAAAGCGGAAGGATGCGGCCATTGCCCGGCCTGCAAACTGCGTAATGAAGGATTACTCACTTATCTAAAACAAAAGAAATGACGGAACAGACGACAGGACTGACGCATCTGGGCGGCAAAACCGAATACCGACAGGACTACGCCCCGGAAGTGTTGGAGACATTCCTCAACAAACATCCCGAAAACGACTACTGGGTGAAACTGACTTGTCCGGAGTTCACGAGTCTATGCCCGATCACCGGACAACCGGATTTTGCCACAATCGAAATTCGATACCTTCCCGACCGGCGGATGGTGGAAAGCAAAAGCCTCAAACTTTACCTCTTCAGCTTCCGCAACCACGGCGCTTTCCACGAAGATTGCGTCAACATCATCATGAAAGACCTGATCCGCCTGATGGACCCGAAATACATCGAAGTGACGGGATACTTCACCCCCCGCGGCGGCATCAGCATCCACCCCTATTGCAACTACGGACGCCCCGGCACCTGCTACGAAGCCCTGGCCAAGAAAAGACTGGAGTAGAGACGGTGCATGCACCGTCTCTACATGGGGAGGATGCGGTTTATCATCAAAGAAGGTGCCGATTATCATTCGCAATTAATTTTCAACTATCAATATTCAACTTTCAACTATTTTGTTGTATTTTTGCGCCGTAAAATAATTATTTAAAACATTAACGGATGGAATCCAACAAATTTATCGGGAATCGCATCAAATCGATACGCGAATCCCGAAAGATCACAATCGAGGAACTGGCCGAGCGATCAGGACTGCAAACTGCTGTAATTGAGGAGATAGAAAACAATACCGGATTGCCGTCGCTGGCATCGCTGATCAAGATAGCGCGGGTGGTGGGGGTTCGCCTGGGGACTTTCCTGGACGATGCCGACGAAGCCGGACCCATCATCTCCCGAAAGACAGCGCATACAGGCGCCGCGGGTTTCGCTACTTCCAACGGCACCGGTAGGCGCAACAACATGGCCTATTTCCCCTTGTCTTCCGAAAAGGCAGGACGCAATATGGAACCTTTCGTAATCCACATCGAACCGTCGAGAGGAAAACAGTTCGACACTTCCTCGCACGAAGGCGAAGAATTTATCTATTGCCTGGAAGGCGTCGTCGAAGTCACCTACGGCAACCACACCTACCTGCTGGATGCAGGCGACAGCATCTATTACGATTCGATCGTGGCGCATCATGTCCATGCTGCAGGAGAAAATGAAGCCAAAATCCTCGCCGTTGTCTACACCCCTTTCTAACCCACTAGCCATGCAACAATTAACAGACCTTACCGTCGGGCAATGGCTCGAATACTGGGCAAAACATACCCCCGACAGCGAATACCTCGTCTACTCCGACCGCGATCTGCGGTTCACCTGGAAACAGTTCGACGAACGCGTCAACAATATGGCCAAAGGACTGATAGCCATCGGTGTCGGCTCAGGCACCCACATCGGAATCTGGGCTACCAACGTCCCCGACTGGCTCACTTTCCTCTATGCCGGCGCCAAGATCGGCGCAGTGGTCGTCACCGTCAACACCAATTACAAACAGCACGAACTGGAATACCTCGTGGAAGATTCCGACCTCCAGACGCTGTGCATCACCGAAGGCGTCTTCGACGGCAGCTATGTCGACATGGTTTACACGATGCTGCCGGAACTGAAGACTTCACAACGCGGATACCTGAAAAGCGAACGCTTCCCGCACCTGAAAAATGTCGTCTTCATCGGTCAGGAAAAATTCCGCGGCATGTTTAACACCGCCGAACTGCTGCTGCTCGGACAACATATCGACAACCAGCGACTTGACGACCTGAAAAACCGCGTTCACTGCCACCAGGTGGTCAACATGCAATATACCTCCGGAACGACCGGATTCCCCAAAGGCGTGATGCTCTCGCATTACAATATCGTCAACAACGGCTATTTCACCGGCGAAGGCATGCACTATACCAACCAAGACAAACTTTGCTGCTGCGTCCCGCTGTTCCACTGCTTCGGCGTCGTCCTGGCCACAATGGCTTGCCTGACACACGGCGCCACCCAGGTGATGGTGGAACGCTTCGACCCGCTCACCGTGCTGGCTTCCGTACACAAAGAGCGATGCACGCTGCTCTACGGCGTCCCGACGATGTTTATCGCCGAACTGACTCATCCGATGTTCGACATGTTTGATGTCTCGTCGTTGCGCTCCGGCATCATGGCCGGTTCGCTCTGCCCGATCGAGCTGATGCAGCGAGTCACAAAGCAATTGCACATCACGCACATCACCAGCGTGTACGGCCTGACGGAATCCTCTCCGGGGATGACCCATTCGGTGGTGGAAGATCCTTTCGAGAAACGCTGCACCACCGTCGGCAAGGAATATCCTTTCACGGAGGTCCGCATCGTGAATCCCGATACCGGTGAGGAATGTAAGAACGGCGAACAGGGCGAAGTCTGCTGCCGCGGCTACCTGGTGATGAAAGGTTATTACAAAAATCCGCAAGCTACCGCCGAAGTCATCGACCGCGACGGCTGGTTACATTCGGGCGATCTGGGAATCCGCGACGAAGATGGATACTACCGCATCACCGGCCGCATCAAAGACATGATTATCCGCGGCGGCGAAAATATCTACCCCCGCGAAATAGAAGAATTTCTCTATTCGCTCAAAGGCATCAAAGACATCCAGGTGGCCGGTGTCCCTTCCGAAAAATACGGGGAAGAAGTCGCCGCGTTCATCATCCCCGACGAAGGGGCGACACTCACGCCCGAAGATGTCCGTGACTACTGCCGAGGGAAAATCGCGCGCCACAAAATCCCGAAATACGTCTTCTTCGTCGATTCCTATCCGTTGACCGGAAGCGGGAAGATCCAGAAATTCAAACTCAAGGATATAGCGATGAGGGAGTTGAACGTTGACCGTTGAAAATACGGTAGAGACGGTGCATGCACCGTCTCTACAATGCCGCGAATTTTCTTTTTCAATTATTTTCATTACCTTTACCGTATAATTAACCTTTATATGTTATTGATCAAAAACGAAGACTATGAAAGAACTGAAACAATTCGATGGCGATTTGCAATGTTTTGCCGATAAAGTCTATTCCGAAATGAGAACATCGAATGAAATCAAAATTCTTGGGAGTATTGATAGTGTCGTAATCGAAGATCTGAAATCAAAAGGATTGCTTCTGGAAACAACAGATATAGCAATAACAGATAAAGTAATAATGAAGTATTATGAACATCCTAAATCAGCAAAAGGTGCATCAATAGATAAAAAACGATATAATGAAGTAGAAATTGGAATTAATAGTCCCACAAATATTTATCAAGATATTGAATCTAAATCATTGGTTTATGTGTATTCATCAAGATATGATGACAAAATTTTAAAATTAATTATAAAGCCAAATTACACGATAAATGGAAATACAGTAAATCTACTGAACTCTATCGGAATTGTACCGGAATACAGTTTTTTAAATCTTGCCAAGTATAAAAAAATAAAGTAGGCCACATAAATGACCTACTTTGTGAAGATATTGGGGGGAGTCGAACCCCCGATATACTGTCCTGTGAAGGATAAGCCCAGAACTACCGACTGCTACCATCAATATCCGACACAAATATACTACAAATATTTCAAATGCAAATAAAATTGAGAAAAAATATTTTCCTTGTCGGATCATCCGTAGAGACGGTGCATGCACCGTCTCTACATGGGCGGTGCGCGGATCCCTCTTTAAAAACGGAACGCCCCGTTTCTTCACAGAACCAGGGCGCCCATTATTAACTATTTATGTCAATATAAAAGATCGAAATTGATTTAGTTCTTCAAAACTTTGAGAACTTCGGTACCCGCGGTGGATTTCAAGCGGAGGAAATATACGCCGCTCTTCCAGCCGGTGGTCGACAGCCGGTAGTTCACCGGAGCCAACTGGGTAGTAAGCAAGGTACGACCGTTGGCATCGACAACCGTAACCGCATCGATGGCTGCATCGCGTTGAGCAGGTTCGATGTAGAGGATGTCGGTGACCGGATTCGGGTAGACCTTGACATTTTCACTGACGTCGTCGAGGCCGGTGCCGTAGACTATCTTGGTGATAGTATGCGTGACGGTTCGATTGCCGCAAACATGCGTCATCTGTACGGTAACGGTGCCCGGCATCGGGTCGCTGCCCGTGGTGAGCGTACTGGTGTTACCTATTGTTTGCAGCGTGTCAAATGCGGCGGTATTATTGGAATAACTCCAGTCGTATTTGGTGACGTCAATATCGGTGTAAGCCACTTTCAGCTTGTACGTTTTGTTCGGCGAGATTTCGGTGATCGGATCCTCTAGAGCGAGGGTTGCAGGCAGCGGGTGAGCCACCCAAACCTGTACCGTGTCGCTGATGACGTAGAGGTTGTTCACGCCGGACACTTTCACATAATACTTATCGTAGTCGTTGTAGCTGGCATTGTGGATCTGGAGGGTGTCGGAGAAGCGACCGATCAGTTTAGTGCCGTCCTTATACCATTGGTAAGTCAGGTTATCGCCCGAAGCCACCACTTTGAGCACGTAGTCGTCGTGTTCGCAGATGACTGCGCCGACCGGCTGAACCAATATCCGTGGTGGTTCTTTGGGGTTGATCTTAATCACCACTACGGTGTCGTAGCCATGGCAAACGATGCGGTTGATGTAGTATGGGCGTACCTTGATGGTATCGTAAATTGCATTGGACGTATTGTTGTACGTTTCATATCCGGGGATAAAGTCGCGCGGATGCGGCCAGGCCGAATGGAGGCTCCCTCCTGTGGGGATCGAAGGATCCGACGGCGGTACTGCTGCCAGCGCGATGCTGTCGTACGCCGTGATCATTCCATATTCCGGATGCTGATCCGTCCACGCATACCACGAGGTATCGATGGCCGGCTGGTAGTTGGTCATCGAGTAGCCGCCACTCTGGGTAAGCGGCAACTTCGTGAGCGTATCGTAATCCACGATCTGATTGTCGAGTTGGATATTTTTCGAGAAGGCGCCGTTGCGTACTTCCTGATACTGATTTTCGAACATCGGGAACGGACGCGGATCGACGGTCAGCGCGAAGTCGGTGACACCGCGATAACGCCAATCTTGGTAATCTTCATATCCGAAGTCGGTCTTCTTGGCGAAGCATACGCCGCCGCGGTAGTTGGCAAACAGCGGGGTGACGCGGAATACCACGCGGGTGATCGAACCGCGCCATTCGGTCGGCACCTTGAAGGTCGGCAAACTGTCCATGCGACTCCAGTGGTCGACGGTGTTCATATTGCCGATCACGGCATAGCGTGAATGGGAAGTATCGAAAGTGTCTGCCAATTCAATAGCATTGAGGATAAACGGATCGTCGTTGAAAGTAGTGACGCCGGCATCGGTCGACGGGCTGTATGGTGTCGGGGTCTGACGGAAGTGGCTTTCAAATACATCAGGATGAGACACAACAGGGTAGGTCGACAGCCGTGAGCGGCGGATTACCAGATCGCGGGTAAGAGTACGTTGGCCGTCCTTAAAATCGTTGCCGCTGTAATATTCGTCGTAGTAGTGGCGAAGGGAGTCGTATTCAGTATAATTCGATTGATAATAATTCTGTGCGCCGGGCATTCCATCACGTCCTAAATCGAGCAATCCGTTTTTGTGCGGGCGGTATGTCCTATCAAAAAGCGGTCCGTTGCCACGTCCTTCGATATCCGGATAAGTATAACTCCAGTCACCTCCATTTAAACCTGCGTATTCAACGTTGAATGGCGGAATCGCGTTTGGACCCGAAGTTTGCAGGTAAATTGGGTCTGCATTGAGATGAGGCCAATTAGCAGTGTATAACGGGTTTTGATAAAACAGCAGTGTATTTGTTTCAAAAGGCCAACCACCGAAATTGCCTGATTGTCCTGCATTAGCAGACCATGTCCACTGGAAGTGCATCGAGTCGGCAAAAGCCGCATCTACGCCGGTAGACGAGTGGGGAGCATCGGGGATGTTCGGGTTGTAGAAAACTTTCTTCCATACTGTATCGCCTTCGCAAATCACAGTATCCATGTGGGCAAATGAACGCGAAGCATCTTGATAGGTCGGATAGGGATATTGCATGATTGGTAGCGGGTTAACGATTACCGTATCAAATGCGATTACATTGTTGAGAGGGGCGCCTCCCGTCTGAGTCATATCTAAGAAGGGCTTGAATGCTTCTCCATAATAGACAGTGTAGTCATTGCTGTAGCATCCCCAATAGTCTACAATACCCCATTTACTGCCTAAGTTATCGGTATCTCCTGTGGCAGAGGAAGTAGTAGAGGTAGTATCAGGAGCATTTGCAAAATCTGACCAGTAGAGGTTGTGACCCGAATAGGCAGGTTGCGTACCCCCACGCGGAGTGGTAGGATCGTCTACGTGGCTGGGCAAAATGCGCATGATGCCGAAGCTTGATCCACCGTAGTTCGATTGTTTATGCAGGTTCGTATTATTGACAAAATGAGGCTTATCCATGTGGTAGTCGCTCCAGCTGACTTTACCGGTAATTTCGGAGAAAGTCGGCGCAGGCAAAATACCAGGAAATGTACCATAAGGTGCAGAGGCATAACCTACATGAGCTGAATCCGGTTCGAAAGTGCTGAGTAGTTGCTGACCTCCAGCAACGGTAGCTGTAATATCGCCGGTAAACAACTGTCCGTTATCCGATTCTTCCTTTTCCCAAGCAAAGATGTATGGTGCACGGCCGGTGAAAGTTAACCGCACGTATGCAGTATCCACAGTGCGTGGCTCAATTACAGGTGTGGAGCCAGCAAACCATCCGTAATCTCCCCCTCCAACATCGTTGTTCATTGTCGTGTCGCGGTAGTCGTAGCAGACGGTGTTGGCATTCAATTTTGGAATACCACTATAAGAGACGACTCCGGGAATCAACCCATCGTCACCTCCGTAACCGTAGTTATAAACGTCTACATATCGATCCCAAGCGACCGTAGGTAGCGGATGAACCCCTGCTACAATGTATTCCCAGCAGTTACCCCATTCTGAGAAAGGCAGTGTTGGGGAGTCGGAATAAACATTCCAGTCATTACCTCCATTCAAATGTTTCCAATCATAATAATGTTCACACCAATCTCCGTATCTTCCGATCATATGATGCAATCCCATTTGGTTGAAATAATCGTTGTCATATTTAGGAAAGACGGCTACTGACACATAGGCGTTATATCTGTCAAACTCCACATTGGGAATAACATCGTCAGTAGGAGGCGTGCCACAAGTATATTCTCCGCTTGTCGGAAGGACATAACCTAATCCTGCAACAGCGCTGGCACCTTTTCCTTCTGTTTGATTGAAACAGATATCCGTGTATGACCCATCAGCTCTCCGAATATAGAGGCGATAGTTATAGGACAGTGTGCCTCCATAGTTGAAATAATCAGCAGCACCAAAAGGCGTATAAGAGGCGAATCCATCGAAATCGTATTCCGTGCGAGCGCACAAATGGTTACCGACTTCATTGGCGCGCGTTGTAGCTGCTCCGGTAGAAGTTTTAGTGAAAGTCGGTATATTGTGCTTCAGATTGTAGTCTACCATTGTGCTTTTTAACATCGGGTAAGTGCTCCCCTCGACGTTGGTCCAGCCTTCGTCAGTGCCTATATATGCGGAGAGGGCGCCATAACCTACGCCACTTGAACATACAGCGCTCTTTCCCTGATTGTTTGCAGTCTCATATACAACTGCTCTTGCCCCCTCTAAATTGGAACCATAAGAATGTTGATAACCTGTGGTAACGGTATATGGATGTGATGATTGTTGTTGTGTAAGTGTAGAACTGCGAGACAAAGAATAATAGCAATCAGTAATTAGCGCATCATTGTTGGTATAACCGCAAATAGTGCCTGCACTGCCACCATATGTCATATAAGCTGTTGTATATTTATTTGACCACGTATTACAATCATAAGGGGGGAATGAATCCCACGCGTCACAAGTGGAGTGACAATCCATAGTGCCGGATTCCCATGTGACATAGGTGCCCACTGCTTTTATTATTCCGGCAGCGTAACTTTGAGAGATTTGAGTGCTGTTATTAATGGTGCCGACCAAACCACCGGCTGACAAATATGACCAGTCTGCCGCAATATTGTAAGTTCCAAGCGGGCCATTGGTGGAACAATTGGAGATAGTTCTGGTTTGTGTTATTTGTTCCACATCGCCCAAGGCATAACTGTTAACGATTGATCCGGCCATCATGAATCCGACCAAACCGCCGGCTTGCTTTTGCGCGGTAACTTTTCCGGTGGCAAAACTTAGTTTGATCGCTGTGCCGGTAGCATAACCGATAAGCCCGCCGCCTATTGTACTGGTGGTCGAACTAAGGTCTACTATTGCATCGGAACGACATTGTGTGAAATAACATCCATCGGCATAGCCAACCAATCCTCCAGCCACTTGAGCATTCGTGACAGTCAGTCCTAATCCGGCTTTTAACCGACAATTGGTAAAGTGGGTATTTGTGGCTTGTTGCGCCAACGGCCCTAAATAGGATAATGTAGAACTGTTTGCAGCGACTGCAACAATTAAGAGATTCTTGATGTTGCAATTGGTCAATGAGGTAAACAAACTGGGGCCATTCGCAGTGACTTCATAGTCGTCAAAGTCGATTGTTTTGCCAGTTAGCGCAGGAATGGGGGCAGATGCGTAACAATCACCTTGGAGCCGGAAGTTTGAGGCCGTCGAATAGGAAAATGAAGCCAAGTCCGTTCCTGATGGGATATCTTTGACACCTGCAGAAGCAGCATTAGGCAATGAACTGTCAACCCAATTGTGAACTTGCGAAAACACCCAACCTCCTGACGTAGTCAGCAGGAAGAGCGATAGTAGTAGAATTACTTTTTTCATAAAAATATGTGTTATTAAAAAATTAAATTGACTAAAGTGCATTTTAATAAATGAATAATTCGACAAAGATACGAAGTGTTTTTAAAATGCAAAGCGTTAAGCTAAAAAAAATCACAAATTCGATCTGATTTCCAAAATATTAATAGCAAGTGGCGCGATCGGTGGCGGCAAATTTAAATTGTCGTTTAGGGGGTCGCGTAGTGCGTATTTTGGGGCTTTGTCGGGTGTGGCCGGAGTGTCATGGGGGGCGTCTGTTTTGTACCATATCAGTAGGGATTTAATAGTAAAATATTTAGGAAATATTATATTGTATTAATAAATCTTAACTATAAACTAGGTTTATTGTTTGAAGATCGTCGTCAGCAGCCGGTCGAGGCTTTCCACATCGAGTTTTTTGGCGATGATGGTGTGGGTGCTGTCGGTGAGGAAGATGCCCGGCGTGGTGGAGGTGTCGTAGTACCGCCAAAATTCGGAGGAGCGGTCGGGATCCCAGAGGTTGTGCCAGTCGGTAAATCCGTTGCTGCGGATGTAGTCGAGCCATTCGTCGCGGTTGTTGAGCATGCAGACGCATGCGACATCGAGGCCGCGGTCACGGTATTTGGCGAAAATCTCGTGGTAGATGCGCGGGGTGATTTTCTTGCAGAAGCCGCAGTCGGGCTCGAAGAAATAGACCAGCGTATAGGGCGCTGCGAGGTCGTAGAGCCTGACGGGTTGTCCGGCGCTGTCCTGCAGTGCGAGGTCGTGGGCTTTCATGCCGATGCGGTTGTAGCGGACGTGGCCGTATTCCGAGCGCAAGCGTTGCATGAAGGCTGAATCGGGGCAATAGACGGGCTGCTCACAGAAGTAGTAGTCTTCGGCGAGGCGTGCCCACATATTTTCGAGGCCCATGATGGGGTTGCCGAGGGCGTAGTTCATCAGTCGGCCGAGCATGAGGCGAGAGCAGATGCTGTCGCCGAGGGTCTGCGCCACGAGCCACGAGGCGGCGGCGGCGATGGTGTCGGGCTCCGGCTCAACGACGGTCGAGAGGTATTGTTCGATTTTTTGCGTGAAGTAGCCGGTGTACCAGAAGCGCAGGTCTTGCAGGTCGATGTTGTCGAAGAAATGTTTTTTCTGGTATTGCCGTTCGAGGAATCGCTGTTCGAGCGACTGCGGCATGGGGTAGGGGCCGGTATTCACGGCATCGAGGCCACGGACGAAGGCGGCGACCCATGCGCCGCTGAAGTCGCGATAGAGGGTTTCGCGGTATTGCTTCACCACGGCGTTGAGCGAATCGAGGCGGGCGTCGGTGCGGGCGCGGTGGGCGCTGTCGGGGTAGACTTTCTTAAATTCGTCGTAGAGGACGCGCAGGTCGCGGTGGCGGTCGGCCATGAAAGCGGTATAGGCCTGGAGCGCTTCGGACTGCGGTGCGCCGCTGATGCGGTTGTTATGGGTGAAGTCGGTGGTGTCGACTGTAATGGTAAACTGCTGGTCGTCAGCCATCAGGAAGTCGAAGAAATGGAGGCTGTCGAGGTGTATCATATAGAGGCCTTCGGGGTAGGGGAGTTGGGAGCGAAACATGCCCCGCCCGTCGGCGGAAAGACGCACAGTATCTTGCGTATAGCGACTTCCGTCGAAATAACAGACTAATTTGAGGGTTCTTCCTGCCCATTGTGGAGCGATGAGTTCGATCTGGCAAGCATCGGGCAAATCAGCGGCGTTGTTGGGAGTGACGGTGGCAAAAACCCCCGTCAGAATCCACACAATTAGTATATGCGTTTTGTATTTAAACATAATGCTTTTTTAATGACCCTCAAAGTTAATAAATTTATTAAATGTCAGGCTATAAATAAAATTATATTCTTAACAAAACGTCGGATATTTTGGATAAAAGTCGAAAAAAAAAGGACGAAATTGTAGAGACGGTGCATGCACCGTCTTTGATGATAGTTTCAGATTATTTCAAGCACGCCATGCTCATCAGACTCGCCAAACATTTCAATGCGAGGTTTTAATGATATCAGCAATTGTTCCACGTAACGTCGACTATGGTTGCCTTGCCGTAACAACACGTCCTTTGGAGGAAAACTTCTAAATGAAGAAAGGTTGAAAAAATCCTCGTCATTGGTAACAATAAAAAGATTATTGGCTTTTGCATAATCCCATATTTCAGTGTCTTTTACAGGCGTTTGCATTCCGATATAATCTACATGTAAACAGTCATCAAAATGCTGTTTCAACACTGCAGCAGAACGCCAGGAGAGATTGGCGTCAAGCAAAAGCCGGAGTTGCATCGGAAGAAATAATTTTGATATACGATTCTCTTTCGGCGACAAAATTTAATGCCGCACGAATATGAACTTCCTGTAGGTCAGGGTAATCTTCCAAAATGTCTGCTGTTGTCATTCCCGATGCCAGCCATTGCAATATATCCGTTACGGCAATGCGAGTACCTGTAATGCAAGGCTTACCGAACCGGATTCTCGGATCTATAGAAATGTAAGAAACCACTTGTTCCATATTTATTTGTTGAAGTTTATGACCGTAAAAATACAGATATTGTTCCGATTGACAAAATTCTGCCCGGAATTTCTTACGAATTGCTACTGCACCGTCTCTACAGGTAACCATTTTCCTCGAGGCTGTTAGAATCCAACAGAAAGTCGAAAAGCCCCATAATCATAAAGCCGTTTTCATTGAGATAGGGCATGATGTCGTCTTTGGCGATGATAATTTTCTTGAAAGAATCGTCAATATTGCGGAGTGGGGCGAATTCTTGATTTTTCTTTTCTTCGTCGGGCATGGCGAATGCCGATTGGATATAATAGCGTTTGTTACCGCGATTGGCAACAAAATCTACTTCCAACTGTTTTCTGATGGTTTGGTTGAGCGTATCGGTTGTTCTTACCGCTACCATTCCCACATCCACACGGAATCCCCGATTGCGCAACTCGTTATAAATCACATTCTCCATGATATGATTTTCTTCAAGTTGGCGGAATCCGAGTAAAGCATTTCTGAGCCCCATGTCCTGGAAATAATATTTAGACAAAGTATTGATATATTTCTTCCCTTTGATGTCGAAGCGGAAAGCTTTTTCTACAAAAAAAGCATCTTCCATGTATGAGAGATAGTTGGAGATGGTTTTATTATCTATCGAAATGCCTTTTACGCTCTTGAAAGTCCGTGACAGTTTGTAGGGATTGCAAGGAGAACCGATCGCTGACGCGATCACGCGCAGCAGTTCCTCAAATTCGCTTTTATTTTTAATTCGGTGGCGTTCAAGTATGTCTTTGATATAGACACTTTCCTGGAGGCTGAGAAGGAAGTCTTCCTTTTTTTTGCTGCCTTCCAGCGTCAATAGCTGCGGCAGACCGCCGAAAGTGTAATATTCTTTCCATCGTGCTTGTTTCTCACCGCCGATAGCGGAATAATATTCGGCAAACGATAGCGGATAAAGGTGAATTTCGTCGCCTCGGCCTCGAAACTCTGTAGCAACATCTTTCGACAAGAACCGGGAGTTGCTTCCCGTGACATACACATCGGCATTGCGGACATGCAGCAAACTGTTGAGCACACCGACAAAATCGTCCATCATTTGCACTTCATCCAAGAGTATGTAATACATTTCTTTATCGGTCATCAAGCTGTCGATGTATTGCAGCATTTTGTCGGGGTCGCGCAGTTCGATATTCCTTCTGTCGTCCAGTGCCACTTCAATGATGTGGTCGTTGGCGATACCCTGACGCGAGAGGTATTCGCGAAACAACTCAAAAAGCAGAAACGATTTCCCGCTTCGCCGGATGCCGGTCACAATCTTGATTAGCCTGTTGTGACGACCTGCTATCAACTGATTCAAGTAGTGATCTCTATTTATCTTCATATGAATTATATTCCCCTTTTTTGACAGAAATGTCATTTTTTGGGAATACAAAGATAGGAAATTTAGTTGAAAGTTGAAAATGTAGAGACGGTGCATGCACCGTCTCTAAAGGATGATTGAAAGAAAAAAAATCCCATAATTTCAAAATATGGAATATTTAGCGATGAGAAATAACCACTTCGCCACTAAAATAAATCGGTGTATCTTTTTAATTCTTTGTTATTTTTCAATTCCTCGAATGCTTTTATTGTTTCCACATTGGGAACGTCATCGGATGGAATGGAAATCCCTTGCGGTTTGAAAAAATCGTGAAGCATGGCGCCATAACGTTTGTAATCGAAAGTAATAGAGGATATCTCGCCGTCGTTCTTTCGGGTTAATTTGATTCCTTGCGCAATTGTTGTTGTCATAATTATTATCCCAGATAGCTTTTGAGCAGATCGTTTTTGTTGCTGGTGCGGAGGCGGCGGATGGCTTTCTCCTTGATTTGTCTGACGCGTTCGCGGGTGAGGCCGAATTTGTCGCCGATTTCTTCCAGGGTCATTTCCTGGTAGCCGATGCCGAAGAACATCTTGATGATGTCGCGTTCGCGGTCGCTCAGGGTGGAGAGGGCGCGGTCGATTTCTTTCGAGAGCGATTCGCTGATGAGTGAGCGGTCGGCGACGGGCGCGTCTTCATTGACCAGCACGTCCAACAGGCTGTTGTCTTCACCTTCCACGAAGGGTGCGTCGACCGAGATGTGACGTCCCGACACCTTGAGTGTGTCGGAGATCTTGTCGACGGGGATGTCGAGTTCGTTGGCCAGTTCTTCGGGCGAAGGTCGGCGTTCGTGTTCCTGCTCGAATTTGGAAAAAGCTTTCGTGATTTTGTTTAACGAACCGACCTGATTGAGCGGGAGGCGCACGATGCGCGACTGCTCTGCCAGCGCCTGGAGGATCGACTGGCGAATCCACCACACGGCGTAGGAGATGAATTTGAAGCCGCGGGTTTCGTCAAACTTTTCTGCAGCCTTGATGAGTCCGAGGTTGCCTTCATTAATCAAATCAGGGAGGCTGAGTCCCTGATTTTGATATTGTTTTGCCACCGAGACGACAAAGCGGAGGTTGGCGCGGGTCAGTTTTTCCAATGCAGCGCGGTCGCCGCGTTTGATGGCCTGCGCCAATTCTACTTCTTCTTCCACCGTGATCAGATCTTCACGGCCGATTTCCTGAAGGTATTTGTCCAACGAAGCGCTTTCGCGATTGGTGATCGACTTTGTAATTTTTAATTGTCTCATCTAAAGTTTCAATGATATATAGGCCTGTTTTAAAAAAAGGAGTGCAAAGGTAATACTTTTCCGGATAAAACCCTACTGCTTTTCTTCTTTTTTTTAATTATTTAAATCGATCGCAAAATAGCTGACTTTACCCGAAGCAGTAACACCTTTAATAAATAAACCCTTATCATCGGGATTTTGTTTTAAAACCGATTGAATAATTTTATCAAAATCGTCAACCGTATTGATTTTTTCGTCGTTCACCGACAAGATGATGAACCCTTTCGGGATGCCTGCATCGCGGAATTTGCCGTTAGTGAGGCCTGTAACCTCGATTCCGAAGTTGAGTCCGAGTTCTTTTTTCTTTTCAGGCGACAGTTCTTTGAAAGCGGCGCCGAGCAATTCGGCAGGTGCGACATTTTTCACCAGTTCCAGGCTGCCTTGCCGGTTTTTGAGCGTGATGGTGAAAGTCTTTTCGTTGGTGCCGTTACGCAATACGGTGACTTTGACTTTTTCGCCGGGGCTGTATTTGCTGATTTGTTCCTGCAATTCGCTGACGGAACGGATTTTTTTGTCGTTTACCGCAGTGATGACATCGCCTACTTCGAGGCCGGCAGACTGTGCGGCGCTACCGATGGAGGAGAAGCCGGCAACGTAGGCGCCTTCTTCTGTCTTCAGGTTTTCCACCGTTTTGGGTTCAACTTCCCTTTGTGCGGGGATGTTGCGGATTTCCACACCGAGCACGGCGCGTTGCACCACGCCATATTGTTTGAGGTCGGCCACCACTTTGCGGGCGATGCTCACGGGCACGGCGAACGAATATCCGGCGAAATTCCCTGTTTCGGAATAGATGGCGGTGTTGATGCCCACCAGTTCGCCTTTGGTATTGACGAGTGCGCCGCCGCTGTTACCCGGATTGACGGCAGCATCGGTCTGGATGAACGATTCGACTTTCATCTGCGCCTGGTCGCTGCGGTTGTTGCGGTCGTACGAAGGGAACACATTGCCGCGTCCTTTGGCGCTGACGATACCGGCGGTGACGGTAGAGGTGAGGTTGAAGGGATTGCCGACGGCCAGCACCCATTCGCCGACTTTGAGTTTGTCGGAATCACCGAAAGGAATGGTGGGCAGGTCTTTGGCATCCACTTTGATCAATGCGATGTCGCATACGTCGTCGCCACCGATCACACGGGCTTTGTAGCGCTTGTTGTCGTTGGTGGTGACTTCCAGTTCGTCGGCGCCGTCAATCACATGGTTGTTGGTGATGATGTAGCCGTCGGTGGAAATGATCACACCCGAACCGAAGCCGACGCGGGGCTGCTTTTCCTGGTAGTTGGGGCGTCCGAAGAAAAATTCAAACGGGTCGAAACTCCGCGAATCGTAGCGTTCGGAAGAGCGGGTGGGTTTTACGATGGATTTGATATGGACTACAGCATGCACACTGAGTTCTGCTGCATAGGTGAAGTCGGTATTTTCGGCAGGGGTAGCATAGTTGACCGCATGCAGGGCGCCCTGAAGAAATCCATCCGACGTGCCGGTAGCTCCGCTGGGTTGATGTTGATTCCAATAAAAAAAGGTGACAGTGCCGACGCCGGCGCTGACTGCTCCGATGAGGAGGAAACTAAAAAGAAATTTCCAAAACTTTTTCATATTATCTGTATTTTTTAGTTGTTTAATAAATCTGTTAAACTCACAATTGAGATATACAAATAACGTACAAATATTCGATTTAACATTTCATTTTTAACACTTTTAACCCGCTATCCGAAAGATTAACCATACTTAACAGACAGATTGTCATGTTAGTGGTTAGTGGTTAGTGGTTAGTGGCTGGCTTGGTTTTGACATCGTCTCGCAATGACGCACAAGGAACTAACCTAATCGCAATAAATAAAATCCAGTTTTTGCGATACATAATGTTCGAATTTACTGTCGGAGCTGATCAATGTAATTCTTTCGGTAATGGCTTGGGCGATGATCAGGTGGTCGCTCGGGTCGTTGTGTCCGAGAGGGCATATTAGCTTCGCATACGTCTGGAGGTGTTCCTTTTTGACGAGAAGAATCTCGAATTGTAGCACCAAATCAGGAATAATGTCTTCTGTTTTTTTCCAATTAGTTCGTATTTTGTCTCTTTTGTGCAAATGAATGATTTCCATGATGGAAACCGTGCTAATATAAGGACGACTGAAATAATAGTAATCGATAAGATCCCAGGCATCCTTTGTCGTTTGCTCAAATCTGCTGTGCAAAGAAAGCACAGCGTTTGTATCAAATAAGTAGCGCATAGTTAAAGCAGGTATATTAAGGTGAAAGTTTTATTGGCGAATTTCCTGCCTATTGGATATATATGAATTAGGATACTTCTCCTTTAGCCACATACTTAGCAACGGAGGCAGATCTGAATCATCTCCGAATTTGAACTCAGTTTTGATGCCATTGGGATAGTAATAGACTTTCCCTGTCCTTTTCCGTCTTTGTTTCTTTTCGTTTTCCATCATGATCGTTTTTTTTTAGGGTTAATTTTGGGGTAAAGATATAAAATTTATTACGAAATTTCTACATTTTCAACTTTTCTTCGAGATTTTTGTCGCGACTCGGCATAATCCAAACTTGTTTGGCTTCTGCACTCGCTGCTCCAAAAATTCAACTTTTCTTTGAGATTTTTGTCGCGACTCGGCATAATCCAAACTTGTTTGGCTTCTGCACTCGCTGCTCCAAAAATTCAACTTTCAACTAAAAATTTCCTCAAAAATAGCTGTTGCTTCTGAAATTTTATCTACATTTGTCAGCATAAGAGACCCTATTGATTATGAACACAAAAAGCCTGGTATCTATTGTGGATTTTTCCAAAGACGACATCCTGCGGTTGATCGGAACGGCAGAATGTTTCGAACGGAATCCCAATCGCGGGTTGCTGGAAGGAAAAGTCTGTGCGACCCTTTTTTTTGAGCCTTCCACGCGCACGCGGTTGAGTTTTGAGACCGCCATCAACCGTCTGGGCGGACGAATCATCGGCTTTTCCGATGCGGCCACCACCAGTTCTTCCAAAGGAGAGACGCTGAAAGACACCATCATGATGGTGAGCAATTATGCCGACCTGATCATCATGCGCCACTACCTGGAAGGCGCGGCGCGCTATGCTTCCGAAGTGACCGACATCCCTATCATCAATGCGGGCGACGGCGCCAACCAGCATCCCTCGCAGACCATGCTGGACATCTATTCGATCTACAAGACGCAAGGTCGGCTGGACAACCTGCAGATTACCGTCGTCGGCGACCTGAAATACGGGCGCACCGTCCATTCACTGATTGTCGGAATGTCGCATTTCAACCCGACTTTCCATTTCGTTGCGCCGGAAGAATTGAAAATCCCTGAATTGTATAAACATTTCTGCGAAACCAACGGCATCCGCTACCACGAACATACCGAATTTTCGGAGGAGGTGATCAACCTTTCGGATATCCTGTATATGACGCGGGTGCAGCGCGAACGCTTCACCGACCTGATCGAATACGAGAAAGTGAAGAATGTGTATGTCTTGCGCAACAACATGCTCAGTCACAGCAAAGACAACCTGAAGATACTCCACCCGCTTCCCCGCATCAACGAGATAGCCAACGACGTGGACAACAACCCGAAAGCTTATTATATCGAACAGGCGCGCAACGGGGTGTTCGCAAGGCAGGCGATCATTTGCGATGCGTTGGGAATTGAAGTGGTTAGTGGTTAGTGGTTAGTGGTTGGTGGTTAGTTTTTTTATTATTTTAATTCTTAATTGAAATGATGGTACGAAATAAAGAATTGCAAGTGGCAGCGCTCAAAAACGGTACGGCGATCGACCACATTCCTTCGGAATACCTTTTCAAAGTGGTATCGCTGCTGGGGATCGAACACCTGTCGACGCGGGTCACCATCGGATACAACCTCGACAGCAAAAAAATGGGGACCAAAGGGATCATCAAGATCGCGGACAAGTTTTTTGAGGAAGACGAGATCAACCGCATCTCGCTCATTGCCCCGTCGGTCAACCTGAATATCATCAAAGATTTCGAAGTGATCGAAAAAAAACAGGTGAATCTGCCCGACGAACTCTACGGACTGGTGAAATGCAACAACCCGAAATGCATCACCAACAACGAGCCGATGCAGACACGGTTCCACGTCATCGACAAGGATAATGTGACGCTGCGGTGCCATTACTGCGAAATGAAAATCAAGAAAGAAGAAATTGAACTGCTGTAATGAAACGAGCCGGGAACCACTCCCTATCGGAATCTGTCGGCCAAAAGCGTAAAGCGATGACCCGATTTTTGAAGATACTGGCGTTGTGCTGCTGTTGCGGCGGCTTGTCGGCACAAAACAATGCCGACACGTTCCTGGACAATGCTTTCAATTGGGGTCTGAAAGGCGGCTTCAATGCCACCGTCGTCACGCACTACGATGTGGCAAAAAGCGGCGAACCGCTTGAAGACAAAACGTTTACCAACAAAACGGGCTACGGAGGCGGGTTGTTTATACGGATCAATCTGGGGGAATTATTTATGCAACCGGAATTTGCATATTGCTACTCGAAAGAACGGTATGCCTTCGTCATTCCGGGGGTGGAAGAAAATTCGGCATTGAGTTTCCGGATCAAAGCGCGCCATCATGAGGTGAGCGTACCGGTGCTGATCGGATATAACATGGTGAAAAGCGGCAACTATCTCTTTAATATTTATGTAGGACCGGACTTCAGAAACAATTTCCGTACACATTTCACGGAGCTTTACCAGGAATTTACCGACGTTTCGGCGCGTTACCGCATCAATGGCGTGGTGGGGTTCTCCCTGAATGTCGCACACCTGCTTTTCGATTTCCGTTACATGTTCAGGTTTCCCAATTCGGATGTCGATTTTGCGGATGTCGACGAGGCGCCGGAATACCTGAAGCGATTCGCTGTGAGTAAGAACGAAAACCTGCTGAGTTTTTCTTGCGGGTTGATGTTTTGACTCAATCTGCCTCGTCCGTCGTAGCGTTTTTTGTTTTCTTCAGCCATCGCATGATGATTTTTGCACCCAGAGCGCCGACAAGGCGGCTTTCGAGCAGCGGGAAGAATTTCGGATAGGGTTTGAGCGTCGGCGTCAGTGCATCGTAGAGGGCGAACGCCTTGTCTTTGTCGTGCTCGAAGACAGCGACGCGATATAGCTCGGCAGCAGACAGCAAAATTTCTGTCATTTCGGGCGTGAGGTCGAGACGGGCGATACTGTCGACCGCCACCTCCAAATCGGCCGCTTTTTTTGCGGTGAGCACATTGCGTAGTTGTCTGTAGGCAATCACCAGGTCGACGGCGGCTTTCCCTTTTGCCTCGTTGAAGAAAGCGCGATGCTCAATCAGCGACGGGAGTGCGGCCTGGTTGATCGATTCGTCGGAGTAGATGTACCACAGGGCTGTATCCTGTTTTTCAATCCGTAGGGAATCGAAAAGAATATGCACGAGGCGGCGCGCCTGTCCGGCATCATGTTGCGCGAGGCATTGTTGCAGGAAAGCGGCAAGGAATGCCTGGTCGCGTCGTCCGGAAGCAAACTCGTTATACATCGTTCCGTTGGCGGCGTCGTCGTCTAAGCCTTGTTGCGTCCGTTTCAGGAACGAGGCTGCCAAATCGTCAGCGCCGGTGAACTTATGTTGCAGCGTTCCGTCGGGGCGCACGATGAGGAATGTCGGGAAGGCAGTTACCGCGAAGCGCTTCGACAGCGCAGGGCCTTCGCCCTTTTCCATATCTATCTGGATATTGATGAAGCGTGCGTTGAAAAAAGCGCCCACCTCTTCCAGCGGAAAAATATTCTTGGCAATCTGCTTGCAGGGGCCGCACCACGAGGTATAGCAATCCACAAACAAATATTTATTTTCCGTCTTTGCTTTGGCCAATGCCTCATCGAAGCCGACCGACTCAAAGGCGATGCCCTGCGCAAAGGCGGGCATCATGCCGATGAGTGTTGTGAACAGAAAGCATAATGGTCGTTTCATCAATGCGGTTCTTGAAGCGTTACGTCGAAATTCTGCCGGAAATAGTCCTGCACGAGTTGAATCTTTTGCTTGAAGAAGCCGATGGTCTTGTCGATGGTGATATCTTTCGGCAGGTAGGAAGCGGAGGCCTTGCTGATGAAGAACGCTTCGGGTTTGCTGCGCAGATAGGTGTAATACGCTTCCTTCTCGGCGGCGGTTCGGTTCAGGATGAAGGCGACGTAATCGGCGAAATCCTGCTCGACGCGCGGGCAGCCCATATAGCCGAAGTAGGTGCCGGTAGGCGAGAGATAGCGATAATAATATTCGAAGCGGCTCGGACGGAAGATGCCGATCTGTATCCAGGGGCAGCGTTCCTGCGTGATTGATCCCTCAATATCATCCACAAATCCTTCGGGCGTATTTGTCGTGGCGGCCGACAAGGTGCCGTTCGCCCAATAAGCGAGTATGGCCGGTGGAGTCGTTGGCGGGAGGTCGGTATATACGCCGTAAGTGGTGCTGATGATGGATTTTTTGTGATACGCATACGAAACTGCTTTGAAGTCGTCCGGAGCAGGCCAGCCGGTGGTGTTCATCATCATGCGTTCCACGAGGACGGACGTCAGTTTTTCTTTCAATTGTTGGCGCGACATCCGATCCATTTCCGGCCCTACGTCGGTCAGCACGACGAGCGTGTTGGTAATCAACGCATCGAAGGGCGTTTCCTGTTTTACCGCAGGAATGCCGTTGATGTTATCCACTACATACCGCCAATTGTGCCGCAAATTACTGCACAGCAAGATCTGCGTTTGCATGTACTTCTTGATGAATCCTTCGGGGAAGAGTTCAAACACTTCTTCGAGCACATCGAGGAAGGGCAGCACGTAGTCCATATCGGCGGCATCGTAAGGGAAAGCGGTGAGATAGACGGTGCTTGTCCAGTTGTAGCCGATTTCGTCGGACGAGAAGCGCGGGCGGATCAGTATGTCGTATTTCGTGGCCAATTCTTCGATGCGCGCATTGATGGCGGCGTTGTCGCTGTCGTTATTGCTGCCGTCGGAATCGGAAGTAGGCAAGTAGCCGATCTCGTCGCTGGGATCGCTGCGGTCGCAGGCAAGGAATCCGATGACGACCAGCAGGCTTAACAGGATATATTTGATCTGTTTCATAGATACATAATTTGTTTAGACATTGATAATTATCATGCAATTAATCGGGAGTTTTGGCGTAGCGTACGTTGGGCACGAGCTTCGCTCCGTTGTATTCGCGCTCGGCGATGGGGAAGTCGAGCACGTAGTTGGGGTCGTGATCTTGCAGCGTGTAGGTCTGTTCGTACCACTTGTGCACAATCTTCGGTTGTCCGGTGCGCCGCAAGTCCCACCAGCGGTGAAACTCCTCGAAGCACAATTCGCGTCGGCGTTCGTTCCATACAAACTGTACCAATTCGCTATTCGAAGCAAAGGTGGTGGAAGCGAGTTCTTCCGAGGTGCCGGCGTAAGGTGCGATGCGCTTCTCGCGCAAGTCGTTCAGGTATTGAATGGCTTTGGCGGCATCGCCTCCGGAGTTGCGCCGCGCGTAGGCTTCCGCCAGATTGAGATACACTTCGCCGGTACGGATCACGTTGGGGAAGTTGTAGCAGACGCTG
Source organism: Dysgonamonadaceae bacterium (assembly GCA_031272075.1). GTDB lineage: Bacteria > Bacteroidota > Bacteroidia > Bacteroidales > Azobacteroidaceae > BNXB01. The sequence continues at coordinate 105,052 of JAISUK010000044.1, forward strand.
AAGTCATACGAACGGTCGCTTTTCATTACGTAGTAGTTGTAGCGTGAACGCACGGAGGTGACGCCGGTATAAGGGCGCGGTGCGATGAACCAATAAACGGGTCGCCGGTCGCCGGTAACCGATGCAATGATGCCGTTGGCGCCGCGCGTGATGCTGAAGTTGTACTGTCCGATCAGCGTCTTGGCTTCATATTCCGCCGAGTTTGTCAGGTTCGGCGCGACGAGATAGCTGCCGAGCGCATTCTCATCAATTGGCGCTGAAGTACGCCAGCCGATGGCGGTATTGTAGTCAATGGCTTGTACGGGATACGTGAAGTTTCCCCAACTGAGTACTATTTCGGTGTTGCTGCGCGTAAAGAAATTGACCACGGCCGCGTCGGAATTATTGGTGGTGGTGTTTGATGCCGGATTGTTCGCTCTGTCCTGCATCGAGATATCGTACAGTCCATTGGTAGCGCCATATTTCGTCAGGAATTCTTCGCCGTAGAGAATCGCCTGGCTGTAGTCTTCCTGAAAGAGGGCGATGCGCGAGGCGACGATCAGTGCGGCTTTGTGGTTGACTTCGTAGGCCGAAGCGATGTCCTTGCCGTCGAGGTTGTCCAAAGCCGTCCGGATGTCGTTGTTGATCAGCGTCCAGACTTCGCCGACGGTGTTGCGGGCAAAGGTAGCGGTCGTCGTGGTGGTCTCGTTCTTGATGGGGACGCAGAGGTCGCTCGATTGCGCTTCGTTGAACGGCTTCGCATACGTGTTGGCCAGATAGAAATAGGCCAATGCACGGTGGAAGGCGGCCTGTCCGCGCAGGATTTCTTTTTCGTCGTCGGTGCCGTCGGTGTCGTCCACCGCATCGAGGCAGAGGTTAGCGATCAGAATCTGGTGGTAGAGCTGTTTGAAAAACTCGTCGGTAAACTCGGTTTCGATCTCCTGATCCCAGAAATAGCAACGGTCGTAGGTAGCGAAATAGCTGCTGGTAAGGTAGGAGGCTTGCTCCGACCAGTCTTTTCGGTTGGCGTCTTCCGCGAGATTGACGGCTGAGAAAAATTCCACGTCGTCGGTCATATAGTTGATGAAGTTGCCCGTATTGGAGACATCTTTGAAGTAGGCTTCCCCTTGCAGGATTTCTTTATAGTCGCGCGTGGTGACGGGAATCTTCAAGTCTTGCGCCGAACGTTCGAGGAAGTCGCCGCAGGATGTTCCCGCGAAGCACAGCATGCTGAGGATTAAAAATGGATTTGTCAGTTTCATATTCTGTTTGATTTAGAATGTGATATTTATATTAAAGGTATAAGCGCTCGGCAACGTGGAGTTGGCTGATGAAGCTTGTTCGGGGTCGCGCCCGTGCCAGCGTTTGTCGGCTATCAGGAACAGGTTTGTCGCTTGAGCCGACAGTTCCATCGAGGCGATGTGGAACATCCTCGACCACTGACGCGGCATTAAATAACTCAGGTAGAGTCGATTCAAGCGGATGTTGTCGGTCGAAGCGACCCGTATGTCGGAACGGTCGTAGATCGATGTGCCGGAGATTACCGAGTAGGTAAGGAAGGACGATCCGTCGTAGTAACTGACGGTGGGACGTCGTCCGTCGCCATTCGCCAGCGTGTTGTATTGCTGGTAGTTGAACAGCGCGGGGATGTTGGTAAATTCCTCGTCGCCCGGTTGTTTCCAACGATTAATCAGTTCTTTGGGGACATTAAACATCGGGTCGAACACACGCGCTGACGATGTATTCGAATAGTTATAGAGGTTCGGTAAGCGTTTCACGCCGCCCAACTGATAGGCGAAGTCGGCATTCAAACGAAAATTCTTCCAGCGGGCATGCAATTTCAGGCCGCCGGTATGTGGCGCATAGAGGAGGCCGGATTTCACCAAGCCCGCCCGTTCCGAATAGAGCGTGTAGTTGGGATGTTCCTGGTCGTCGATGCCGATGTAAGTATGCTTGCCTTCGTCGTCGTAGAAGATGGGGAGGCCGGTGTCGTGATCCAGTCCGTAGAATTGGTAGGAATAGAGCGTGCCGAGCGGTTCGCCGACGATCAACGCATTGCCGTTGAGCTTATCGCTGGTGGTGACTTCTTTGCCGTCGTTGGCTTTGGTCAGCGTATTTTTGTTGTAGCCGTAGATTACGCCGAGTCCGAGTTCCCAATCCTTCGATTTGATGGGGTAGGCCATCAGGTCGATTTCGTACCCGACATTCTCAATGTCGCCGCCATTGATCTTGTAGCTGCTCAGCCCGTTTATCGCCGAGATCTGCTTGTACATGATGGCGTCGGTGGTTTTTTTGTGATAAGCGTCAAACGAACCGGAGATGTGGCCGTTGAACAGCGAGAAGTCTAGCCCGGCATTGTAGGTCACAACTTTCTCCCAACGCAGGTCGGGATTGGGATAATAAGAAACGTACGATTCCCAAAGGCCGACCTCGGAATAAGGGATGGTGCGTATGGTTGATACCAGATCGGGCGATGTGTTTGTGTCCACCGATCCCAATGCGCCGTAGGAAGCGCGTAGAGCCAGGTAGTTCAATAACGGATTGTCTTTCAGGAACGCTTCGTTTGTCAGCGTATATTTCGCGCCGAGCGACCAATTGGGCAAAAAGCGGTATTTGGGATTCACGCCGAACTGATTGGAGCCGTCGGCGCGAATGGAGAACGAGCCGGTGAGCTTGTCTTTATAGGAATACGATCCCGAACCGATCCATGACAGGTAGTTCTGTTCGCTGTCGGTGATTGAGGGCGAGAGACTCGAACGGAAATAGGCGTAGTTGCTGGACGTTACGGTCGGGCTGAGGATCTGTCCTTCGGGAAACCAGCCGCGAATCGTTACGCCGAAGCCGTCGGACTTGACGGTGCGGATTTCGGAAATGGCTTCCGCACTGAAGGTATGCACGTCGTTGAACGTATTGTTGTAAGCGACGGCATTGCGTATCGTATAGGCTGTCTGTTTGGATTCACGATTGTTGTAGATGCCGCCGTAGGGGAGGGAGCTTGAGTTTGCCTTGTCCGATCCCGGCAGTTCGGCGCCGACCGCATAACCGCGGATAGCAGTCACGATATAAGAATCTTCCGTTGCCGTAGAGACGCGGGTGGTGTTGGATTTGGAGATCGAGCCCGACAGTTTATAACGGAATCCTTTGTAGAAATTCCATTGCAGGTCGAGTTTGGTATTCAGTTGATCGACATCGGCGGTTTGTCCCGTCTGGCTGATTTCGTAGAGGTAGTTGCGAACCATCGCCGACTGATCGTCGTTGTAGGTCGAACTTGTTGTCTGCACCGGGTGGAAGAAATAGCTGCCGTCGTCGTTGTAGGCGGGGATGGTGCGCGCCGTATTGTACGCCCATGAATCGGGATTGACACCTGTATAGAAACCGTGATTGCGCTGTGATGATGAGGATATCTGGAAATTGACGTACAGCTTCTTCGACAGCCACGATGTGAGTTTCAGCAATCCGTTGTAGCGGGTGCTTTCGCTGCCGATGGCTGTGCCCGGCGAATTGTTGTATCCGAGCGAGGCGTAGTAGGTGGCAGTTTCGGTGCCTCCGTTGATGCTCAGCGTGTGATTGGTGGTGACGGCATCGCGAAAGAGGAGGTCGTACCAGTCGGTATTGCGGTCGGACATCTGCTGCACGGCCGAAGTGAACTGATCGTAGGTCAATGCCTTATTCAGATAGTCCAAATAGAGCGCTTCGTAGCCCACCACATTCGGCACGCGGGGATAGAGCAGGCTGGCGGCGATGATTTCCTGCGACAGCGTGATGCGTTCGCCGGCGTTCATCATGCCGAGATTGCTGTAGTTGACTCGCTCATTGATGGAGAAGTTGCCGTTGTATGTCGCCTGCGGCTTGCTGGCCTTGCCTTTTTTTGTGGAGACAACGATAACGCCATTGCCGGCGCGGACACCATAGAGTGCGGCGGCTGCGGCGTCTTTCAAGACATTGATCGATTCGATGTCTTGCGGATTGATGCCCGCGATGGCGTTGCCGATCAGGTAGGCCGCATCGTCACCGTTGAGGTCGCTGTAGCTTACGCTCACCGGATCGTCGAGGATGATGCCGTCGAGCACCCACAGCGGCGCTTTGTTGCCGAGGATGGAGGCGTTGCCGCGAATACGGATTTTGGGCGTGGCGCTCGGTTCGCCGCTACCAAGGGAGACCGACATGCCGGCCACTTGTCCGGCGAGCATCTGCGCTACCGACATCCGTGAGTCAGACATGATGTCGGTCGCCTCAATGCGCTTGGCGGCGCCGGTCAATTCATGCTTTGAGATTTCTCCATAACCGGTGACGATCACTTCGTCGAGTGCGAGCGGGTCTTCTTCGAGCCGCACCACCCAGTTTTGCTTGGGAATCGCGCTGACCGGGCATGTTACCGATCGGTAACATATAAGTGAGAAGGTGATCACCTGGCTTTCATCGACTGTCAGCGAGAAGGCGCCATCGGGGTCGGTCAATGTGCCTGTGGGTGTTCCTTTCACATACACCAGCACGCTGGCAAGGGGCTCGCCCGACTTGTCGATCACTTTTCCGGAGACCGATGTCATTTGCGGGTTTTGTGGCGTGTCGCTTGCCGGAGTCCGCTGATTTGGTGTTTGCTTCTGCTTTTCTTTCAGCGTGATGTGGATAAACTGTCGGTCGATGGTATAGTCCAGCGGTTTATCGCCGATCAGTTGTTTCAGCGCTTGTTCAATGTTGTCAGCTTCCACCTTACCCGACACGGTATAGTGGCTTATCTGATCATAGACAAACAAAATTTTGTAGTCCGTCAACTTCTCCAAGCGCTTAAACGCTTGTGAGAGCTGTTCATTCTTTAACTCAAGGCTAATCATTTTCTGCGTATCGGTATTTTGTACCGATGATTTCGCCATCGCGATTTGCATCAACAACAGAGATAAAGATACAATGAATATTCTCTTCATTTTTAGATTAAAGTTGTGAAACTGTTCGTCAGACAGTTTCGGATTAATACTGTTAACGCATTTATAAAAATATAATGATAGACGGACAGTGTGTGCGATCGGGTACTTTTGTCGGCAATTAATTATCCGATTTTTTTTTGGTGTTAGTCGATATATACTGTGTCGCCTACCGAACGGACGTTGATGATTTTCATGCGATTGAGCAGGATGAGCGCCTGCTCGAGCGTGTCGTGACGGTCGCAGAAGTAGCGCATGCTGTATTTCATTACATTTGAGTTATTGAAAATGACATTGATATTATACCACCTTCCCAGGCTCTGCATGATGTCGATGAGCGGGACGTCGTCGAAGTAGAAATAGCCTTGTTTCCAATAGATATATGCGTCCACATCGACCGATTTGACGAGGAACGAGCCTTCGGCTTGCCATTGGGCGTCTTGTCCGGGGATCAGCGTCGTGAACACCTCTTTTCTGTGCGGGTCGCCCACTTCGATGCTACCGTTGATCAGCGTCACGTGCGAATCGTGTGCGGCATAATTGCGCACATTGAGTTCCGTTCCCAGAACACGCACCTGCATCTGCTCCGTCTGAATGACAAACGGGTGAGCGGAATCTTTTGCCACTTGGAAATACGCTTCTCCCTGCAAAGCGACGCTGCGCACTGCCCCGTCGAACCGTGAGGGGTATTCGAGACGGCTTTCCGCATTCATCCACACGGTGGTGCCATCCGACAGCACGACTTTGAAATCTTGTCCGCGAGGCGTGGTCAAGGTGTGCATTTCCACCTTTTGCGGCGCGGTATAGGTCAACGACAGCGTGTCGCGACGGTCGAGCAAGGTGCCGAACGATGCCAACGCATCGTCTTTGGTGTCGTGTGCCAACACGAGGGCTTCGCCGGTTGTGGTTTGTAGAACGACTTGCTGCACGGCATCTATCGCTTGGAAAGCCACCACTTCTTCGTTGCGGCGCAGGTTGCCTGCCCACCACAGGTAGCCCAAGAAGAGCAATGCGGCGGCAGCAACGCCGGATATCGATATCCAGAGCGTACGACGCACGGACTTTTTCTGCGTCCGGTGTTGGAAGCGATTCCATTCGTCGTTCACATTTGTCGGCAGTGGATCGTATCTCAGCAAAAGCGCGCTCCTGCTGTTCACGAAGTCCTTATACGCGCGCATGGCTTCGTCGTCCTGCAAGAGGCGATCTTTCTCCTCGTCGGTCAATGCCCGTCCCCGCTCAGTCAGTTCGATGATCTCTTCCAGCGGATCTTTTTCCAATTTGTTATTATCTTTTGTCATCGTGTTGTTTCACAATATTTCTTATCTGTATAATTGACGTTTTCGTTGTCCTTTCAGGTACTTTCTTCAGGATCAATTTTGGAAATCTTTCCTCGCAGCGTTTTCAGCGCTTTGACGATGTGCTTTTTCACGGCGTCGGTAGTGACTCCCAATTCTTCGGCCACTTCTTTGTACGATTTTTTGTGAAGATAACATTCTTGCAGGATCAGACGGGTTTTCGGTGCGAGATCGTCCAGCATTCGGTACATCGTCCGTATGCGTTCGTCCAGCTCCTCGTAGTCTGTCCCATCTTGATACATTTGCAGATAAAAAGCGGCATGTTTTTCTTCCACCATCTTGTGCCGTATGTAGTCGATACATCTGTTACGGATGCAGGAATACATGTAGTTGTTCCAATTGACGACATTCCGGTTGCCCCGCGCCGTCTCCTTCCACGCATACTCGAAAGCATCGCTCACGATGTCTTTGCACTCTTCCGGATTGGGGATAAACTGAAGAGCGAAATAGAAGTACCGTGCATAATTGTCCTTGAAGAACCGTTCAAAGTCGATGCTCTGTTTCAAAGTAGCAGTATTATTGATGAATTGTTGGTCGACCCGACTTTTTTTTCGGGTTATTCTGCAAAAATAAAAAATATTTCTTACTTTTGCCACGTAATGAGATAAATTATAAATTACTTAAACTGCAAAAGCCATGAAACGTCGTCGATACTTATTCGATCGCTTCTCACCACAAGCCCTGCAAACGTTGCATCGTTACCGGGCGGTCATGTTTAGTCCTACCATATAAATAAATGTGTGTCCGGAGCAAATCCGGCGTTTTCCGTTGAAATTTTATTTTTTTACTTACACATTTATTTATTATTTATCATTATGAACAATCTTCAACCTACACTTACCGAAGTACAGGAGTGGGCGCTCAAACTGTACAATACCTGTGAACAAACGATTACCGAATCGGAGCGCAAAGAACAACACAAGTACGCCGTCATGGTGCAACGACCGCAGGACAAGAAATTCCTGGTCAAGATGCTCGACGAATCGTCGCAGATACGCGATCACCGGAAGCTGGCCAAACGCATCAAATGGATGCTTGACTGCTATGGGGTGCCGAAATTCCTCAACAAACGCGATGCTTTCCTGTTTAAGATGTATCAGGTGGTCGGCCACTATTTTGACTTTATCGCCATCCCCATCATCAAGAAACGGTTGCGGATGGATACTTCGAAGATCATCATCGACGAGGCGCGTCCCCGCATGACGCGGCACTTGGCGCGTCGCTACAAGGAACGGATCGGACAGAATGTCAACCTATTGGGCGAAGTTGTGCTGGGAAACGAAGAAGCCGATCATCGCTACCATCACTACCTGGAAGCGCTGGAATCGCCCGACATCAATTATATCTCCGTAAAAATATCGGGAATTTATGCCCAGACGCATGCTTTGAATTACGAGGAAAGTTTCCCGGAGCTCGTGGCGCGTATGTCTGCGCTCTACCAGAAAGCCATCGACTTTCCCTATACCGACGAAGACGGTGTGACGCGCGCCAAATTCATCAATCTGGATATGGAAGAATACAAAGATTCGCATTTCACCCTGCGCCTGTTTAAAGAAGTGCTCTCGTTGCCGCAATTCAAGCATTATTCTGCGGGCATTGTGGTGCAGTCCTACCTGCCGGACGCTTACGATTTCCAGACGGAACTGCTGGCGTTTGCCAAAGCGCGGGCGGCTGCAGGCGGGGCGCCGCTGAAGATGCGACTGGTGAAAGGTTGCAACCTGGAGATGGAGACAGTGGTGTCGTCGCTGCGTGGCTGGCCGAATCCCATCCGTCCGTCGAAAACAGAAGTCGACGCCAACTACCTGCACCTGCTGGAACGGGGATTGTTGCCCGAAAATGCACAAGTGCTGCATCTGGGTGTCGCCTCCCACAATTTTTTTACCATTGCATACGCCTACCTGCTGGCGAAACAGTATGGCACAACCCAATACATGACTTTCGAGATGCTGGAAGGCATGGCTAATCATCTGTGGCGGGCGCAGTCGTTGCTCGGCAACCGTGTGATCCTGTATACGCCGGTGGTGAAAAACGAACATTTTCTGAATGCCGTCTCCTACCTGGTGCGCCGCATGGATGAAAATACGGCGCCGGACAACTTCCTGACACATTCGTTCAACCTGCGACCGGATACGGAAGAATGGCATTTTCTGTCGAAGCAGTTTGAAGATGCTTATGCGATGCGCGACCATTTGTCGCACAGCTCGCCGCGGACACAAGACCGCCTGAAGCCCTACGTCGATGTTGCGCCTTCGGATGTGATGAAGAATGAGCCGGATACCGATTTCGACCTCGCGCAAAATCAGGAATGGGTGAGAAAAATCATTGCGGAATGGAAAAAACCTGCTTCCGCACAACCGCAGATCATCCCATTGCAGATTGGTGCGGAAACGGTGGTCTGCGAAAAACGTTTCCGCTATTTCGACCGCTGTCAGGATGAGGAAGTTTGCCTCTACGAGATGTCGCAGGCAAACAATGAACAGATCAAAAAAATCATCTCCATTGCAGAAACCGATCCGGCAGCATGGCGGACAACCACACTTGAACAAAGGCACCGCATCATGTATGCTGCGGCCAACAACCTGGCGGCGATGCGTGGCGATCTGATCGGCTGCATGTGCGCCGTCACCGGCAAGACCATCACCGAAGGCGACGTGGAAGTGTCGGAAGGGGTCGATTATGCCCGTTTCTATACGACTGCCATGAAGCAATTCGCTGCCTTGGATACTGTCGAGATGAAGCCCAAAGGCACCGTCCTGGTGATTTCTCCCTGGAATTTCCCCTGCGCCATCCCGATTGGCGGGATTGTGGCGGGGCTGGCAGGCGGGAATACGGTCATCCTGAAGCCCGCGACCGTTGCGGCTCCGGTGGCATGGTTGTTTGCCGAAGCCTTCTGGCGGGCAGGCGTGCCGAAAGAAGCGCTGCAAGTCGTCATCACCGACCGCGAAGCCTTGCAGACATTGACTGCGGCGCCAGCCATCAAACATATCATCCTCACCGGCGGAACCGATACAGCGCAGGCCATCGCCAAATCCAATCCGACAACGCCCTTATCGGCCGAAACGGGCGGCAAGAATGCCATCATCCTGACGGCGTCGGGCGACCGCGACCATGCCATCTTGAATATCGTCACTTCGGCTTTCGGCAATGCCGGACAGAAATGTTCGTCGTGTTCGCTGTTGCTGGTAGAACGGTCGGTGTACGAAGACAAGCAATTCCAGGCAAAACTGAAAGATGCGGCCACAAGCCTGAAAGTCGGCAGTGTGTGGAATCCGGGCAATATCGTCGGCCCGATGATCACCAACCACAACGACAAACTGTTGCAGGCGTTGACACTCGAAGAAGGAGAATCGTGGCTGGTGGCGCCCCGTTTTATCGATGCGCAGCGCTACATCCTGGCGCCGACCATCAAATGGGGAGTCAAGCCGGGGAATTTTTCGTTCCGCACCGAACTGTTCGCCCCGTTGTTGAGCGTGGCGTGCATCGACAACCTGAAAGAAGGCATTGCCCTGGTCAACGGACTGGACTACGGCCTGACATCCGGTCTGCAAAGCCTGGATGAAAACGAACAGCGCTTATGGAAAAATGACATTATGGCAGGAAATCTCTATATCAACCGCGGCATCACGGGCGCCATCGTCAACCGTCAACCTTTCGGCGGCATGAAACTTTCTGCTTTCGGCGGCGGCATCAAGGCAGGAGGGCCGAACTACTGCACCTGCTTTGTCGAGATTGCCGACAAGCAAGGCGCTACTGCGGATTACGAAACGAGTTACAAGCGGGCATACGAGCAGGAATTTTCCATTGCACGCGATATCAACAATCTGTATGGCGAACAAAACCTGTTCCGCTACCTGCCGTTGCGCAGTATGGCGCTGCGCTTGTTTCCCGGCGACAGCCACGAACAGGCGGTAATGATCGCGCTGGCAGCGAAAATTTGTCGCACACCACTCACCGTCAGTGTCGACCCTGCCGATGACCGTCCGGCACTGTCTGCCGACTTGGACTGTGAGATCCGCCAGGAGTCGCTGAATGAGTTCCTGGAACGGTTGCCGCAGTACGAACGCATCCGCACCTGTTCGCCCCAGATTCCCCTGGCGATGTACGAACGGGCGGCTGCGACGGACAAATACATCGCTACGGCGCCTCCGGTAAGGGAAGGTCGCCTGGAACTGATCCATTACATCAAGGAGCAGAGCATCGCTTTCGAGTACCACCGTTACGGGAGCATTTCGGACATTCCGATTTGTGAGTAGTGGGGTCTTATTATAATTTGATAAGTTATGGATTTTTTAGAATACAAAGGGTATAGGGGGAGCGTTGAATACAGCAAGGCCGATAACTGTCTATGTGGGGAATTTAAATATCGCCCCCAGACTGTTATCTGGGGGTGATAGACCGTTGGATGTAGCCTTTGGTCGATTCGTCGGTGACCAATTGCAGCAATTCCGCTGTTTGAGTTTCGTTCCAGGTTTTTTTGAAAGCCGGTATCACGAAATAAAGAAACAAGTTTTTATCCAAATCCACCAACTTCGGCGCTGTGGTATTGATCAGTTCGAAGAGTGCTTCCTGGCCGGATTCCGTCATTTTGGCCACCGAAGCAGCCTGGTATACCGGCAGAATATCGGCGTTTAACAAGTGGAGGGAAGCGGCTTTATTTCCAGCCTCTTCAATCTTTTCCTTGGTTGCCTGGCGGTCGTATCCCTGGAGTATTTTGGAAAAATATATCACATATTTCATTTTCAATACCGAATCAACCTTCTGTCGGCCAATCTCTTCCCGAAATGTTTCCAGATTTTCGGTCAGAAACGCTTCCTTTTCGGAACCAAGTGGGGCGTAGCTGTCGAAGATAAAGAAACCTTCTTTGAAAATTTTGTCTTCGTCTTTGAGCGTTTCGTAAAATTCTTCGACCAGCTTGGTGACATCGGTGGTATGTGTGTTTTGCAGCGCCTCTAAATAGCAGGCAACCAGTTTTTTATCCCGATCTCCGGCATCGTAGCGTTTTTTCAGCGCTCCAAAAGCTTGGGCAGGGTCGAAAGAAGCATCCACCTTGTCGATAAACCGGAGATCGAGGACACCTCCGGCAAAAAGATGGATCAACTCGCCTTCTCCGTCCAGGATGACGAAGGTGGGATAGGCTTTAATGCCGAATTTCTTGGCAAAAACCGGTCCTGAATCCCCTTTCTCTGCGTTCACTTTGACGCTGACAAAGCGTGGGTTGAAATAGTCTCCGATTGCTTTCAACGGAAATATCTGTGCATCCATCAAACGGCAAGGGCCGCACCAGTCGGTGTAAACGTCCACAAACACAAATTTGTTCTCGGCTTTGGCTTTTGCCACGGCCTCATCGGGGGTGATTTCCTCGAAATTGATTCCCTGTCCCCAGAGGGTTGACGACAGGATGATTGATGACAGGAAAAGCATTATTTTTTGCATACTTCAGTATATTATCAGGTTCCTACTACCAGGTTCGCATTGTGTGCGGTTCTCTGTAAATCAGGTTTGTCGCCTGCCCGTTCCCTGTATACACTTTTTTCGGGCCGGCAGCGGCGTTGATGTCGTGGGTTGTACCTTCCATCGCATACGCACGCAAAATCCAGCTATCGGCTTTGTTGGACAGCACCAGGAATTCATTCGGTGCATCCGCATGATAGTAGCTGGGGTGGTTGTTGCAAGCCCAATCGTAGTTGTGGTGGATATAGACGATCTTCTCATCGTCGGGTATTGTCACGGCGTTCAATTTTTGTGTCTGATTGTTCTGATTGTAGTAATGTACTTTATTGTCGCCGGTGGAATAGTACAGGATGCTCGTGATGGAAGAAGCCGCGCCGGTGCCGCCTCCATTCTGTACACAAAAGACTTTGCCGTCGCCCACATTAAATTCGGCGGGCACCTGGTAACTGCCGAAATAGACCAAAGAGCGGTAGGTGTTAAAACTGCCAGTTGCAGCATCCACAAGCCTCAGTTTGCCGATTTCTCCCTCGTTTTTGCTGCGAAGTAGCGCCCATCCGCGGGTTGCGGCGTTGAGGTAGTTGTGCTGCGTCCCGAAATACAGCACCTCCTGGTTGGTGAAATGGTGCTGTTCGTAACCCGGATAAGGCTGGGTATAAGCATACCTGTCTTGTGTAGTGCTGTAGCCGACAATCGAACCGGTGTTTTCGTTCAGGAACATCATATTGGAAGTGACTGTACAACCCTTTTCCGAGAGTCTGATTCCTTCATCCGGAAAAGCATAGCCGAAGCGTCCGTCGCTGTATGTAGCGCCGCCGACGGCATGAAGCTGATTGTTATTCAGCAGCATGAATCCGCTGGAATTTCCCCATACGCCTTGCGGCTTCTTGACTGCGGGCAGTTCCATAAACGCGTGATCCCAATCGTATAACATGGTCATGTCATTGGCTTTGTAGATTCGCATATCTTCATCGGTGCATAACATAAACATATACACCCAGTTGTTAGCCACTGTTTTGCCCTCATCGTCAATGGTCTGGTAGCAATACCTGTCTGAAAAAGTGGAGCGGATGGGTTTGCCCGGCAGGTCGTCACCGTTGATGGTTTTAAGGATATTGGAGTGGAGAACGCCGCTCCCGTCTATGAAATCGACGTCGGTACGTCCGTTTTCGTATTTATTGACAAAATATCCCAGACTGAAAACGCTGGAAACGGTGATGATGGTACGCATGTAAGCGGAGGTGCCGGTTTGCTTGTCTTTGGCTTGGAAGATCAGTTTGTATTGACCCGGAGCCAGCGCCATTTTGTAATCCAGTTTTCGCTCACGCCCGATGGTATCGCGGCGGTTTTGCGTGGTGGTGCCGTGTGGATAGGCAACCCAAAAGTACTCGTAATCCGCTTCATTGCCTTGCACTTGCGGATCAAGCACGAAAGATTCCAGCATGAGAGCGGTGTAGTTGGCTTCAAATTCCGAAAGGATGATCGGCGCTACCGCGTCGGCATCCTGGTAGCTGTAGTTGCCGGTATCGTTTATACATTTTGTAAAGAATGCGGCATACATGATTACGGCCAAATATATCGTTGCTTTTTTCATTATTCTGTTTTTTTTATTGAGTTTATAATAAAGGAAATACCACTTCCGTGCCGTCCGCTTCAAAGAGTGGATCGTGCGTAAGCAGGTAATCGGTGAGTGCGCGGCGGGCTTTCATGTTATAGAAACGCCGTATGTCCGTATAGGTTGTTCCCGTAAGTGTCTGATCGAAATCGGCATAGCCTACGTAGTCGATGATAAACCGCATTTTTTCCTGTCCCCACGCGCCGAAAGTCTGGAAGTAGCCGTTGCTGGTGGTATTTTCCCACATGGCGGGCTGTGAAGCCATGGCGGTGATCTTGATGGTATAAGCTTGACGTCCGTCGAATCCGGCCACAAAATACTCATTGGAAGTAATGGCCAGATCCAGACGGTATTCGGTGGAATTCATCAAATCGGTACGTTTGACGATGATTGGAACCGCAGCGAAGATGCTGTTGGCAGGCATTACCATTGCGGCCATTGCGGCAGGTGTATCGAAGGCTTCATAATCTCTGCCGGCCACGGCAGCATTTTCCTCGCCCGCATTGGTCTGCACGATGGGCAATGGGCGCTCCTGCGGAGAGAGCGAACCTGTCAGGCGGACATCCACCCATACGGTATCCACTGTCCTTGATCCGGCCAGGAAGAATGAATAGTTCACACTGTCGCGTTGAATAGATCCTTTGGCATTGTTTTCTCCCCTGTAGAAAAAGAGTGAAGGAGCGTCGTCGAATTTATTGACTACCTGTTCCTCGCATGCCGTCAACAACAGGCAAATAATCGGGAGGAACACGCTGTATTTTAGAAATTTAGTCGTCATATTTATTAAGCATTTAGATTTCAAACAATAACTGTGAATCGGGAAGCGGAAGCAAGAGGTTTTCCCAGCTGAAGCTCAAGGCGGCCGGCCAGGTAAACTTGGTGTAATTGAGCCGCTTGTAAAAGAAATACATTTGACCTTCGCCATAAAACTCTTTCCGGTATTCTTTTTCCAGTCGTTCCTTTATCGCATCCTCGTCGATGAGCGTGTCGTCGATAGAAGAGTCCATGTTGCGTGCGATGCGGAAAGTGCGGAACAAGTCCGGGCGGCCACATTCTACGGCGATGAAATACATTTCCGACAGACGCATCAACGGCATATCCGCTTCCGCAGTGGTCTCTGTGTCGTTGAATTTTCTGAAATAGTTGAAATCCCCCACCAGCGGAATGGTTTTGTTTTCCCACAGTCGCTGATCGCGGTAACGGATGTCGAGGGGATGCAAGGCTGATTCGTACGCGGTGGCGAGTTTCGTCTTGTCTTGGGTAAAAGCGGTAGTGTATTCGAAGAATGCCGCTTTCAGCGTAGTCGTAGCGAGCGAATTATTCACTGCGAAGACGTGTTCGGTTGGGAAGGTGAGGCGACCGTAACCGGCTTCTGATTCATTCCCCAGGGTAAATTTCAGTGAGCCGTCGCTATTTTGCGCTTCGATGACTTCGAGTGCGTACCTGGCAGCCAAGGATTTTGTGTCGCCGATGCCGTTAATATTGTTGATAAACAGGTAATAACGGGCTTTGGCGGCTTTCACGGCATAGTAGTTGAAACGCACCTGACGGAAATAGTGGAAATCATTGATGGTAAGATCGGAGCCTTGCAGTGTGCCCGGCGCGTTGAGCTGCGTGTTCGTATAAGTCAGGATCGGATCGTCTGCCAGCAGTGCTTCCGCTTGGTCGAGTTCGTTGATGATGTTGTCCAACACTTCCCTGTAAGTGCGTGTCAGCAGTTCGTTCGGATCTTTCGTTACTGTTTTAACATAAGGGATTGCCTTATCATCCAAATTGATTTGTGAAGTCACCGGACTCCAGAATCGCAGGATCTCAAGATGCAGAAATGCACGCAAACCGATGGCTTCGCCTTTGATCAATTCGTAGTTTCCATCGGTGAACAATGCTTTTTTCTCATCGATATGTGCGAGTAAAGAATTGAGGTTGCTGATGGTTTTGTAGTAAGCCAGCCAGGTGGTTTCCAGCAGGCTCTTGCTGACTGACGAAGTGTAGTCAAATCCGGTGAGGGAAGTCAGCAGCTCGTTGGAGGTGCCCGCCCGCACGGTCCAGTGTTGGGTGATCATTTCGGGCAAAACCACGGTGGTGTTGAGTCCATAGAGCGATGAGGAGGCCATCCGGATATAGGCGCCGACCAGCAAATCCTGAAAGCCTTGTTCCGTGCTGAACGATTCTTCTTCGCGTATTTCGAGCGCAGGATTGATGTCGAGCCATTCATTACACGCGGAAAGCGCCAATGTCAATGTCAATATGATGATGTTGAATATCTGTTTCATAATGTTCATAAATTTTTGAATTAAAACCTGGTAGCTATCGAGACGGAGAAATTCCGAGCGAAAGGATAAGTCGTGCCGCGCTCACGTTTGATGGTGGAGAGATGGAATACATCGTCCGCATAACACGATACGGTGAGGTATTCCATGAATTTCAAGTGTTTACGTAGCCATTCGGGACTAAATTCGTAAGCCAGATTCAGGGAACTCAATCGCAGTTCGCTTTCTTCCATCACGAAACGCGAGGAGGCGTACGTGGTAGAGAAGTCGGTAATTCTTTTGAAGTAGGTATTGTCCCCCGGATTTTGCCAGCGGTCGTAGAGCGCTCTGCGGTCGAGGTTGTTCCAGGGATTATTCACGCCCGATCTGGTGGTACTGATGTTTTCCACTTTGTCTACCAGCGTCTGGTTGTAGATATCTCTGCCGAGACTGTAGGAAAATGACGCATTCAGCGTAAGATTTTTCCAACGCAACATGGTGCGCAGGTTGCCCCATACATTGGGATCGTCTACG
Source organism: Dysgonamonadaceae bacterium (assembly GCA_031272075.1). Taxonomy (GTDB): domain Bacteria; phylum Bacteroidota; class Bacteroidia; order Bacteroidales; family Azobacteroidaceae; genus BNXB01. The sequence goes on from JAISUK010000044.1 coordinate 121,151, forward strand.
CCGCATGCCACTTTGTCTTCGGCATTCCACGTATCGACGCGAACGCCGTCTTTATTCAGAAAGATTTCATTGCCGGTAGCAGGGTCAATTCCAAGCGATTTGACCACATAGATGGTGTTCATCGATTCGCCTTCCTTGTAGAGGAAGCTCGGATTGGATCCGGTGGCGGTCATTAATTCATCGTTGAGAAATTCCAACGCATTGGAAATCTTTAATATTTCGTTCCGGTTGTGAATCAGATTTCCGCCTACCGACCACGTCAGGCCTTTGGGGTCGCGCAAGAGAAAGAAATTGGCGCTCATCTCGACACCCCGGTTGCGTACCTCGCCGATATTTGCCTTGTAGCTCTCGTAGCCGGCAGCCGTAGGCAAGTTGATGTCCGCGAGCAGTGATTCCGTCAGTTTGTTGTAGAAATCCACCTTGATATTCACGCGTCGGTTGAAAAGCGTTGTCTCCAATCCCAGATTGACCTGCTTGGTTGTTTGCCAAGTAAGGTCGGAATTTCCCAGCGCAATCATATACGAACCATTCCAGAACTCGTAGCCCTGAGAAAAGTAGCGGTAAGTGGTAAGTGCCTGGTAAGAACTGAAATTCTGGGAACCGGAGGTGCCGTACGAAGCCCGCAGTCGCAGGTTGTCGATGGCTTTGTTGTTTTTGATGAAAGACTCGTTGTGCAAGTTCCAACCCAAGCCGACCGACCAGAAGGGTGCGGTGCGTTTGTTGGCGCCAAACTTGGACGATCCTTCCATTTTGCCCGATAAATCGGCAAAGTATCGACTGTCAAAAGTATAGTTGATATTGAGGATGGAACCCACGCGGCGCGAACGTGCTTCCGTACTGCTTGGTTTTCCGTCGGGAGGATAGGCTCCCGCCATGCCGAGATTGGCCATATTGATCGCCGAAAAACCTACGGCTGTGATGGAATAAGTTTCACTCTGACTGTCGCCGGCGCTGAAACTGAGTCCGGTATAGAGTTGATGCCGTTCGGCAAATGTCTTGTTGTAGTTCAGCGTAATATCTCCTTCGTAAGAGAAATTACCCCGTACCGTAGGCATAACTTCCCCGTAATTTATAGTTTTCGCCCGAATACGCTGAAGTTTCAAAACTGGTATGTTCGCGCGACAGGTATTTATCGGTACGACTTTCCTGTTTGGTAACTCCCAGGCGTCCTCTCAAGAAGAGTTCGGGGGTGACATACCACTCCATCGCGAAATTATTTTGGATCTCGATATAGCTGCCATCGTCGCGGTAGGGCAAGGTGGCGTTATACAGCGGGTTGCCCACCTGCGGCGGCGTACTTCCGGTGGACGAATAAGGTTCGGCGATTATTTTTTTCAGATTGCCGTCGTCATCATAAGGAGTGTAAATCGGGTTGGCGGCAGCGTATTCCGAGAAACTCCCGTAAGGAGAGTTGTAGTTTTTATTACTGACGATCGTCAGATCGTTTTGGAATTTGATTTTTTCCAATTCATATTGAAAAAACAGGTTGCCGGAGAATGTGTTACGCGACGACTCCTTCATTGCGCCGGTCACATCGTTGTAGCCCAGTCCGGCAGAATAACGGAAATTGTCTGCACCGCCGTCGAGGGTCAGACTGTGGCGATTGCCGACGCCCACGTGAACAGGGTATTTCAGCCAGTAGGTATCCACTCCGCGTTCCACTTCAATCAGGCGGCTGTTATATAATTCCTGCAACGATTGATAGGAATCGTCAATGGTTGAAGAATAGAGGCCTGCGGCGCGTTCGTATTCCAATTTTTCGCGTGCATTCATCAAATTGTAGGAGGTGAGGTCGGGCGCCTCAAAATTGACCGTTCCACGATAACTGATTCTGAGTTTGCCGACTTCGGGACGCTTCGAGGTGATAACGACAACACCATTGGCGCCTCGCGCACCATACAATGCAGTTCCGCTGGCGTCTTTCAGCAGTGTGATGCTTTCCACCAGCTCCTGATCCATGTCTATCACGCGCTGGAGCGACACTTCAAAGCCATCGAGCACGAACAGGGGAAGGTTGGATGAAATAAGTGTGTTGCTTTCTTCCTGAAGATCTCGGACGCTGATATCCAGACTGGTGCGGCCGCGCAAGGTGATTTCGGGCAAGCGGTTGGGGTCAGATCCGTACTCGATGTCGTCTATCACGTTGAAACTGGGGTCCAGGTTTTTAATGGCAGTAATCAGACCGGTATTGCCTGCGGCACGAAGCTCTTTTGCGGTAAAAGTCTGGGCGGCGCCCGTATAGCTTTCGCGCGATTTGTTAAAGATTCCGGTTACCACTACTTCGTCGATGACACTGGCGTTTTCTTTCATCGTGACATTCAGGGTGGGTTCACCTTTCCAGAGGATTTCTTTCGTTTCCATTCCGACAAAGCTGAAGATCAACGCCACTTTTTCCATCGCAGGGAAAGTCAGCGCAAAATGTCCGGCAGCATCGGTTGTAGCGCCGAGGGTGGTGCCCTTGATTCGGATATTTACGCCCGCGAGCGCCTCTCTGTCCGAGTCGTAGACCACGCCCTGCACTTGCTGCTGATCTTGCTGCACAACATTTGTTGCGGAAGGATTCGCTTTGTGCAGTGTGATGATTCGTCCTTCAATTTCGTAACGAAATCCGGTTCCGGCGAGGATACGTGTAAGCACATTTCTCACCGTTTCGTTTTTTACCTGTATGGAAACATTCCCGATCGATTCCGTCTGTTCTACATTGTAGACAAAATTCATCCCTGTCTGTTTCCTGATGGATTCCAATACCGCTTTGAGCGGAGCCGATTTAAAATCCAGGGTTACGATGGCAGATTCGGTTGTGTCCTGAGCATACAACGGAATTGCTGCCGTCAACAGCATCACGAGCAAAAATGCCAGGCCATTACGCCACTTACATTTGCTTTTTAACTTCATAACATTTATAATTTAAAGATGTATAATTTATGGTTTTTTATTTCCGCTTTCATATTGGAAGAATGGCAGATGGCCTGAATGATCGGTTCGATGGTGTCGTAACGGTCAAAACTTCCGGTGAAATGCAAACTTTGCACGTCGTCGGCGATAAATTCGATATCGATATTGTACCAGCGCGACAGTACATCCATGATTTCTTTCAATGATTTATTGTCGAAATGAAAGCGGCCGTCGTTCCAGGCCACGTATGCTTCCACGTCGACATTTTTTACTTCCAGGCGGTGGCTTTCGGTGTTCCATTCCGCCAGCTGTCCGGGCATCAGCAGGCGTTCCTCGCCGGCAATGATGATGCCGATGCTGCCTTTCACCAGAATGACTTCGGTCGCAGGCTCGTTTTGGTAGGCGTAGACATTGAATCGGGTGCCGTACTGCCGCACTTTTATCTCGTCTGTCACCACATAGAAGGGACGAGTGCTGTCGGGAGCGATTTCAAAATACGCTTCGCCTTGCAAATAGACGGTGCGTTCGACGCCGGTAAATGCAACGGGATATTTCAGTTGAGAGGCGGCATTCAGGTGGACTTGCGTGCCGTCGTCCAGTTCAATTCTGTATTCGCCTCCACGTTGGGTAACGATGGTGTTGTATTGTTCGGTCGCGACCGATTCGTTGTTGTGATACGATATCCGGTCGTTGTTGACTGTTGCTGTACCCGATTCGCTCACCGCCACTTTTTCGGCGGTTTCGGCATTCAGCGCTACCTCCTCGCCATTAGAAAGGATCAATACCGCCTGCGAAGTTCCTTGCCGGATCTCTGCCAGCGTTTGCCTCGTGTCGTCCGGTGCTTTCAACAGTATGAAATACACGGCCAGCATACATGCCGGCAACAACAAGATGGCGGCAGCATATCTGAAAACTACTTGCCATCGGAATGTTGGAATCGGCTTCCTGCCGATGCGCCGACAGAAATCCAGCCAAGCCTTCCACTTGTCGATACGCTTGTAATGCAGGTATTTCGACAGAAAAGCATTGTCTTTTTCCATCTCGTCGATCAATTGTTTTTGTTTTTCCATAAATCTGACGTTTGTAATAGAAACGATCAGACAAACAAAAGGGTGACAGAATTTGAAAAAAATTTATATCAGAGTGTAAGTTGAGAGCAAAAACAGGAAAAGGAGGTGCAGCCGTTGGCGCAGATGGCGCATGGCTCTCAGTTTTTGCGTTTTCACCGTGTCGATAGAGATTTGAAGTTCGACGGCAATCTCGCGATTTTTTTTTCCTTCGAGCGACATCAGGAAAATTTCCCTGCAGCGCGCGGGAAGTTCGTCGATGGCTTTGAACAACAGTCGGTATTCTTCTTCGCGGTGCATTTCCGTTTCGTCGAACACCTCCTCGTCGGAGGACTCGTCGGTGATGTAACCGGCATACCGATTTTCCACGTCCTGATGACGCAAGTAATCGAAGGCGGCATTTTTGACGAAACGGTACAGATATGACTTGAAAGCAGGATAGGAAGTGAAAACGACCTGTTTTTCCCAGATCGACACAAACAATTCCTGGACAATATCTTCCGCCGCTTCGTCGGAACCCGTAATAGACGACACGTACACCACGAGTGCGGCGTAGTAATCGTCGTAAAGCGTTCGATAAGCCTCCAATTTCTTGTCATTCAGTTTTTGTAAGAAAACGGACTCTTTGTTCATGGCGATGATAGATACAATTTTAACGTCAAAGGTAATGATATTTTTTACAAAGATAGAATATCTTCGATGGCTTTGCTATACCCTGTTTAAGGTATTTTTGCATAGAATCAAATTAAAAATAGCATCATTCATATAGAGATTTCTATTTTTTCGTTACTTTTACCACCTGAATTAGAATGATATGAAACGAGCATGATTTTCAAACATCCCGGTTGATGACAACAAAGACATGCGAGTTCCATACGACCTATTAAAAACAAATTATTGACGTATGAAAATGATACGAAGTTTGTTCTTTACGATTGCTTTGGCAATCTGCTGCGCTGCGACAAGTTATTCGCAGGATGTTAAAACCGTGAAAGCCCGGCTACAGGAAGCGACGGTCTACTTCAGTGGCGCCCAGTTGACACATTCCGCGTCGTGCGTGCTCTCGAAAGGCGAAAACCAGATTATGATTGAAGGACTTAGTCCGATACTTGACGTAAACAGCCTGAAAATTAAGGCATCAAACGGCGTGTTGGTGTCTTCTTCGGAATATTCTACGCAATTTGCAAAAGACAATACCTCGGATGCAAAAACAAAGAAATTGCAGGATTCCCTCACTTTTTATTCCGTTCAGTTGTCCGAGATAAATACCGAAATCGCCATTCTTAATAAAACGATTGATCTGCTCCAAAAAGGCACAGAGAAGTCGGTCAGCGGTTCAACCCAGGGGCTTTCAAGCGCGGAATTGCTCGCCGCAATGAACAACTATGGCGAAAAAATGCGGAACTTGCAGGCGCAGTTGAATAAGAGTGCAGAGACGCAAAAAAAACTGACGGAAACCATTGCCCGTTTGCAACAACAAATCAATGAGGAAACCCTCAAAAATGCCAAAAGCACCGGTGTGCTGAAATTGACGCTTTCGGCTCCGGTTGCGGGCGAGACAGTATTCTCGGTCACTTATATCTCTGCGGCGGCCAGATGGGTGCCGTTTTACGATATTGTGATCACTTCGGTCGATAAACCCGTAAGAATTGCCGCGCAATCGAAAGTAAGCCAGACTACCGGCATGGATTGGGAGAAAATTAAACTGACACTCTCGACGTCTACGCCAAGCAACGGTAAAACCGCACCGCTGTTCAATGCCTGGTTTCTCGATTTTGAGAAAGACATGGTTGTGGTCGCCTACGGACAGCAAAGAAAAACCATGCAAAACGCTTTCTCTTACGATTTGGCTGAGGCGGCGCCGATGCAACTACAAATGAGTGACGAAGTACTCGCGGAAAAGGAAGCAACCATGGACGACTACATCGTGGCAAATGAGAATGAGTTGAACTTGACATACAACATCGACTTGCCGTACACCATTCCGGGCAACGGCAGAGAACAACGGATCGATCTGCAGACCAAGGAAACCGAAGCGGAATATAAGTATTACTGCGCACCCAAACTTGATACGGAAACCTACCTGCTTGCGGAAATATCGGATTGGGAGAAACTAAACCTGCTGAGTGGTCAGGCACAGATCACTTACGACGGCAATTATATAGGCAAGACCTTCATCAATACCCAGCAAACCAACAACAAACTGACCCTGACGCTGGGAACGGATAAGCGCGTGAGCGTGAAAAGAGAGAAAATGCAGGATTTCAGCAGCAGCAAATTTCTCGGTAACGATGTGAAACAAGAATTTACCTATCGGATCGTGGTCAGAAACAACCGGAATAATGCCGTCAAAATGGTGCTGAAAGATCAATATCCGCTTTCTACACAAAAAAATATCGAAGTGGAATTGCTGACAAAAAATACCACCCCGTGGACTGCCAATGTCGAAGAACTCGGCGTCATCACCTGGGAAGAAGAACTGAAAGCCGGCGAAACCCGCGAATACCGCATCAGCTACAGTGTAAAATATCCCAAGGGCAGCAAAGTGGGGTTGTGATAGGCTTTTAAAAAATACATTTTTGTAAAATCAGAAGGCAAAAAACTACAAAAATGTAGGATTTAATCATTTCATCCAATTGCACTTCATATCTAAATGTCGCTAAATGAATATATTACAGCGCATGGCACAATTATTGTCTTATCGTATATAATAAAAAGTGATTACTGCTTATGTACAAAATACCATAAACGTGGTATTGATCGCCCTAATTTCAGGGCGTACCTTTGCAGCATGTTTATTAAATTAATTTTTACACTAAAATTTTAAAAAGATGAGAACAAAAAAATTGTCAATCATGGTTCTGTCAATCGTAGTGGCAGTCGGTACCGCGCAAGCAGGCGACAAAAACGTGAAATTTGTGTCCAACAGCATTCATTGCGGCGGATGTGCGAACAAAGTTAAAACGGCGGTAACAGCCGTCGACGGCGTTTCTGGAGTGGATGTCAATCTGGAAAGTAAAGTGGTGAGCATCAATTACGATGACGCCAAAGCAAGTCCCGAAAAAATTCAGGAAGCAATCGCGGCAGCGAAACATACGGCAGAGCCTTACGACCCGGAAGCCGTTATCGAACGGGAAGTTGCTTACTATGCGAAGCAAATCAACTGCGGCGGATGCGCAGGAAAAGTGAAAAAGAACCTCTCGGCAGAAGCGGGGATCTTGAGTGTCGAGGCCGATCCGGCAACGAAAATCGTTACAGTGAAATACGATGCCAACAAGACGAGTTCAAAGGAATTTAAAGGTTATTTCGAAAAATTCGACTATACCGTTACCCGCTACTGGGACAGTGACAAAGTCAAATATACCCGTTTCAACCTCGCAGCGATCGGCGACAAAGCCGCTGACATCGAAAAAAGCCTGAACGAAGCCAAAGGAATTTATGATTTTACGGTAAACGCAAAGACCAACACCATTGCGGTTGCTTATGACGGCAGTTCACTTACGGAAGAATCGGTAGCCGATGCCGTTGTAAAAAACAACAATCTGACGCTGGCAGCGAAATAAATTTACAATTAATAGAAAAAAATGAAACTCGCATGATTTTCAAACATCCAAGTTGATGACAATAATGACATGCGAGTTCCATACGGCCTTTTAAAAATAAACTATTGACGTATGAAAACAAATATCAAACTTTTATCAATTGTAATAGCGCTGGCATTTTTCGTATCGAGCCTTCGCGCACAAACTATAAAGGGTCAAGTAATTGACTACAACGGCAATCCAATTGTTGGCGCTACGATTCTCTTTGACAAGACGACAGGCGTTGTGTCCGATGAGAATGGATACTTCTCGTTCGACAGGGCAAGCGCGGGGAAAACGATTCAAATAAGTCACGTCGGTTATAAGACCGAAGAGATCAAGCTTGGAGATTCTAATTCACTGACTGTTACGCTCTATGAAGATCAAAAACAGTTGAAAGAAACCGTTATTACCGGTTACGGGAAATCGACGAAAGAAAAGAATACCGGCTCGATAACTACCATCACCTCCGAAGTGCTTGAACGCTATTCGGGCAAAAGCGTGCTTGATGTGTTGCAGGGACGTGTAGCCGGTTTGCAGATTGCCGCCAAGAACGGACTTCCGGGTTCGACAGCGAAAATCAATATTCGTGGACAGAACACCATTGGCAGTTCATACGTTGACGGTTGCGGACACGAAAGCTGCTGTGTTGACCCCGAAGCCGACAAGCAGACCGTTACCGAACCGCTGATCATTGTTGACGGCATTCAATTTATCAATCAGTCCGTTTCGAGCCTTTCTATCGGAGCAGCAGGAGCAACCGGCCCCTTAGCCACTTTAAGCTCTTCGGATATTGAACGCATTGATATTCTGAAAGATGCCGATGCAACAGCAATCTATGGAACCCGCGGAGCAAACGGCGTGATTATCATTACCACCAAACGTGGACTGACGAGCAATTAATAAAGAAGAAATTACCGATCAACAATCATAGCAGCCACGCTGCATTTTTTAAGGAAAAGAGATTGTATCTAAAAGGAAAGCACACCTAATCCTTCATTCATTCGACAACGAAAACAGGATTAGGATGTGCTTTCTTACAAAAAAATTGTCAAATGCAAAAGTACAACTTATTTTTTGATATAAGAAAATTTTCTTATATCCTGTCGATTTTTTTCGTTTTTTTTGCTTCTCCGGCCAAAATAATTTCCCAGGAAGTCACCGTAAAAGACACGGTTAAACTAAGCAAGACAACCGTAAAAGGCGAAACGATCGAAAAAGAATTGACCCCCAACACGACAAATGCCCTGACCGGACGCGCAACGGGCGTTCAAATCGATAACGGTCAGATCCAGGTCAGGGGCGCCATTCCGCTCTATTTGGTAGATGGCGTTCAAATACCGGCTGAATTTATCACCGGCAGCGGATTGACCTCCAATCCGATCAACTGGTTCAACTCTACCAATATCGAAAAAATAGAGATCCTCAAAGACGTCGACGCTGCAATCTTCGGAGCAAGGGGTGCAAACGGCGTTGTGCTGATCACGACCAAAAAACAGTTTTCATCGAGGTTGCAGGTTGATGCACAATTCTCGACCGGTATAATGAACGTGAACCGCTGGTACGACTATCTTTCTACCGACGAATACCTCGACCTTCGGAAAAAAGCGCTTGCCGCTGACGGTATTACCCCCGATAAATATAGCCTTACCAACGATTACGACATTCTGTCGTTTAGCGACAAGGTAAACACCGACTGGCAAAAAGCCTATTTGGATAATACGGCAAAGGTAACCACCGGGCTGTTCAATCTTTCGGGCGGAACAGGAAACACCTATTTCTACGTAACGTCGGATTACTATCGATCGACAAGCCTTTTTCTGCCGCAGGATGGCGACGGAAGTACGCGAACAAACAACCGCATCCTTGTCAATCACACCGGACTCGGCGGCAGGCTCACTGTCAACGCATCGTTAGCATACAGCACCTTTAACACCACAGAACGTGGCGGGGAAGAATCGGATTATGAACGCCAGCAAGGGAAAAACGACGAGACAACGTACCTGAACGCTCCGCCCAATCAGCCTACCTACAACCCCGACGGCTCGCTCTACTGGCTTCCAACCGCCGAAGGAGGCACAAACAGCTATGTGAATCCCTTGCGGTTGAAATATTCCACGGCCAATAAAAAATCGACCAGCCTGCGCGGAACAGCTTTTCTTTCTTACCATTTTTTCAAAGAACTGGAAGGAATCATCAACTTTTATTACACCCGATCTACAGCCGATAATGTGTTGCAGGAAGAAGGCGCTTTCCAGAATCCTTACGCGACGAACAAGACTTATCAAAACCGGTTAGTAACCGAAAAGGCTTATTCCGACAATGTCAGCGTTGAACCGCAATTCAATTTCAGCAAAGCAGTCGGCCCCGGCACCTTGAGCGCGCTGCTTGGCGCACAGTATCAGGTTTACAGCAAATCGGCCGACGGATTTCATGTCCGCGATTTCGATGTGGAAGCGTTGTTCCGAAGTTATGCTACCGCAAAGACACGATACAACGTTACTTCCGACAGCTATCACCGAAAATTTGCATCCGTATTCAGTCGGGTCGGTTACGATTTTCATAACCGTTACCTGCTGAACCTCACTTTCCGCCGCGACGGTTCGTCGAAATTTGCACGCGGACACCGCTATGGCAATTTCATCGCGCTTGGCGGAGGCTACATCTTTTCAAAAGAAGACTGGGTGAGGGAACACCTGCCTTTCGTTTCTTTCGGGAAACTTCGCGCCAGTTGGGGAACAACAGGCAACGACAATGTGAACGCCGACCTGTACTACAACCTTTACAGCGTCCGCAGCACGTCGCTCTACGGAAATCAAATCGGACTGTATCGCACGCAGGTGGCAAATCCCGATTTCGGATGGGAAATCACCAAGAAAACCAATGTAGCGCTCGAACTGTCCCTTTTCCGCGACAAACTGCAACTCAACCTCGACCTATACCGCAACCTTTCGAATCGCATATACGGTTCAACTCCGCTCTCGTCGCAATCGGGACTGATGTCGTATATGGGAAATATTCCCGGCGCGGTACTCCGTAACCAGGGAGTCGAACTGGATATTACCATTCCGCTTACTTTCGGCGATTTCGAGTGGTTCACAACGTTCAACCTTTCCGTTCCCGAAACCAAAATTGTGAAGTTCCCCAATCTCGAAGGTTCCGGTTACGATAGCAAATTTCAGGTCGGTTTTTCGCCCAATACAAAAAAACTGTACCGGTTTACCGGCATCAATCCCGAAAACGGCGTGCCGACAGTTGAAGACTACAATGGCGACGGCGTCATCAACAGCGAAGACAAACAGTTTCTGTACGACTTCGATTCCGATTTTTACGGCGGCTTCGAGCAATCGTTCCGCTACAAAGGCGTACGCCTCGACGTGTTTTTCGCCTTCGACCAGCGTCCTCATATAAAAGGGTTTCTTTGGGAACACTATTCGCCGATAGGTGCGCGGGGAAACGTTATCCGCGAATACGCCTCCGATTATTGGACGCCCGAAAATCCCAATGCCAAGTATCCCGGACTGACGACTTCAACCTCAACCGCTATCGGAAGCGCGTACAACAGTTACTACACCGAATCGGATGCGCTGCTGACTTCGGGCTCTTACATCCGTCTGCAAAACGTTTCGATCTCATACGACCTGCCCATATTGATCTCCAGCAAAATCAAAGCCAAGCGGATTACGGTTTACGGCATCGGCGAAAACCTGTGGATTTATACCAAATCCAACGTCTGGGATCCGGCGACCGGATACGGCATTCCGCCTGTCAGAACGCTCACGGCGGGAATTAAGGTAAGATTTTGACAATTAAAATTAATTCAAAATGAAATCAATAAATAATATTTTCAAGACAATAGGACTATCCGTTCTCCTCGTCGCCGCTTTTTCCTGCGACGATCTTCTCGACACCGACCCGTCGGTAGGACAGATAACACGCGAAGAAGTCCTTGCCGACGCCAATCTCGTCCGCCTTGCAGTAAACGGCCTCTATACCGAAAATCTGCTTGTCAACTGGGCTTACCGCAGCGACTTGACGCTCTACATCGGCGTTGCTGCCGACGATGTATTCAACACTTCGACGTCATACGACGATTTGAAGAACAATACCTACACTCCGACAAACGCATACACAGGGTATATCTGGCAGTATTTCTATCAGTCGGTTTTTTATTCCAACGACATTCTCGAACTCGTCGATGACGCGGCAAAAGCGGGAACGATCACGCAGTCCGAAGCAGCGGTTTACTCCGCCGAAGCAAAATACTTCCGCGCCTACTCCTATTTTGCGCTGACAGCGCTCTGGGGCGACGTGCCGCTCGTAACTTCGACCGACATTTTAAAAACTTCGCTGCAAGCGCGTGAAAGCAAAGAAACAGTGTCTCAATTTGTTATCGATGATCTGAAAGAGGTTGCCGCAACGCTCGCCGATGCAAGCGACGCCACCAAAGTTACCGGCACGGCTGCAAAAGCGCTGCTCGCCCGACAATATCTTTATGCCAAAGACTACGCGAATGCGGAAAAGTATGCCGACGACGTGATTAAAAATTCCGGCGCCGTTCTCGAACCCGACCTCGGAAAAGTCTTTGTTCGCTCAAGTCGCGAAACGCTGTTCAAGACTTCAACCGACAACACCTATTCTTCGTATATCGACCGCACCTACATCGGCTACTATTCCCTGTACGGCTCCTATCTGCGCTTCACCGACGACCTCGTCAATTCTTTTGAAGCGGGCGACCTGCGTTTTGCGAAATGGGTGAAGGATCAAGGAACTTA
>JAISUK010000092.1 GCA_031272075.1 Dysgonamonadaceae bacterium
AGGCAGTTGCAGGTCACCTCGACGGGCGACGCCATAAGCGAAGTGACGGTAACGGCATTGCAGGGCATCCGCATCGCATCGCAGACAGGCATCGGACAACAGTCGTTCACGATGCAGCTTCCCGCGACAGCGCAGGGCGTCTACATCGTACGGGTACGGCTGGCAAGCGGTGCGACGACGGTAAAAAAGGTGAAAATGTAACCCAAAAGTTTGTTAGTTACGGATATTTTTCATACCTTGCGGCCTCGCAGAAAATGCGGGGCCGTTTTAATTGATTATCATAGGAATAGAATATCAACACGTATGAAACGAGCATGATTTTCAAACATCCAAGTTGATGACAATAATGACATGCGAGTTCCATACGACCTTTAAAAAACAAATGATTGACGTATGAAAAATAGTAAGGGAATAATGCTGCTGGTAGCGGCGCTTTGTCTGAATCTCTGGTCGATTCGAAGCGAAGAGATTACTATCAAGATAAAAAAAAGGTATCTGAATTTCCCTGTTTTGCAAGCGGAAGATCGGAAAGAGATGGTGTTTGTCGTTGACGGTAAGACGGTGTTTAGTTTCAACATCCGTTTGGCGACGCTCAATCCCGACTATTGGGTCTTTTGCGATGTCTCTGCGCTGAAAGGGAAGACCTTGACACTGAATTACCCGGGCAACCTGTCGGGATTGAAAAAAATCTACCAGGATGATGAGTTCGCGGGCTATGACAGCTTGTATCACGAGAAAAACCGTCCACAATTCCATTTTACAACGCAACGCGGTTGGAACAACGATCCCAACGGACTGTTATATTATGAAGGAGAATACCATTTGTTTTACCAGCACAATCCCTACGAACGCGAATGGGAAAACATGCACTGGGGGCATGCCGTCAGCAACGACCTGATTCATTGGAAAGAACTGCCGGATGCGCTGTATCCGGACAAAATCGGCACGATGTTTTCGGGTTCGGCAGTGATCGACTACAACAATACCGCCGGGTTCAACAGTTTGAATAAGAAAAGCAAAGAGTATGTCCCCGCGATGGTGGCGCTCTATACTGCGGACAATCCGGAAAAACAGGTGCAGTGTCTCGCTTACAGCCTTGATAAAGGACGCACCTGGACGAAATACAAACAAAACCCGATCGTCGATTCCCGCGCCAGATGGAACAGCAAAGATACGCGTGACCCGAAGGTGTTCTGGTATAAACCCGGCAAACATTGGGTGATGGTTTTGAGCGAACGTGACGGCCATTCGATCTATACTTCTTCCGATCTGAAAGATTGGGTGTATCGCAGTCATACCACCGGTTTCTGGGAATGTCCGGAATTATTCGAGCTGCCGGTTGACGGCAACAGCGAATATACGAAATGGGTGATGTATGGCGCTTCGGGCACCTACATGACCGGCAATTTCAACGGAACGGAATTTTTCCCCGAAGCAGGAAAGTATTACTATACTACCGGGTCTGCCTACGCTGCGCAGACTTTCACGAATATTCCGGAGAGTGACGGACGACGCATTCAGATTGCCTGGGGCAAAATCAGCCACCCCGAAATGCCGTTTAACGGTATGATGCTGTTGCCGACGGAGTTGACTTTGCGGACGACCAAAGACGGCGTCCGGCTGTTTAGTTTTCCGGTGAAAGAGGTCAAACAATTGTATACGGACGAGATGGAGTGGAAATCGCTGACTTCGGCGGAAGCAAACGAAAGGCTTACCCGTTATCAGTCGAACGATTATTTGCATATCCAAACTACCATCAAATTGTTTAGCGCCACCAGCGCGGGTCTCAGTCTGGACGGCCAGCGAATCTTCGATTACGACATGAATTTCAACCGCGTCAACGGGGTGTTTTATTCTCCGGAAGATATTACCAGCATGGAAATTACCGCAGACATCTATATCGACAAGACCTCCATCGAAGTCTTTGTTGACAACGGAGCATATTCTTTCTCTATGGAACGGAAGCCGGAAGGCCACCAGGACGGCATTCGCTTCTGGGGGGACAACATCGAAGTGAAGCGTCTTGTAGTGCATCCCATGCTTTCGATCTGGGGGAGGGCTATATGATAAAACACATTTCGTTCGATTTCTGGTTGACCTTATTTCGTCCCAATCCACTGTTCAGAACGAAGCGTGCAGCGTTCATAAAAAATTGCTTTCATCCGGAATCGAGTGTAACCGACATTGTCCAATGTATTTCGGCGCAGGATAAGATTTTTGATAATAAGAATCAGGAAGAAGACACTAAGATTCCGGCTGTGGAAATGTTCCGAACTGTGCTTGAGAAATTGAATATTCTCTCTGATGATCTGCAACGCGATGCAACAACCTTGATAAATCGGTCTAATCAATTATTTTTGGAATACCCGCCCGAACCGCTCAATGACCATGTCCCAAGTATCTTGGAAAAATTGGTTTCCATGGGGATTACCTTGAGTATCGGAAGCAATACCGGCTTCGTAGAGGGAGAAACATTGCGGATTTTTCTTCAGCAAAAGGGTCTATTCAACTATTTCTCGTTCTGTATCTTTTCTGATGAAATAAAGTCCTCTAAACCATCTGCGCGGTTTTTCAATGCGATTTTGAATCAATCCCAACAGCCGAAGCAACAGATATTGCATATTGGCGATAATCCGGTGGCAGATGCAATGGGCGCCGCGCAGTTCGGATTCCAATATTTATTGATTGCCAATCAAGATTATTCATTCGATGACATTGGAGCAAAACTATAAAGGCAAAATTGTGCATTATGCTTTGCATTCCATTCTTGCGCAGCATGAATACGGGTTTGATGCGGGCGAATACTCCCGTTTTAAGCATGGCAGCGAGAACATTGCCAGGAAGTTCGGTTACGATTTGGCCAATGGATTTATTAATGACTGTCTATCGGAAAATTACGACGGAAGGCAACTTGTCATTTTGCAAGGCGCTCACTCGCATATTCCGACCGCAGCATGCTGCATGAAGCAGTTTTTTGTCGATAAACTCAATGACTGGTTGTTCAGTAAGCATTTTCCCGTCGTAGAAGAATTGAAAATTTATAGAAGCGTATCATACAGAGACGATTATGGCGAAATGTCCCGGAAAGAACGTTACAATCTCATCAAAAACGACCGCTTCTATTTCGATAAAAACTTTCTTGATGCTGATAAAACGATTATTCATTTGGATGACATAAAAATCACCGGTACTCATGAGTTTATTATTCTCAATCTGTTTCAAGAATACGGACTGACGAATAATTGTTATTTCCTGCATTTTGCGGAGTTGAAAAACGAATCAATACATCCTCAAATCGAAAATCAGCTCAACAATCATGCGATCGAAGGTTTACACAGTATAGATTCCATCATCAAACAGGAGCAGTTTTGCTTCAATACGCGGGTCGTAAAGTACATCCTGAACAGTCGTCCGGAATCGTTCGATGATTTTATTCGCATGCAAACGGATGATTTCATCCGCGATTTGTATTTCAATGCCATCGGAAATGAATACTTCAAATTCCCTGAATATGACCGAAATCTTAATGTCTTAAAGCAAATGATATGCATATAAGTCCACCCATATCCAGTTGCGTAGGTGCAAAATTTACCGCAGACGGTAAAGCCGAAGCCATCGACGGAAAATTGTATTACTGTGGCTACGATGTTGA
>JAISUK010000047.1 GCA_031272075.1 Dysgonamonadaceae bacterium
CTGTTTGAACAGGTAATGTTTTCGACTGACATCATAAATCTCATTCGGGTCAGGTTCAATATGCAATAGGGATTTTTCATTGCAAAAGTGGGTGACGGTTACGGCCGAGTCGCCTTTCTGAAGATACATCACCCCGCTTAATGTTCCTGAAAAATCACCCTTGATGGCTTTGTTAAAAACGGAATGAAATCCCATTCCATCCTTATGATTAGCGGATTCATATTTTATTTGTTGCGCGTTTACTTGAAAGCATGACGCAAGAAACAATATACAAACGAGTACAATTTTCTGTACTTTTACCAATATAGACTTCATGACAATAAATTTTAATCCTGAACGGTAATACTGGTAAATGTATGTCCGTAATTTAGCAATTCGGTAAGTTTTGACATGGCTTCATCCGTAGTGCGTATGCAACCATACGTTGGATGTTCAGGATTATTGCATCTTCCTGAATGAATTCCCATGTACTCTCGAGTAACATTGCTATATACAAAAGTATTAGCTCTAAATATTCCATATATCCCAAATGAACCTTCGAAAGTATCCTCCGAGTTATTATGTTTTAAAGCAGAATGTTGATCCAGCATCGAATAAGTACCATTCGGCCATATTCCTTTACTGCGTGAATCAACATTGTTATACGCACTATAAGTACCCAGACAACAGTCTCGTACATAAATACGTATTTGGTGGTCACTGCGATCGAAAGTGACAGTAAGTTCACCGATATTACTCGGAACTCTATTGCCACAGGCATCGACGTATCCCCAATCCTCTACATAACCTCCTTGCCATTGGGATCTTGAACAAAACAGGTAATATTCATCCCTTGTATAAGGACGGCCGCACGCATAATCAAAAGGATCATATCTACTTCCAAGACTGGAGGCGCTATCAAAAGCGTAGTAACTTCCTGATTCGTAGTATATTCCGTTATCATCATAGTAATAGCCGCAGCCTTCCGAGGTTCTTACCCATATTATATTCATGCCGGAACCGGTGGTATAATATCCGTAATCATCCCAATAGTCGCCACCTTTGATGGCGCGTTGTTCACGCTCGTTCAGCGGTATGAAATTCTCCCTCAATGCGCTGAAACTCTCTCCAGTTAATTTTTTCTTGTTCATAATGGTAAAATTTGGTTTAATAAAAAAGTTAAGTTAATTATTATCATTTGCAATTAGCATTTTCATTCATGAACAGGAGCATATTCCCGAAACCCGCCAAACCTCTGGAAAAAATGAAATCGCGTTTTGTCAGGCTTTCCTGCTTTAGGTTTATGAAACGTGAAATTGCTCCCAATGCGATCGCTTCCAGACTGCTATTGCCGAAATAGAGCTCCTCCTGCCAGGATATTTTTATCAAAGTTTCGATATCAAACCCATTTTCCGGTTTCGTGCGATTCATTAGAAACTTCTTCCAGACTTTATTTTTCTCGAGTTCAAATTCTTTAAGCACGCGTTCAAATATATACAGGTCGGCTTTGTCGAATGTCTGATTGGTTTTGTGATTTAATATTTTTTCCAACAGGACTAAAAGATTCTTTTTTATTGAAACAGCTTTCTCCTTGTTGTGCTTGTATTTTTTAATTCGCATGAGAAAAATCAAAACAGAATTGATATGATAAAGAGAAACCGCATCTTGAAAGATACTCAATCCCTTATCGCATGAGTCCAGACATTCGTCGATGTGTTGAATATAATCTACATTGGTCTTGTTATCCTTCAATCGTTCAAGCAGATAAATCCCTTTTCCCAACAAGGATGTATGCGGATTACACTTGTAATCGGAAAAGATTTTCTTATCCACGTCCTGTAAGACTTCATTGGAATCTCCATCTACATAACCTTTTCTTATCAAGCAATTTACAACCAAACCTATTCCTGCAAGTCCGTTTTCAAAACAGGGAGATGTTGTCGCAATAGACCTCAGCACTTTGTCTAACATATCGTCGGCAATCTCGCTGTAATATTTACAATTGGAATAATCGGCATATCGATACAGAAATAGTATGATCCCCATTTTCCCGTCGTGCAATCCATTGCCGGTTATATGGTAACTGTATAAAACCAGTGTGTTTGCTATTTTTTGTAATTCATTTTTCATACGTCAGTATTTTATTTTATTTTATTTTATTGTTTTGTTTTGTCGAGTTGATTACTTGCTTGAAAAAATCAATAATATCCGGTACATGATAATCAAAAGTAAATTTCATACGATTCGCTCGTACATTCCGTTCCGTTTCAGCCAGAAGTCCTTTATCTTTCAATTGAGTGACCAATTCCTTCATTGAGTCGTACAATATACACATTCCGTATTTTTCGACACCGTTGCGCATCGCAACAATATGACCCGTATTCCTTTTCTGTATGATTGGAATTCCGGCAGCCGCCAACGTGTTGATTCGAGCCGGAATATTCAAATCAAACCATCCGGCGCGCATCAACGAATTTTCATTCAAGCTTTCAAAACAATGCAACCAGCCTGCATCGTATTTAGAAAATTCTTTGACCCAATCCATTTGAGAGCAATGCGGCTCTACATGAAAATGTCTCGGGGCAAGGTCTCTGAATTGGGAGATGCCCTTTTCTTCATGGATGTAAGTTTCATTGTATACATGTAAATGGATATTATTATCTGCCATGATGCGCATATCTTGCGGTCTGATTCCTATGATCCTTCCAATGACTACCGTATGCACTGCTCCATCCGATGCCGAAAGTTTTTCGGAAAAATCTCCTTTAAAACAGTCGGCTTTCGGCAAGTCCCCATCCATGATAAAGGTCAAGGCATTATTGGGGTCGTATGATGTAAATAATTCAAACCATTCTTTTGTTTCTTTATTCAGGTATATTTTACCATCGGAGCGGGAGTATAAATCGATCAGTTTTTCCCACAAACCCTGTTTCATCGCACCGTGTGGACTTTCTTTGAAATGCCATACAAAGGGAATCCCCGTATTCGCATTCATTACTTCATGCGCAAAATAAATCGCGCCTGTATTCAATTGAGCATAAATGATATCCGGTTTAATCTCTTTGAGCCTTTGTCGCCAATTATCGTACGGTACATCTTCCACATTTCCGAATGGGAGCGGGCCGACGGTACAAAAGCAATATTCCGGTTTCCCCCAAAGACCGTACAACTTGTGACCGGCCTCTTCAAAAGCATACACGCGCTCAGGATTGTAGGCCAGCTCTCCAACCAACAAAATTTTCAAACTTTCATCTGATAGCGGTCTTTTCAATTTGTAATGACTGTATGCCTTGTATTCATCGATTGTATTATAGTTGGTAGTTCTCATCCGGACAGGATCTTGGATTTTATAGTAATGTCTGTATTTATTCAATCCTCCCCCCATCTTTTCTCCCATAATTTTATGTCGCTGGCGGGGTTGATTGGTCCATTCACAGGTGATTTTGTTTGTTGGAACGAAGAGACCTTTGTCAGTCAATTTTCTCCAGAAGGAATAAAACAAATCATCCGAAACACATTCTTCGCGCTCTATCCAGCGGTCATCCGTCTTTCTGTGCGCTGTCTGGACTAATTGCAGACAATAATCCGCCTGAACTCCCAGTGCTTTTTTATACATGATAAGACTGGCTTCGGGAACAACATCTAAACAAAAACCGCTAAAAGCCAACACAATATCTTTTGACTCTTCAAATTTTGATTTTAACGTTTCTAGATGATTGTTATAATAAAAGTCGTCGGACGGCAAATATGCAATATATTCGTATTGAGCCATATCGATTCCTTGATTTAGTGCCGCACCCAAGCCTTTGTTGTTCGCGTTTTTGATATAACGTACAGGATAGTCACATGTGTCAGACAAATATTCAGACAAATATTCTTCTGTTTTATCTGTTGAACCATCATTGATAATGATTAATTCCCAATTCTTACAGGTTTGTTTGCACAAACTTAAGATAGCTCTTCGAATAAAGCACGCCTGATTAAATACAGGCATAATAACCGAAAAATGTATATTATTCACAACTTTAAGATTTTGTTAATTTATAAAAAAGTTTTGGCAATCAGTATCATTCATAGGAACGGCTTTGATTACACCGCAAATTAAAATCGCACTTTTCAATTTCCCAAATATTTTTCCTATTATTTTGAATTTATTATCATAACATCGACTTTCGAGGACGAAAGTAGATGTTTTGAAGTACGAAAAGGCGAAATTAGTGGCTAGTGGGTAGTGGCTGGTGGGTTACAGGATTTCAATTATGCGGGTTTTTACGTGTTTCGACGATTCAGAGAGGCTTGTTAAAAAATAAGTAACATGTATTTCTTTGAATTTTCGATTTTATTTGCTATTTTTGCAAAATTAATTCAAATATAGCATTTAAATGGTACTCGAAATCAGGTTAAGGAATATTTATTCTATCAAGGACGAGGTCGTTTTGGATTTGCGGGCAGGTGGCAGCAAGTCTCAACAAACCCAACGATTGCAGGCAAATACATTCACCTGCAAAGACGGACAGATATTGAAATCTGTAGCGATTTATGGAGCAAACGCCTCCGGTAAAAGCAATATTATCAAGGCAATACACCAATCTGTCCGGATGATTCTACAGTCGCATTTACACAATGAAAATGCCGTTTTCGACATGAGGCCTTTCAAGTTTGACGGTTATCCTCAAAAACCAAGTTCATTTTCAATACGTTTCATGATTCAAGAAACAGAATACGAATATGCGTTCTCATTCAATCACAATGGGATCATGACGGAGAATTTGTACCACAGCCCTAACGGGAGGCGCGCTAAAATATTTACCCGCAACGAAGCACCAGGAAAAGAAAAATCTAAAATTTACAGTTTCACTGCCGCCATCCGCAAACCGCTCGATGTCGCCGAAAATACCTCTCGTAAAACACTGTATCTCTCGCGCGCCAGTCAAATGGACAGGGAAATCGCCAAAACTGTTTACAAGTTTTTTGCGCAAAAAATCGCATTCAATCATCTGTCGGGGAATTTATTCGTGTATCTGGAATTTGAAAAAAGTAAAGAATTATTATTGCATGCCTTGAAAATTGCAGACACCGATATTGTTGACTTCAAAATTAATTTTTTGAATAAAATGATCGATTCGTCATACAACAATAACCCGACATCGGGCATTGCACAGGAAAGCGCAGAATTGCTGCCAATCATCACATTCCATCAAAACAATCCGAAGATTCCGTTCGATTTTGCAAAAGAAGAATCTGCAGGAACACAAATTTTATTCCGTTTGATGATGGTCATATTAGACAGTGTGAGAAACAACAAACTTTTACTGATTGAAGAAATCGGCAGCAACTTGCACAGCAAAATAGTGGAATACATCATTGAACTTTTTCATGCAAGCAATTCCGCACAAATTGTTTATACAACCCACAACACCAATTTGCTCAATCTTCATAAACTGCGGAAAGATCAAATATATTTTGTTAATAAACGCATCGACGGTTCAAGTGATTTGTATTCACTTTTCAATTACAAGGA
This sequence comes from Dysgonamonadaceae bacterium, assembly GCA_031272075.1. Classification (GTDB taxonomy): domain Bacteria; phylum Bacteroidota; class Bacteroidia; order Bacteroidales; family Azobacteroidaceae; genus BNXB01. The sequence goes on from JAISUK010000047.1 coordinate 5,501, forward strand.
TTTCCGCGACACGATGGACGTAGAAAAAGCCTATTTACAGGGGCGTTTCGATGCGATCCCCAATATCGACGATCGACCTGAAATACTGAGGACGTTGACCAAATGATTTCGAATATAATAGCTTACCGGTGAGCCGTAGTTTTGTTGTGATAAAGCAAAAGGAGTCAGAAAATTTTCCTAACTCCTTCTCTTTCAGCCGTCGGGGTGAGACGATTCGAACGTCCGACCACACGCCCCCCAGACGCGTACTCTAACCGGGCTGAGCTACACCCCGAAAACGCTGCAAAGATAAGAAAAATTCCTCGGAATAAATCTTAATTTTGAAATTATTCTTCATCAGACCGTTCAAAAGAGATCGGAATCTGTCGGCGGAAAGCTTCTTTGAACGAAATCAAGGTTTCCGAACGAGCCAATCCCAAGGGTTGTAATTTTTGATGAATGATCTCCAATAAATGCTGGTTGTTTCGCGCATAGAGTTTGATGAACAAGTCATATTTCCCTGTGATATAATGACATTCTACCACTTCAGGAATTTTATCCAAAGCTGCCAGGACTTCTTCAAAATTTTCCGGATTCTTTAAAAACAATCCGATATACGCGGAAGTCTCATACCCAACCTTCGAGTAATCAACGACATATTCCGATCCTTTGATTACGCCCAGATTGACTAGTTTTTGAATCCGCTGGTGGATAGCTGCGCCCGAAACATCACATTCTCGCGCAATTTCCAAAAAAGGGATTTTCGCATTGCAGACGATCATGTTGAGGATTTTTTCATCCAATTGATCAAGTTGATGATGACCCATAATTTATATTGTTATATTATTGTTCTATATTTATCGTATTTTCGATGATGTATTCAGGCCGGTTTTTCACTTCATCGAATAAAATCCCGATGTATTGGCCCAAAACGCCTATCGTCAACAGCTGTACGCCTCCGAAAAAGATCACAATGATCATGATTGAGGTAAAGCCGCTCTCTGCATTGGTATATCCGAATATTTTCCCTAGCGCATACCATATCGCCAGGATGATCCCGCCGATCACAGCGATAAATCCCAAACTTACCGATAAAAGCAATGGTTTTTTTGAGAAGTACGACAATGCTGTGGAAGCAAAGGAGATCATTTTCCGAAACGGATATTTGGTTTTTCCGGAATGACGCGCATTTCTTTCGTAATAATAAGGCACTTGCTTGAATCCGACCCAGGAAATGAGTCCGCGGATGTATTTTCCACGTTCCCGCAATCTGTTAAATTCTTTGATAATCGTGGAATCAATCAACCGGAAATCGCCCGTATCCAGCGGGAATTTCACTTCCGACAGGCTATTCAGAAATCTGTAAAACAATTTAGACGACCACAATTTGAATCGGCTCTCCCCTTCCCTTGATTTACGCACACAATAAACCACATTCGCCTGTTCTTTTTCCATCGTTTGCAACAAATCAGGGATAATTTCGGGAGGATCCTGCAAATCGGCATCAATAATCACCGCCAAATCTGTTTTACAATAATTGATTCCGGCTGTCACCGCCGCCTGATGTCCAAAATTGCGTGAGAAATTGAGGATGAAAACGTCAGTGTCGACAGACGCGATTTCTGTCATGATCTCCAACGTCCGGTCTGTGCTCCCGTCATTGATAAAAGTGATATACGATTTGATACCGGTCAATTGATTCAATACAGATTTGACACGTTCGTAAGTGATCTGAATCACAGTCTCTTCATTATAACAAGGAATAATTATACTTAATGTTTTCATACTTCAATAATTTGCCATATTTAATAAAAACAACCAAGCGTGCATTATTAAATATCTTTGTCCATAAAAAGGTTAACTCGCCTCTTTGACAACATCGTTTTTAAATGTATAATATTTATTACATAAAAAATTAAGGATTGTATAACATACATTCCCGATTAATTGACAAATATAAGAAGAAGTTAGGAAATATTCCTTATTTTGGAAAGAAAATTTAAAAGAAGCAATAACTGCAGACTTGTTTAATATCAAAACGACACCAAGCTGAACGATATAACAGACGGCAAATACTGCAACAAACTTGATAAAACCTTTTTTCCAGTCGCCTTTGCTCTTGAAAGTCCAATTCCGGTTAAAAATAAAACTGCTGATTATCCCGGCGCCGTATCCGACGAGATTGGATACCAGCATGGCATGGTTGGGCGTGCGTTGTTCGCCATACATGCCATATCCCCATTTCATGATAATCCAAATGACGGTCAAGGTCAACAAGGTATTCACAACCCCTACAATTCCGTATTTCAGAAACTGGGTGAAAAAATTTTTATTGAGCGTAAAAGCAGTCATATTCGCGAAATCTTACATTTCTGTCAGCTATAAATACCGATATAATCTTTTTTTCCACGTTTTAATCGCGAAATATAGATATAAAAATCAAACAACAACTGAAAGAAGTCAAATAGCGGAAGCAAATAATAAAAACGACCGGTATTCAGCTTTTTAGCCGATTTATTGATGACCAATAATTGCGTGGTTAATCGCGCCAAAAATGCAAAAACAGCAATCGTCGGCAACAACAATCCCCAAAATCCATAAACAATGGCGGCAATGGCAAAAATTCCGAAGAAAAGGCGGGAAATGGACTCGCAACGCCAGAATGCCACCGGTCCGGGTTTGTAATGATGTTGCGTTGTAGCCCTGCACAATTTGATTTCTTTCCACAATTTGAAATCTTCCAGTTGCATGAGCTGCATCGATTCCGGAGCAAGCTCCACTGCCGTATTTTCGGAAGTCGCAATCTGATTAATGAACAGATCGTCCTCGCCCGATTGCAGATACATATATTTAGAAAAACCTTTATTCTCGAAGAAAAGGGACTTTTTATAGGCCATATTTCTTCCGTTGCCGCTATATGGTCGATTCATGATGGCAAAGGAAAGATAGCGCAGGCCATCGATCAAATTATCGTATGCTGCAAACCGATCTTTCAGCGAATTGCCTTTCTTCAAAGGACTGAATCCCAGCACGATTGATTTAGTATCGGAAAAATTGCGCATCATGCACGAAATCCAGTCTTTGCCTACCGGACTGCAACAGGCTTCAGTAAATAACAAATAGTCGTATTTGGCCGCCTTGATTCCGACCATCATCGCCAATTTCTTACGACTCAGGTATTTTGAATCTTCAGGTATATACGTAGTATATAAATGTTTGTACTTTTCTTCCAAATCACTCAACACCTGGTCGCTTTCATCGGTCGATCCGTCATTCACGACAATCACTTCATAGAGCGGATAATCCTGTTCCAAGATCAAAGGTAAATATTGCGCCAGGTTCTGAGACTCATTTCTGGAACAAATCACGATAGAAACGGGCGATTTTGCATTTTCCGAAGCCGAAATCTGCTCATTGCCCGCTTTCTTTGGAAAACGTAACGGCTTGGAATAGAATACGAGATAATAGATCATCTGAATCAGAAACGACAACCCCAGTCCCGAAAGTAAAATGATTTCAACGATATCCAACTGAAAATTCATTAGAAACAACTAGCAATTAAAAGATTCAACTTCATCCATCTATATCAAATCCGAAAAATACGCTTTGGGCAATTTTCGGCAGTTATACTGCATCGCCATCACTTCACCGTAGGCGCCTGCAGAACGAATCGCGATGAAATCACCCCGATTGACTTGATTCAAAGAAACGTCTTTCCCAAAACAATCCGAAGATTCGCATATCGGCCCAACGACGTCGTATTTTTCCTGCGAGGCATCCGAAGTGATATTTTCTATTTTATGCGAAGCCTCGTACAATGCGGGACGAATCAATTCCGTAAAACCCGCATCCAAAATCGCGAATTTTTTGGATGATCCCTCCTTCATATACAACACTTTCGATATCAACGAACCGCACTGACCGACTACAGACCTCCCAGGCTCAAAATGCACCTGTTGATTCGGCTGCGGGTGGAAATGTCGATGAAACACCTCGAAATACGAACCGAAATCAGGAACGGGATGTTGTTCGGGATGATCGTAATCAATCCCCAATCCACCGCCAAAATTGATGTTTTCAACCACGATTTTCCGATCGCCTAAGAAATGCAGGATATCGCCCAACCGTTTACAAAGCTGTTGGAAAACCTCCATGTCCAGGATTTGCGAACCGATATGGAAATGAATCCCTATCAGGCGAACCGCAGTGCATCTTTGCAAATGAAGCAACACTTCATCCAACTGACTGAGATTGATACCGAATTTATTTTCTTTCATTCCGGTAGTAATGTGGTGATGCGTATGCGCATCAATTTCCGGATTGATACGCAAAGCGACGGAAGCGATCTTATTTTTCTTTTTCGCAAGTTCGTCAATCACAGACAATTCAGGGATCGACTCAACATTAAAACAAAAAATATCCTGATCCAATCCCAGATTGATTTCCCAATCGGCTTTTCCCACTCCAGCAAAAACAATGGACGAGGCAGGGAAACCCGCATCCAATGCTGCTTGTATTTCTCCGCCGCTCACGCAATCGGCACCCAATCCATATTCATGGATGATGGAAAGGATACGTGGGTTGGAATTGGCTTTTACCGCATAATGAATATGGTAACCAAATTTCTTCGATTCTTCCGAAAGATTTGTCAATGTCTGTCGCAACAGGGCGACGTCATAATAATAAAACGGTGTTTCCAGCTGCTTGATTTTTTCTATTGGAAATGCTCCTGTCATTATTTATGTGTTATTTATTAAATAAATTAAGATGAATTAATATTTCGATGCTAAAACAAAGCATCGCTCAAGGCTTGTAAAGCATCCTTTTTATCGATGGATTTAATTAAAAACGAAACATTATAATCGCTTCCGCCATAAGAAATGATATGCACGGGAATATTTTTGAACGCATTGATTATCTGCGATTCAAATCCCACATTGTTCCACTTCAGATCCCCAACCACACAAACGATGGTCATTTCATTGTCGATGGTCACGGTTCCATATTTCTTCAATTCATCGACAATTTCAGTCAACCGTTTTTGATTGTCGATGGTCACCGAAACGGTCACTTCGGACGTAACGATCAGGTCAATCGCAGTCCGGTATCGTTCGAAAATCTCGAACACCTTGCGTAGAAAACCATACGCCAACAACATGCGTCCCGATTTTATCCGGATCATCGTGATATTGTCCTTCGCCGCGATCGCCTTGATAGATCCCTTGTCCATCTGACCGGAAATTACAGTCCCCAAAGCATCTTGCCGGTTGATATTCAACAATCTGACAGGGATATGATTCAACCGAGCAGGCAAAATACAGACCGGATGCAATATTTTCGCACCAAAATACGCGAGTTCTGCGGCTTCCTCATAATGCAGATTCCGTACGGGCGATGTCTGTTTCACATACATCGGATCGTTGTTGAGCATCGTGTCGACATCCGACCAGATTTGAATCTCCTCTGCACGGAGGGCCACCCCAATAAGCGATGCGCTGTAATCGCCGCCAAGTTCCAGGTTGTCGACTTCGCCATAGGCATTCCGGCAAATACTTCCTTGTGTGACGAAAACGGCAACTTCGGGATAAGTCTCGATCAATTGGGTCAATTTTTCCTTGATATACTGCGGATCGGGTTCTGCATTCTTATCGGTACGCATAAATTCCAATGCCGGAAGCAATACAGAATTGATGTTTTGTTCTTCCAGATACAGTTGAATCAATTGTGTAGAAATCAATACACCTTGTGCCGTCAATGCCCGTTCTTCGAATAATGTAAACAAGTCGTTCGTATACGAACGGATTTCACCGAATTGCCGTTCCAACAACGCAGACGCCTTGCTGCGGAACGAATCTGCCTCGTAAAGTGAAGAAATATGATTGGCAATTTGTTGCTCCAATTGATTGATCAGTTCATTGGCCCCATCGGGATTTTTCTTATACAGGTATTCCGAAATGTCCTTCAGGGCATCAGCGACGCCCGGCATCGCAGGAAAAACCACAACGATCTTTGCCTGATTCCGGATCAGCTGCACCATCTCTTTGATCCGTTCAACCGAACCAATGGATGTTTCTCCAAATTTTAATACTTTCATTATCAATAATTTAATGTTAAATAACACAATCTTCCAGCCTGCCGTCGCGACATTGTCTGACCGCAGCCGGAAAACTTTGCACCAGATTATAGTTGTGCGTCGACATGATGACGGAAGTTCCCGTTTCGCGAATATCGTGCAGCAACCTGACAATCTGGCTGCTGGTTTCAGGATCCAGGTTGCCCGTCGGTTCGTCCGCCAGAATCAGTTTGGGAGAATTAAGCAAAGCGCGGGCAATCACAATACGCTGCTGTTCGCCTCCCGACAGTTCATGCGGTAGTTTGTAACTCTTATTCAACATCCCCACCTGCATCAATACTGCTTCTATTCGGGAGCGGATTGCGTTTTTTTCTTTCCAGCCGGTGGCTTTCAATACAAATTCCAGGTTTTTCATCACAGACCTGTCGGTGAGTAATTGAAAATCCTGAAAAACGATTCCGAGTTGCCGACGTAATTTGGGTATTTCCCGATTCTTTATCCGGTTCAAATCGTAGTTGAACACGAATGCCGATCCTTTGTTTACAGGCATTTCACAATAAATTGTTTTAAGCAATGTACTTTTCCCGGATCCGACTTTCCCGATGATGTATAAGAATTCACTTTTCCGCAATTCCAAATCCACCCCTCGGAAAATCACGTTTTCATCGCGGCAAATTTCTACATCCTTATATTTGATCAATAAATCGTCTTCCATGTTGCCGATTACTTTTTGTGCCTGGATTTCAATTCTCTTGCAATATTTTCCATGCGATAACCCTTATCAGTCAGCAGTACTATCAGATGGTAGATCAAATCGGAAGCTTCATAGATCAGCCGTTCATCGTTTCCATTCATCGCTTCGATGATGGTTTCCACCGCTTCTTCCCCTACCTTCTGTGCAATCCTGCTCAATCCTTTATTGAACAAAGAAGTGGTATACGATCCTTCCGGCATTTCTCGGCGCCGCAAGTCGATAAAATCTTGCAAATATTTCAAAAACAGGATGTCTTCTTCATTTTTTTCATTGAAACAAGTATCCGCACCTGTATGACAGACCGGACCGACCGGATTGACCTTGATCAACAGCGTGTCATGGTCGCAATCTTCCGTCACGGACACCACTTTCAGGAAATTGCCGCTCTGTTCACCTTTCACCCACAGCCGATTTTTTGACCGGCTGAAAAAAGTAACCAAGCCCGTCTCCATCGTTTGCCGGAGCGATTCAGGACTCATATATCCGAGCATCAGGACTTTATTCGTCTGATCATCCTGTATTACCGCCGGGATTAACCCGTTCATCTTTTCAAAATCTAATTGCATCATCCAATTTCTATTAGTTTTACATCACGTTTCCCGAACTGCGATGCCTTTTTCACTCAAATAACGCTTCAATTCCGGGATGCGGATCTCTCCGAAATGGAAAACGCTGGCTGCCAGGGCGGCATCCGCTTTCCCGATCGCAAACACATCCAGGAAATGTTCCATGCAACCGGCGCCTCCGGAAGCAATGACGGGAATATTCAGATTATCGGAAAGCATCGCCAAGGCCTCGTTGGCATATCCTGCCTTCACTCCGTCGTGCGTCATACTCGTGAATAATATCTCACCGGCACCGCGATTTTCCGCTTCTTTGGTCCAGGCAAACAACTCCTTGTCGGTCGGAATCCTCCCGCCATTGAGATAGCAGCGCCATTGGCCATTTTCTATATTGGCGTCCACCGCCACGACGCATACTTGCGTTCCGTAATGCATCGCTATTTCCTCGATCAAATGGGGATTTTTTATCGCTGCAGAATTGACGGAGACTTTATCGGCTCCGGCGTTCAACAAGCGATCCACATCCTGCAGTTCATAAATTCCACCGCCTACCGTAAACGGGATGCTGATGGTCGCCGCCACACGTTTCACCAATTCCGTGAAGGTTTTGCGACCTTCGTGCGAAGCGGTAATATCCAGATACACGAGTTCGTCGGCGCCTTGTTCGCTATATACACAGCCCAACTCCACCGGATCGCCGGCATCGCGAAAATTGATGAAATTGACTCCTTTCACCGTTTTCCCGTTTTTTATATCCAAACATGGAATGATTCTTTTTGCTAACATGAACTACACTTCCAACTGTTTATAAAAATGAAATCAAGTCTTTTAATCGAATTTTTCCTTCATACAACGCTTTACCAATAATCACACCCGGCACACCGGCTTCATGGAGCGCCACCAGGTCTTCGAGGCAAGAGACGCCGCCGCTGGCAATGAGGTGAATATCCCACTGCGTTTGAAGGATATTTTTGTACAATTCCATGGCCGGCCCATTAAGCATGCCGTCTTTGGAAATATCGGTACAGATCACTTTTTTAATGCCTTTTGCCCGCCATTTATGGATAAACGGGATGACTTCTTCTTCGGTCGCTTCTGTCCATCCGGCGACGGCGATTTTTTGGTGGAGGCAATCGGCTCCCAAGATGATATGTGAAGCTCCGAATTTGGAAATCCAAGACTCGAAAAGCGCCGGTTCTTTCACGGCGACACTGCTTCCGGTCACCATCGACGCACCGTTATCGAACGCAATTTCCAGATCGGTATCCGATTTGATGCCGCCTCCGAAATCGATTACCAGCGAAGTGCGAGAGGCAACCTTATTAAGTATGGAGTAATTGATCACCCGTCCCTGTTTCGCCCCATCCAGATCCACGAGATGCAGGCGGTGGATTCCGTAATCTTCAAACTGTTTCGCTACTTCCAAAGGATCATCGTTGTATACAATCTTCTGATTGTAGTCTCCTTGTGAAAGCCTGACACATTTGCCTTCAAGAATATCTATCGCCGGAATAATCTCAATCATACCTGATAAGGAATAATATTTATAGATTTATAAAATTTTGCAAAATCCGTTCGCCCACTTTTCCACTCTTTTCAGGATGGAATTGTGTCGCATAGAAATTATTTTTTTGTATGGCAGCGCTGAACGGCAGGATATAATCTGCCTCCGCGATGGTATAGTCATTCAGCGGGACATAATAACTATGCACAAAATACACATAATCGCCCAACGTCAATCCCGTGAACAATGCAGATTGAAATTTCCAAATGTTATTCCATCCCATGTGTGGAATTTTATCTTCGTGTTTGTGAGGAATAAAACGTTTAACCTCGACATCGAAGATGTTCAAACAATTGGCATTTCCTTCTTCCGAAGCACGGCACAGCAACTGCATTCCCAAACAAATCCCCAACACCGGTTGCTTCAAATCGACAATCAAGCGGTCGAGACCGGTCGCTTTCAGGTGCTGCATGGTGGTACCCGCCTCGCCTACTCCGGGAAAGATCACCTTGTCGGAAGCCAAAATCGTTTCTTTGTCCGAAGTAATCAAGGCCTCCACGCCCAATCGTTTCAAGGCATATTCCACCGAATAGATATTTCCGGCATTGTATTTGATTATCGTAACGGTCATCTCTTTTTGTTTGATTTTATGCTTTCGCTATTTGGCAAAAGCAACCGACCGCGTTTCGCGAATAACCGTTATTTTCACTTGTCCGGGATAGGTCATCTCGTCCTGGATTTTCTTTGCGATCTCGTTCGACAAGTTTTCCGTTTGTAAATCATCAATCTTGTCCGCTCCAACGATGACGCGCAATTCACGCCCTGCCTGGATTGCATAAGTCTTCACCACGCCGGGATAGGACAAAGCCAACTGTTCGAGGTCGTTCAAGCGTTTGATGTAGGCTTCCACGATTTCGCGGCGTGCACCGGGGCGTGCGCCCGATATGGCGTCGCACACCTGCACGATCGGCGCCAACAGGCTGGTCATTTCTATCTCGTCATGATGCGCACCGATGGCGTTGCAGATATCCGGTTTCTCTTTGTATTTTTCGCCGAGTTTCATTCCCAGGATGGCATGTGGCAGTTCCGGTTCGTCGTCGGGCACTTTGCCGATGTCGTGCAGCAATCCGGCGCGTTTGGCTTTCTTGGGGTTCAAGCCCAATTCAGCCGCCATGATTGCACACAAGTTTGCGGTTTCACGAGAATGTTGCAATAAATTCTGTCCGTACGAAGAACGGTATTTCATCCTGCCGATCATGCGAATCAATTCCGGATGCAAGCCATGGATTCCCAAATCGATGGTCGTCCGTTTGCCGGTTTCGATGATTTCTTCTTCGACTTGTTTCTTGACTTTGTTCACGATTTCTTCGATGCGTGCCGGATGAATGCGACCATCCTGCACCAATTGGTGAAGTGCCAAACGAGCGACTTCGCGGCGTACCGGATCGAATCCGGACAAGATGATCGCTTCGGGGGTGTCGTCGACAATGATTTCAATGCCGGTGGCAGCTTCCAGCGCTCGAATGTTACGCCCTTCACGTCCGATAATCCGGCCTTTGATTTCGTCAGAATCGATGTGGAAGACGGTGATGGCATTTTCGATCGCTGTTTCGGTAGCCACACGTTGAATCGACTGTACCACAATCTTTTTTGCTTCTTTATTGGCCGTCATTTTCGCTTCTTCCATGATTTCGTTGATGTAGGCCAGCGCCTGACTTTTCGCTTCTTCCTTCATCAATTCTGCCATCCGTTCTTTCGCCTCGTCTGCCGACAATCCCGAAAGCGCTTCCAATCGTTCGATCTCCAATTTGTGGACTTTATTCAGTTCCTGTTTTTTCTTGTCTACCAATTCCAGTTGGACATCCAGATTTTCGCGAACCAGATCCGTCTCATTTTTCTTTTTCTGCAGATCTTCCTGTTTTTGATTCAGGATCAATTCTCGTTGTTTGAGCTTGGCTTCTTGCGATTGGATTTTCGCATATCTGGCGCTCACCTGTTTCTCTAAATCCGCCTTTAATCCGATAAATTTCTCTTTTACTTCCAGTAGTTTGTCCTTTTTTATCGCTTCGGCTTCTTTTTGGGCATCCTCGATGACTTTACGGCTTCTTGATTTCATGATCACCCTCGTGATGATAAACATGAGGATCATCCCCACGATCAAAGCAACCACTCCTATTATTATATCCGTAATCTTTATTATTTCCATAATCCGTAATCTATTTAATTAATATCTATTTATTTTTATTTATTTATTTTGTATCACAATAAAAAAACACCACTCTACTTTCCGAAAAACACTATTTTTAGGAAAGCGTAGCAGTGCGTATTAAAGTCGCATAGAAAGTCTATTTGTTTGACTTGATAAATTCGTCTAAATGAAGATCCAATTCTCCCAATTGTTCAAATAACGGTGATACATCTTCATTCACTTTCATCGTCACATCACCTAATGAAAGTTGTAAAGCCACCATAGCTAGAAAATCTTTTTCTTCTAATCCGGCGTTCGGGTATGTGACTCGATACTGGAGTATCTTGTCACGTATCTGTTTTGCCGCTTTTCGATATAATAATTCTTCGCTCCTGAGGCAACGAACATTGTAATCTTTACCGGCGATATTCACTTTTATTCCGAACTCATCATTCATTGCAAGGTCAATTATTCATTCAATAAAGCGATGCACTTTTCGACTTCTCGCACTAGCTTCGATAATTGTTGTTTCGCATTCTTGCTGTCACCGGCTTTTGCCACGACAACACGGGCGGTCAGCAAATTATCGTATTTGGTTTTTAACAACTTCAACTCTTGCAATGTAGATTCCATTTGCTGTTCTTTTTCGGACATTTGTTTCAACAGCTCGGCTTTTTCCTGTTTAAGATCGTTATACATAAACATCAGCAGCCGAACCTTGGTATCAAATTCTATCCACATTTTTTTTTGAGCTTCAGTCATAATCCGCCAAAATTCCACACAAAAATAGTAATTAGTCAATTGGAAACAAAAAAACAACCTTTTTTTCTTAACAAATCGAAGAATTTTATTGAATCACTGCAAGAAAAGGCGGTTTTTTACAAAATTATTTCCCGATGGCATAATAATCAAATCCGTATTCCGACAAATCCGCTTTTTCATAAATATTCCGTCCGTCGAACACCACCGGCGTGCGCATCCGACTTTTGATGACGTCCCATGATGGCAAACGAAATTGTTTCCATTCGGTAACAACAATCAAAGCGTCGGCTTCCTCCACAGCCCGGTAAATATTTTCCGCATATTCTACGGCATCGTTCAACCGGCGTCGGGCTTCCGTCATCGCCACCGGATCGTAAGCGATCACCTTCCCGCCCGCGGCAAGGATCTGATCGATCAACACCAGCGACGGCGCTTCACGGATATCGTCCGTCTCCGGTTTGAAAGTCAAGCCCCAGATGGCGATACGTTTTCCTTGGATATGGCCATTGAAATAGCGCATTAATTTACCGAACAGCACTTTCTTTTGGTCGTCGTTCACCTGTTCGACCGCTTTCAGCACGCGCATGGAATAGCCGTTATTTTCTGCCGTTTTAATCAGTGATTTGATGTCTTTCGGAAAGCAACTGCCTCCGTATCCGCATCCGGGATACAAAAATTTTCCGCCAATCCGTGCATCCGTACCAATGCCTTTTCGCACCATATTCACATCCGCTCCGACCACTTCGCACAGGTTTGCGATGTCATTCATAAAACTGATGCGCGTGGCCAGCATGGCATTCGCCGCATATTTCGTCATCTCTGCCGATGGGATATCCATAAAAATCACCCGAAAATTATTCAACAGGAACGGATGATAGAGCGTACTCATTATTTTTTTCGCATGTTCGGAGTCGACACCTACCACCACCCGATCGGGACTCATGAAATCTTTGATGGCAGCGCCTTCTTTCAGAAATTCCGGATTGGATGCCACATCGAAAGGCAAATCCACGCCGCGTTTGTCGAGTTCCTTGCGAATCGCAGCCCTGATTAATTCGGAGGTGCCGACAGGAACCGTACTTTTCGTGACCACCAATACATAATGCTTCAGCAGACGGCCGATGGTCGCTGCCACTTGCATCACATACGACAGGTCGGTACTTCCATCGTCGGCGGCGGGTGTACCGACCGCACAAAAAATGATATCCAGACCGTCCATCACCGACTCCAGGTCAGTCGTAAACTGAAGTCTGTCGGCACTTTGGTTGCGTTTCACCATCTCTTCCAACCCCGGTTCGTAAATCGGAATGATCCCCTGTTGCAATCCGCGGATTTTTTGAGCATCCGTATCTACACAGACCACATCGGTGCCCATCTCGGCGAAACAGGCTCCGCTGACCAGCCCGACATAGCCTGTTCCCACGATCGCTATCTTCATATTTTCAACAAATTATTTAGATTCTATTCACTCTTCGACGATATGATTTCGGAAAAGATATAAAAAAGGGCATCCCTAAGAATACCCTTTTATAAAGCCGCATAGTAGATATGACAAAACTCCGTATGACAGGATTTGAGTGCTTTACCGTGTTTGTAATCCGCCGTGCGAAGCATACCCCTTAGGGCGCGGCCCGCCATTCCCGGTAAGAGCTTGTCTCGGAATATTGCATTATTTTGATGAGTTTCCCAATCGACATAATGCGGCTATGTTTTCCAAAGACGTTTATTTCGTCGCTTTTATATTATTGCAAATATAAAATTGTTTTTCTGAACCACCAAACTTTTTAACATAATTTTATTTTCGGAATGGCCATTTCCCACTTTCTCAGGGTTTAATCAAGTCAGTCCACACTCTTGAAACTGTTCTGGAATGAGGATATCCTTGAATCCTTTTTTCATCAACCGGACTTTGAAATCCATCTGCACATCCGGCTCACCATGCACGATAAACAACTGTTTTACTTCGGCGTAATCCTGGCAGGCCAGGTATTGGCACAAATCGTTGTAATCGGCATGTGCGCTCATGGAATTGATCGTATGAATCGTCGCATTGACTTGATAACGATTGCCGAAAATTCCCACTTCTTCCGGATGTGTTTTCAAGCGTGCTCCCAAAGATTGTGGTTCGCAATAGCCGATCAACAAAATGGTATTGCGCCAGTTTTCGATGCTATTGGCAATATGGTGTTTGACCCGTCCGGCTTCTGCCATTCCCGAAGCGGAAATAATCACACAAGGTTTGGTATTGAAGTTTAATGCCTGCGAATCGCGCTTATCGGTGATGTAACGCAATCCCGGAAAATAAAACGGATCCGAATCCTTTTTCATCAATTTTTGCACCGATTTGTTAAAACATTCCGCATGACTTTTGACAATCTCGGTAATCGTGGTCGACAGCGGACTGTCGACATAGCAATCGATTGGACTCAATTCGCCGTTCAGGTGCAATTCGTTCAGCGCGTACAGCAATTCTTGTGTGCGTCCCACGCTGAAAGCCGGAATGATCAGCTTGCCCTTCTTGCCGATGCAAGTCTCTTGAATGTTGCGCTTGAGGTCTTCGGCGTAAGTCTCAATCGGACCATGGATTTTATTGCCGTAGGTCGATTCGAGGATGATATAATCCGCCTGCGGAAATTGTTGCGGCGAACGAAGAATCGGATCTCTGTAACGACCCACATCGCCGCTGAACGCAATCCTGAAAACACGTCCCGACTCTTTGATCTTCAAAAATACCGTGGCGCTCCCGATGATATGCCCGACATCAAAAAGCTGAATCTCAACATCTTCGTCGATCGCATACGGCAGATTGTAATCCACCGGATGAAAAAACTCAAATGTCTTCCGTACATCTTCTTCCGTATAAAACGGTTGCAGCAAAGGACGTCCCTCTTCCAATCGCTTCTTATTCAAGAAATGAATATCCTGCTTCTGTATGTAGGCCGAATCCAGCAACAACGCTTTCGTAATATCAATCGTCGCGGAAGTGGCATAAATCTTGCCCTTAAATCCTTCTTTCACCAACCGCGGCAACAGACCGCTGTGATCTACATGCGCATGGGATAAAACCACATAGTCGATTTCGTACGGATTGAATCCAAAATTCCGGTTCAGGGAATCCGTGTCTTTTCCCATCCCCTGAAACATGCCGCAATCCAATAATACCTTCTTACCATTATTTAAAGTAATCAGATGCTTGCTCCCCGTTACGGTCTGAGCCGCTCCACAAAATGTTATCTTCATAATATCGAATATTAAATTCCTAATTCCTAATTCCTAATTCCTAATTCCTGACTCCTAATTAAACTGCGCCAGATTTTTCCTGTTCACTATCACGTAAATAATGACAGGCACCCCCAACATCGGCGTGACGGCATTCAGAGGCAACAAGCCGTTGCGGAAAGGAATCGCCGTCAATAAGTTACACAACAACGCAACTACCGCTCCCGACAAGATGACCGCAGGCAATAAAAATTGCTGATCGGCGGTCTTCAATACCAGACGCGCCAGATGCGGCACTGCCAATCCGATGAAACCGATCGGTCCGCAATAGGCGGTCACAATTGCCGTCAACAATCCCGTACACAAAAGAATCAACACACGGGTGCGGTTGATATGAATCCCCAGATTGGAGGCATACCGTTCGCCGAGCGACAAGATATTGAGCGGCTTGATTAGCAAAAGCGACAACATCAATCCCAGCGTGACCGTGATGCTGAAGAAGGGTAATTGTTTGACAGAGACGCCAGAAAAACTCCCCAATCCCCACACGACAAACAGTTGGATGTTTTCCGCATTCGCTACGGAGTTCAGGATGGCGATGATGGACGAGACGAGATAGCCTACCATCATTCCGATGATCAACACCAGTACATTGTTTTTGACTTTTGTAGAGAAATAGACGATCACCGACAACACCGCCAAGGCACCGACGAAAGCGGCCACCACCACCGACAGACTGCCACCGGGAAGCCACCAGGCGTATTGATCCAATGTTCCGCCGAAACACATCATCACCAGCGCCGCGCCTAGCGTTGCACCATTGGTAATGCCGAGAATCGACGGTCCGGCCAACGGATTCTGAAACAAGATCTGAAGCATCAATCCGCTTACTGCCAGCGCGGCGCCCGACAACATGGCGGTTACCGCCTGGGGAACACGCGAATACAGGATGATATCGATCCAGGCAGAGCGTTCTATCGACTTCCCCGTCAACACCGCCATAACCCGGTCGGCAGGTATATTCACCGATCCGATGATCAGGTTGGCATAAAACAAAAGCACTATCAACAACAACAGTAAGACACAAACCCACTTTTTGTTTTTCATACGTCCAAAATTTGTTCTTAAAAGGTCGTATGGAACTCGCATGTCATTTTGTCATCAACTAGGATGTTTGAAAATCATGCTCGTTTCATCTGATGTACATATCATTACTTAACAGGCAACCGAACCTGCCCGTTTCGTCATTACAAAATTAGAGAAAAAAAAGGAAAGTATCAAGAAAAAAAGATTACCTTTGTATGTCATACCATATATTATATATGAAGCATTTTTCTGTTATATGCTGTATTTGCTGTTGTATGGCCGGTCACGTCCTGTCGGCGCAGGAATTGTCTATCGACACTACAATCGCCTTCAAAGCGATTCCGGAGTTTCATCCCCTGAATCATGATTCCACGTTGTTCAGGCTCACCTCACTCACCGTTGCAGGCATGTCGGAAAAAATAACACCGGCTTTAGATCTGCGCAATTGGGATCACCTGAATTTCATCAAAAAACCTTCTGAAGCGAAAAAGCCGATTCTCCCGATATTATTCACAGAGGATCTGCAGTTCAATATCAATCCTTCACGTTGGGAATTGCCGGTATTGGGGGCTACCACGACGTTTTCCCCCACAATGACCTACCGACTGTCGGACCGTTTTTTCCTTTATGGAGGCGTCAGCTTTACACAATACCATAATTTATCGTACGTCCAAAATATCATCGCCCCGAATTGGCCGGCAAAATCAAACATCACCTCCCAAGTATTCGGAGGATTCGCTTACGAAGTGCACGACCGGATCAGGCTTCACGGAACATACAATCATTCGCTCTACAACCAGTTGCCTTCGAATATGATCCCGTTTTCTCCTGCATTTAACATGTTCTCGGTCGGCGCAGATATTGATGTATGGAACGGGCTGGGCGTCACCGTCGATCGGGTGTTTGAAATCGACAGAAGCGGTCGTATGCGTCAAGGCATGCGTTATTCGCCCTATATCAACTTCGACAAATTTGTGAGGTTCCTGAGAGGGTATTGAGAATTTGACACTAACAGTTGCCTTGTGAATTTTCAACTTTCGACTCACTTTCTACCTGTAGCGCCGGAACGACTTTCTCGCCATTGGTTTCGGCCACATTATTGCAATAGTCGCAGGCATTGAAAAAATCATTTCCGAAGAGCGTAAATAGCTGTTGTTTCGTGACGGGACGCGACAAGTCGATGTATTCTTTGTTCTCCTGAATTTCCGGAGCAGGCGGAAAGAACCGGCGATAAATATCGCGCAGAGCGAAAGTCCCGGCGCGCGGGCATACAAAGAGTTTTCCGCCTCGCACATGATAACAATGGATCAGTTTCAGACATTCCATAAAATAGTGAATGTTGGATTCTTTTGTTCGATAATAGCGTTCCAGCGGCGCCGTCACCCCCCACCATAATTGCTTGTTGCAAACGACAGCGATGCCCTCGTTCTTCAACCGCTCCACAATCTTGTCCGTCTTCAAAAGGGGCGACAGCGATTTGTTGGCGGTATAATTCGATATGTAAACGGTAGCCTTTGCGGGAAACTGTTTCAGGATGGATACCAATTCGTCGGAAAAATGCAAAGTACCGTTGGTCACAATATTCACCCTTACGGTCTTTGGATGTTCGAGCGAATACAAAAGCATCTTCGACAAATCCTTATTAATCAACGGTTCGCCTCCGTACAATCGCAATTCATAAATCTTTTCCGCATCTGTCAATAAGTGGTCGAGATAGGTTTTATATTCCTCGAAACTGATCGTTTCATGGTATGGCTCTTCGATGAAAGGGATATAGTGATCGCAATGTTTGCATTTCAGCGTACAGCGGGTCGTGACTGAAAAACCGACATTGGGAATATAAGCCTTCCTGAATGTCAATATATTAAAAAACACCGGCATCCATTTGAAACAAAATAGCATCGCCCGCCACAAGTACACCCCAAGTCGCTTCCATTGTATTGTCGCCGTGGGGTCGCCTCCTTTGATATACAATGCCAATTCAATCTTTGTCAGCCGGACAAGCGTCCTTTGGTAATATATTTTTTTATTCATCCGCACGTGATTTGTTAATTTCGTTTCGCAAAATAATACCGATGACTGTAATATATAAGCAGGAGAAAATAATCCCCGCGAGTGTAAAAAGCAGGACGCAAAGTCGGAAATCGCCATATTTCACTCCGACAAACAATGCAATAAAACGAACGAGTAAATATAAAATTTCTATCACAAGAAAAATATTTTGCTTCCTGAAAACGATGAACGCCGAATAAAAAGGACAGATAAACAGCATCAGGAATCCCCATGGCAACATAGATGTGAAATAGGAGCCTGCCGTCAGCCATTGCGAACCGAAAACAATGGGAAACAACGGTCTGGCAATAAAAAATGCGAGTATAAATAATGGTAAAACATAGATAACCATCGCTTTCCAATACTTTTTCACCAAGGGCATGGCCGATACGCCCTGCTTTTGAGAAGCGGAAAAACGTTCAAAAAAGACGGAATACAACGAATTGACTACCAGATTGATTGGCGTCGTCAATACGATAAACGCCAACGAAAACAAGCCAATCCGATCGGTATCAAAAAACCCGATCAGATACAGGAACGGAAGATTCATCGAAACTTGATTGATCACGGAACGCACACAATTATACATCGGGAAGTCCTTGTATTTCAATGCAGTATTGAGATTATCGATGCACTTGTCTTTCCAAAATAGACGTTTGCGAATCGGAAACAGCAGCGTTGTTGCAGCAACAAGCGACAGCACATTGGAAACGATCAGTCCGATTTGTGTCAGCGCCAAGTTCCCGAACGTCACACGCGAACCGGCATTGACGGTGTTTTGAAGCAATCCCGCGCTTGCGATGGTCTTGTATTGCTTTCGACGGATAGCAAGATTCGTCAATAAGAAAATTGATCCGGTAAAAATCACAGACACTGGAATATAGTACCGGAAGTCCGCAATATCATCCAGCCGGAAAAAGGCAAAAAAGGATCTCCCGAAGCACCAGAAAACGACCAACAGCAACAATGAGAAACAAATCAGGAAACCGAAAGAAAAAGAAAAAAGACGACGCGTCTCCTGTTCGTCTTTGGCAATGACCAACGACTCTTCATACCGCAGCGTACCGATGGTGGCAAGCAGGGTATAGAAACTGGCATAAGTGGCGAATATCCCGAAATCCGATTCCGAGTACATTCGTGTCAATAGGGGATATACGGCAAACGCTATCGCTTGTCCGAGGAAATTCCCGCTTAGCAGTACCGAACTGTTGCGGACAATCTCGCGGCTCAAGATGTTTTTTATAAAGGGGTTCTTCATATTCAACCCTGCGGATTACGGATTGCTACTTACAGTTGTCAATTTACAACCGAAATTGTCAATCGTAAATTGCAATTTACCGAAGTCGGTCGAGCGATTTCACCAGCCGGTCATCTTTCTCGATTCTTCGGATCGCCCACAGGTCGAAGACAAGCGCCACGACTGCAAGCACAACGGGAATCCATCGATCTTTCGGATATAAATTGGATGCGATGGCAAACGCGAGCAAAGCAAGCAACAAGAGCAAAAGGACGTACCCGCATTTGATTTGAAGTGAACGTTTTTTATAAAGAAAGATGGTCGTGACTGCCAGGATGACCGACAAAGCACACAGCGACAGGACCAGGTATCTATAGACGGGCAACTCGCCGGCGGAGTAAACAATATATGTCTGCAACGACATAACGACTGCCACAAGTATCAGATAGACGGTTTGGATGCGCTGAATCATATTTCTTCGCCGAATTTATCCTTATCCTTGACGGGATTGCGGTAATAGATTTCGTTGTCGACATATTCCTGCGTAGCAACCAGCGTCGCTTTCGGCAGTCGTTCAAAATAGCGGGAGATCTCTATCTGTTCGCGGTTTTCAAACACTTCTTCCAGGCTGTCGTTATACGACGCAAACTCTTGGAGTTTCTTTTCGAGGTCGTGTTTGATTTCCACACTGATCTGGTTAGCGCGTTTACCGATGATGCGGACAGTTTCGTAAATATTTCCCGTGTTTTCCGACATTTCCATCATGTCACGGGTGATTGTATTGGCAGGCGCCGTTGATTTTTTGTAATCCATAATGATTATTATCGTTTCGTTTTTATAATTGTTGATTGTCTTTGATGTATTTGGAGGCTTCGTCAAACATTTTCTGTACCTGTTTGAGGTATTTGCCCTCAGGATATTCGTTGATATAGGAATAATATTCGTCGACGACATCCCTGAAACGCAGGTTCTTTTTCTCGTCTATGCTCAGCATGGCCATGTCGTAACGTGCACGAATGGAGTAATACATAAACTCTTCCCTGTATTTGGAATAGGGATAAGACTTGATGGCATTTTGAGCTGTAACGACACAGGAAGTGTAATTGCCTCCGGGAAAGGGATATGCGATCACATAATCGCCCAGGTTGTAATACAGCCGTACTGCCAGGAGCTCTTTCAGCGCCAGCTTTTCCTGTAATTCAAACAAGATTTGCTGGGCAGTTTCTTTCCGTTCACTCTGGGGATAATATTCCATGAAATCCTGGAATTGTTCGATGGCTTTGTAGGTATCCGCCTGATCTAAACGCGGATCCGGAGAATCGAGGTACAAGCCGTAGGCCGCATAATAACGCGCCAATTCCGTGTATTCTCCTTTGGGATAGCTGGTGTAATACGACTTGAAATATTCCGCTGCCGTCTGGTAGTCTTTCATACGGTAATAGCTCTGCGCAAGGAGGTAAAGCGATTCTTCCGCATTGCTGGTGCCCTTAAACATCGGCATGATGTCTTCCAGCAGGATAGCCGAGCGGCTGAATTTTCCCTCATTGAAATATTTCTTGGCATATTCATAACGCGCCATCATGTCGGGATTCTTC
Source organism: Dysgonamonadaceae bacterium (assembly GCA_031272075.1). Taxonomy (GTDB): domain Bacteria; phylum Bacteroidota; class Bacteroidia; order Bacteroidales; family Azobacteroidaceae; genus BNXB01. Next base: position 26,513 of record JAISUK010000047.1, read on the forward strand.
AATACTTTATTAAATTCCCCACATGCCGACGAAATCAACACCAATGTAATAAGAAACAGCAATTTTTGCTTCATAGCATCCAAATTAGCGTGCAAAAATAGCAATTCCCTTTGACATGAAAAAAATTTTTATCCTTTATTAATACAAAAGTCGATTTTTTATTACAATTTATAAAGTTCACTGGCGGCCAGCAGCTTCAGTTTATTGGCGTTCAAAACTTCCACGCATTTATCCAGGTTGTCGGGACGAATCACGACCACCGCCCCGTTTCCGGCAGTAAAAGCGTACATGTATTCGATGAAGACGCCCGCGTTGGTAATGATGTCCATTGCTTTGGCCAGCGAACCGGGTTGGTCGGGGCATTGCATGCAAACCACATCCGTCGCAGTGACCGCATAAAGATGTTCTTTCAGCACCTGTTTGCCTTTTTCGGGATCCGAGACGATGAGCCGCAGAATTCCAAATTCAGAATTTTCCGCTACGGTGAATGCAGTCATATTGATACCTGCTTCGCCCAATATTTTCGCCACTTCGGTGAATCTTCCTTTCTTATTTTCTAGAAAGATAGACAATTGCTTGATGATCATAATTTATATTTTTATATTAACAATTAAACCAGTTTCCTTTTATCTACCACACGTTTGGCTTTGCCCTGGCTGCGTTCGATGCTGCGGGGTTCTACCAGTCTGACTTCGGGCATGATTGTCAGCACGCTCTGCAAGCGGTGAGCGATATTTTTGCGCAATTCGAGCATTTTCGCCATTTCATCGGAGTAATATTTCTCATTCACTTCCACTTCGACTTCAAAAGTATCGAGGTTATTCACCCTGTCGACAATGATTTTGTAATGCGGCTCCAGTTGCGGGATATCGCAGAGCACCGCTTCCACTTGCGACGGGAACACGTTTACGCCCCGGATGATCAGCATATCGTCGCAACGTCCCAATATGCGTGACATGCGTACCGACGTGCGTCCGCAGGCGCATGGCTCATAATTGAGGCTCGTGAGATCGCGTGTACGGAAGCGCAACAGCGGCATCCCGTCTTTGGTGATGGTAGAGAAGACGAGTTCACCCATCTGCCCCGGAGGCAGCGGTTCGCCGGTTTCCGGATCCACAATTTCCGGGAGGAAATGATCTTCGCACAGGTGCGTGCCGTTTTGACATTCGCACTCATGTCCCACCCCCGGACCGATAATTTCCGTCAGTCCGTAGATGTCGTACGCCTTGATCCGCAGTTTTTCTTCCAGTTCCTTGCGCATGCCTTCCGTCCAGGGTTCTGCGCCGAAAGCGCCCACACGCAACTGAAATTCTTCGCGTGGGAAGCCGGAATCGAGCAGTGCGTCCGCCAGATAGAGCGCATACGAAGGAGTACAGGCCAATCCGGCAGTACCCAAGTCGTGCATCAGCAGGATTTGCTTTTCGGTATTGCCGCTTGAAGTCGGAAGCACCGTCCCGCCAATCCTTTCTGCCGCACCATGGGCGCCCAGCCCTCCGGTAAAAAGTCCGTAGCCGTAGGATACCTGAATCACATCGTTCTTGCCCAATCCATAAGCCGTGAAACAACGTGCGCCCACTTCGCTCCAGATCCCCAGGTCGTTGCGGGTATATCCTATCACTATCGGTTTGCCGGTAGTGCCCGACGAAGCATGTATCCGGACGATTTCCGAAATTGGGACGCTCAATAAACCGTAGGGATAAAAATCGCGCAAGTCTTTTTTCGACGTGAACGGCAGTTTCACGATGTCTTCCAGTTTTCGGATATCGTCGGGTGATACATCATGTTCCTGCATCCGTTTGCGATAGGGCTCACAGTTGTGATAGACGTGTTCGACCGTCTTTTTCAGGCGTATTTCCTGAAGCAAGCGCATATCCCCGCGGGACATACACTCCATTGTCTCATTCCAAATCATATAATCAAAGGTATTTATTTTAGTTGATAACTATTATTTTATCAATTTCTTCCTTTCACGGCTGCGATGGCCAGCAGTACGCCCAGCACGATGCCCAAAAGCGCAGCGAACAACACCTGGAAGTCGGCAGGCAGGATAAACGTGACCGTATGTGCCGGAACCCAGAAATAGGGAATGGTTTTCTTGAACACGAAGCCCCACTGCACATTCCAGTTGAGGTTGGCCAGGTACTTGCCGAACGGAATTTTTTGCAACAAGCAGGAAAGTTTTCCGCCATTGTTCAGGATGTGGGTGTCCGTGACTTTATGGACGGTCATGAATACAGGCGCAAAACAGGTATTCATCATCAGGCTGATGCCGAATGCGCCAACCAGTTTTTGCCAGGTAAACGCGCCTGCCATAGCGGCTGCGACCCCTTTCACGCCGATGTAATCGATCACAGGAGGCACTCCGGCAGCAAACACTTTCATGGCGAGGGCGATCCAAACGCCGAGCAGCCCCCAGACCACTGCGCGCGGCCAGATGCCGAAACCGGCTTCATTGTAATGACCTGTCTTGATTCGAAGACCCAACATCTCTCCCATGGTAGACAGCACTCCGAATTTCAGGAATGCCATGATAAAACCGTGGGCGCCGTTGAACTGTTTGTACGCATCATACAATGATGGGAATAAAAAGAACGGCAGAAACAGCAACACAAAGCACAAAGCAAATACAAAATCTTGTTTTTTCATACGTCAATAATTTATTTTTAAAAGGTCGTATGGAACTCGCACGGTATTATTGTCATCCTTCGGGTGATCGTAAAATCCGGCTCGTTTCATGAACGATCGGTGTTATTCATTGATTAGAAATTCGACAAATGTATACAATTATCGGGAAAAACCTATAAAATCGAACAAAAAAAAAAATGATTTTATACCACAACTCTGGCGAAAGGTTCGAGATCCATGGGGGCAAATTCGCGGTTCAGGAACTTGAAATAGCCGTTCATGGCGACCATGGCGGCATTGTCGGTCGTGTAGGCGGGAGGGGGGATGTAGATATTCCATCCATACTGCTCGGCGTGTTCGCGAAACGCTTTCCGCAAGCCGGAATTGGCCGACACGCCACCTGCAAGCGCCACTTCGTTGATATGCAAGTCGGCGACCGCTTTCCGCAATTTCGTCATCAGCACCGACACAATTGCCTCCTGAAGACAGGCGCAGAGGTCGTTTCTGTTTTTTGCTATAAATTCGGGATCTGTCTTCAATGCGTCGCGCAACAGGTAGAGGAATGAGGTCTTCAAGCCGCTGAAGCTGTAATCGTACTCCGGCACATTCGGCCTGCTCAGCGGAAACGCCTGTGGATTGCCTTCGTTGGCCAGGCGATCTACCAACGGGCCTCCGGGATAGGGCAACCCCATCACCTTCGCACATTTGTCGAACGCTTCGCCCGCCGCATCGTCGATTGTTTGCCCGATGATTTCCATCTCGTTCCATTGCCGAACCAGGATGATCTGCGAGTTGCCTCCCGATACCAGCAGGCAGAGGAAAGGGAACTTCGGTTGACGGGTATCCGAGACATCGGTGCGGATGAAATGCGCGAGGACATGCGCCTGCAAGTGATTCACTTCGATGAGTGGAATGTCGAGCGCGGCTGCAAGTCCTTTGGCAAACGACACGCCCACCAGCAACGAGCCCAGCAATCCCGGTCCGCGGGTGAAAGCCACCGCATCGAGCGATGCTTTCCGGACGTCCGCCCGTTTCAATGCTTCGTGCACCACAGGCACAATATTTTCCTGGTGCGCCCTTGAAGCCAATTCCGGCACCACGCCGCCATAAGCCTCATGCACTTTCTGGCCGGCAATAACATTCGACAGGACAATGCCGTCGCGTATCACCGCAGCCGAAGTGTCATCGCACGACGATTCGATGCCTAATAGTGTAATTCCCATTTTTTTGCCTTTTGAGCGACAAAAATAGTAAAAAAAATGCATCGTAAGGTTTTTCCAAATTATCATTACGAATGGATAACCGTCACAACTCTTTACTTTATAGACAGACACTAATTATCTGCGAATTATCAATAAATCAATATTATCAAAAATCTGCGTAAATCTGTATAATCTGCCTCATCTGTGTGTATTAGAAACAGCCTCTTTTCGTAAAAATTTTTAGATGAATTGCAAAAAAAAAAAAAGAACCTTAATAATAATTAAATAATTGTCCGTATATTTGTGGCCTGACAATATGCTGTTTGCATTATACAATTTGCAATGCGCATATAATTGGAATAATAAAATTAAATTAAGTAATTGATTATGCGAAAATTGAAACCTATCTGGTGTTTGTTAGCCGTTTGCATGCTGTTTGTAACAGCAGCGGCCTTCGGCCAGGAAAGACAAACTACACTCAGCGGCGTAGTGAAGGACGCCGCCGGCGAGTCGCTGATTGGCGTTTCGGTCGCTGTGAAAGGTACAGCAATCGGAACCACCACCAACATCGACGGCCTGTTCTCGCTCGCGGCACCCGTGTCGGCCAACTCCGTGCTGGTGTTCACATACGTCGGGATGATCACACAAGAAATCCCTGTGGGAAGCCAGCGAGTATTTAATGTGACAATGAAAGAAGACGCCACCCAACTCGAAGAAGTGGTGGTGACGGGCTTCCAGAATCTCGACAAACGCACGTTCACGGGGTCTACCGTGAAAATCAAGGCCGACGACCTGATCAGTGAGGGCATGTCAGACATCAGTCGCATGCTCGAAGGCAAGGCTGCGGGCGTGTCGATTCAGAACGTCAGCGGCACTTTCGGCGCCGCACCCAAGCTGCGTATTCGCGGCGCAACTTCAATCTACGGTAACAACAAACCCTTGTGGGTCATCGACGGCGTGGTGCTCGAAGACATCGTCAACGTGTCGAACGACCAATTGGCCAGCGGCGACCCCACTACCCTACTCGGATCGGCTGTCGCAGGCCTCAATGCCAACGACATTGAGAACATCGACATCTTGAAAGACGCCTCGGCCACCGCTCTCTACGGCGCACGCGCCATGAACGGCGTCATCGTTGTCACCACCAAAAAGGGGAAGGAAGGCAAACCGCAGATTGCTTACTCCGGCAATTTCTTCATCCGTCAGAAGCCGCTCTACAGCGATTACAGTATCATGGATTCCTGGTCGCAGATGGCTTTCTACACCGAGCTTGAAAACCGCAAGGGATTCATCACCAGTTCTATCCTCAACAATAGCGATTCGGGAATCTACGGCAAAATGTACCAGATGATCTCTAATTTTCAACTGGACAATACTGTCGAAGCCAAACGCGACTTCCTCATGCGGTATGCCATGGCCAATACCAACTGGTTTGACGTCCTTTTCCGCAATACCATTGTGTCTGAACACTCACTGAGCGTCTCATCGGGTAGCGAAAACGCCCGGTCGTATGCCTCCGTCAGTTTCTACGACGATCCGGGATGGACATTGGGCGAAAGCGTTAAACGCTATACCGCCAAGTTGCGCAATGACTACAAAATGGGATCGCGACTCGACCTGGCGTTCGACATCTCTGCCAACTACCGCGAACAGAAAAATCCCGGCACACTGACCCGTAGCGATAATGTCGTGAGCGGCGAATACACCCGCGACTTCGACATCAACCCTTTCAGCTACGCGATAAACACTTCGCGTGCACTCACTGCATACGACGAAAATGGCAACTTGGAATATTTCCAGCGCAACTATGCCCCGTTTAACATCATCAACGAGTTGGAAAACAACAACCTCAATGTCACCGTGATGGATATCAAGCTGCAGGGCGAAGCCACTGTGAAACTCACCAAAGCATTGAACTACTCGTTCATGGGCAACATTCGCTACGTAAAATCTGAGCGGGAACATCTCGTGAAGGAGAACTCCAACATGCCCCAAGCCTACCGTGCCAACGGCAACAGTACCATCATTAGCGGGAATCGCTTCCTCTATGCAGACCCCGACAACCCCAATTCGGAGAAGCTCGTGGTGCTGCCCGACGGCGGTTTCTATAACACCACCGACAACCTGTTGCGGTCGTACGATGTGCGCAACCAGCTGAACTACAAAAACAGTTTCAACGACCTGCACGACCTGTCGTTCGTGACCGGGATTCAAATTCAGGGCAATGAACGTAAAAACCGTCAGAACACCGGCTATGGCTACCAGTACGAATCGGGCGGATTGCCTTCGTATGACTACCATATCCTCAAAATGATGCTCGAATCCGGCATATATTATTATGGTATGGACGAGACGCGCTACCGCTTTGCGGCAGCCTACGCCAATACCGAATACACCTACGACATGCGCTACGCCCTGTCGGGCACCGCACGCTACGAAGGCTCTAACCTCGCCGGCAGCACTGCACGCTGGTTGCTCACCTGGAACGTAGGCTTCCGTTGGAACATGATGGAAGAAAAGTTCATGAAGCCGCTCTCGAAATGGGTCGACCACATGAATATCCGCACCAGCTACGGCCTTTCGGCGCAAGCGCCCGAACGCGGCAACTCCAGCACCATCTATTACAACGAGAACGCCTACCGTCCGATGAGCAGCGGCGACGCCGAATCGGTGATTGCCATCTCGAGCATCGGCAATACCGGCCTCACCTGGGAAAAATCGTACCAGTTCAATGTTGGATACAATGTCAGCCTCTTCAACAACCGCATCGACTTTATGGTGGAATACTGGCGCAAGAACAACTACGACCTGCTCGACCGCATTCAGACCTCCTACATCAGTGGCGACTGGACGCGCTACGCCAACTATTCCGACCTTGAATCGCACGGCTGGGAGTTCACGCTCGGACTCGTGCCTGTCAACAACAAGAATTTCAGTTGGCGCATCAACCTGCCGTTCGGATACAACACCAGCGAGATTACACGTATGGAATACAAGCCGCGTATCTACGACCTCACCCGTCCCGAAGGCGGCAACATCGTGGGATATCCGCTGCGCAGCCTCTTCTCGGTGCAGTTTATCGGCCTCGATGGAGAGAACGGCCTGCCGCGGTTTATCGACCACCTGGGTGGAGAATCGTATGGTATCTACATGCAGAACACCGATGTAGACACCTACATGCAATACCTCAAGTATGAAGGTTCGGTAGACCCGACTTTCACGGGAGGATTCAACAATACCATCCGCTACAAAGACTTTACGCTGAACACCTTCATCACTTACCAGGGCGGCAACAAGATCCGGCTCTATTCTGCTTTCAAAGCGAGCTATTCCGATCTGGATGCGTTGCCCAACGAATTTAAAGACCGTTGGACGGTGCCCGGCGACGAACGCTACACCAATGTTCCCGCCCTTTGGACCAAGCAGTTGTCTCAGATGATGAGCGACAATTCCTTCACGGGCGTGAGCTACACCCCCTACCCCTATCAGGCCTACAATGCTTCTACAGTGCGTGTGGCCGATGGCGGCTTTGTTCGTCTGAAGACCGTATCGCTGACATGGGCATTGCCCAGAAACTGGCTGGCCAGGACAGGCGGGGTGAAGAACGCAAGCCTGTCGCTGTCGGGCAATAACATCCTGATGCTTTATGCCGACAAGAGGCTCGACGGGCAAGACCCCGAATTTTACAATGCCGGCGGTGTGGCTCAGCCTTTGCAGCGCCAGTACATTATTTCACTCAAAGTTGGATTTTAAATAATCTGGAATATGAAAAAGTATCTATATATATTGATAATGGCGGGCGCAGCAATGATGCTGGCAGCCTGCAACGACTACCTCGATGTAGTGCCCGACAACCGCACTGAGATCGACAATGTGGATAAAGTGGGCATGTTGTTGGGCGGTTCTTACCCCTACTACAACTATGCCGAGATGTTGAACCCGCGCGTAGACAACGTCACCGACAAGGGCGAAGGTACAAGCAGCGGTATCGATACCAACCGCGACAGTTTCTTCTGGCGAGATGTTCAAAACCAGACTACGCAATGCACGCCCACACAGTTTTGGGTAGGTAGCTGGGCTTCGATCGCAGGCGCCAATGGTGCGCTCGACGCAGTCGCCGAACTGGAAAAAGACCCTACCGCCGATCAGCAACTGCTCTCCTACTACAAAGGCGAGGGACTGACGCTGAGGGCGTATAATCACTTCCTCATGGCTTGTATCTTCTGTAAATTCTATGATCTGGACAATGCCGGAAACAACAGCACCAATGCCGGACTGCCCTACGTGAAAGAGCAGGAAACGGAAATTCACCGGCAATTTGATCGCGGCACCGTAGAGCAGTTGTGGGACAATATCCGCACCGACCTCGAAGAAGGTTTGTCGCTGATTGGCCCCGACAATACCTATTCGGTTCCAAAATACCACTTCAACCAGTATGCCGCTAACACTTTCGCTTCGCGCTATTACCTGTATCACGGCGACTTTGCAAAAGTAGTGGAAACAGCTTCAAAAGTGGTGCCCCAACCCACAGTGATTCCCGGAGCCAACGTCCCTGCAAACGACGTGGCGGCGGTGTTTGTGACCAACAATTTCCATCCGTGGACTACTACCTACAACACCATGACCAGCAGCACCGACATCAAGTTGGGCTACAACTCTACATCGGCTCCTTCTAATCTGCTGCTAGCTGACGGCGCTTCTTACATCGGGATGTACACCAATTCGTGGCGATATGCAACATCAAGTCCCGACTGTAACCGTACCGTGTCGGCAGCTAACCCCACAGGCGCTGCATTTGCCTACAAGATTTTCCACTCTGGCGACTACAACTATTACGTGCCCAAATTTTATTACTACTTCAAGCGGACTACCATCAATGCTAGCACAGGTGTATATCACACCGAGTACATATATTTCCGTATGGAAGAAGCATTGATTAACCGTGCAGAAGCATACGCACGTATGGATAAGTATGACGAAGCCATCGCCGACCTCAACCTGTTTTGCCGCACGCGTATTGTCAACTACAACGAAACGACACATGCGCTCACGTTGGCAAAAATCGCGAGCTTCTATGCTGCTACCGTCCGCGACGGCAATTTCTATATGAACAAGTACAACGCCTTCGGCTCGCAGGGCTGGAGCGACGAGAAGAAAGCGCTCGTGCACTTCATACTCTTCTGCCGCCAAGCCGAATACCTGCATGAATCGTTGCGCTATTGGGACATGGTACGTTACAAAATTGAGTGCACCCACGAGACGCATCCGTCTGTTGGTTCACGCTCCAACACGCTTTACCCTGGGGACGACCGATGGGTATTGCAAATTCCCGAAACGGTGACGCTGGCAGGCATAGAACAAAACCCGCGCACTAATCTATTGTCACCCGAATGGTAATCACTATTAAAATTTCACAGAATATGAAACGAATAATATATTACATGTTTGCTTTCGTCCTCTCGTTGGGAGTATTTTCCTCCTGCACGGACGATGACGCACTCGACACTTCCGAACCGATATTCGGGTTGGGAGGCGACGAATACGAAATGACTGAGCTTGACCTGTGGATCCAGGAAGAATTTACCAAGCCCTACAACATCGCGGTAAAATACCGCTGGAATCCCTGGGAAGTAGACCTCACTTCCACCATTGTGCCCGTCAAGGAAGAGCTTGTACAGCCCGTCATGGAACTCATTCGCGATGTATGGATCGAGCCTTACAAGTCGCAAAAGGGCCTTGACTTCATCAAGCAGTATGCACCCAAAAACTATGTGTTGGTGGGCAGTCCGAGGTACAACACCAACGGCACCATCACTTTGGGTGAAGCCGAAGGCGGTAACCGGATCACCATTTACCGCGTGAACTGGTGGGATCCTACCAATCACACCAACACCGATTATGGCTTCGAGAACCTGGTGCCGCGTATCCTCAAAACCATCCACCACGAGTTTACGCATACCCTCAACCAGATCGTGCGCTATCCGGAGAGTTTCATGGGCATCGCTCCCTACGAATCGGCGTGGACAAACGTCTCCGATGCTGCTGCACGCGATAAGGGTTACATCTCTCCCTACGCCAGCGACTCCCCCGGTGAAGACTTCGCCGAGATGGTGTCGATGATTTTGGTGTATGGCCGCGACTGGTTCAACGCCCGCGTAGCTGCCGCCGACAACACTGTGAAGTTGGCAGGCAAGGAAATCACTGCCCGTCAGGCGTTGCAACAAAAAGAAACCATTGTCATCAATTACCTGCACGACGTATGGGACATCGACCTTTACACCGTATCGCCCGACAGGCCTGGAATGCACGAACTGGTGCAAACCGCCCTCAAGGAATATATGGATAACATCTAAATTCACAAACGTATGAAAAAGATATTGTTTCTACTTATCATATTCGCGGGAATCATGAACACCTCCTGCGACTACAAGATGGACCGCGTGTTCGACGAATCGAGCGACACACGCCTCCAGCAATATGTGGATCACTACACCAACACCCTGTTAGGTTCACCTAACGGCTGGATAATGACCATTTATACCGGCGCCGGAGGCGTCTATCGCTTCTGGATGAACTTCTCGAATGACAACCGTGTGGTCATGGCCGCCGACTTCAACAGCACGCTCTACGAATCGAGCTATCAGATCAAAGTGATGCAGATGGCCATGCTGCAATTCGATACCGGCAGTTACCTCTCCGATGTCTGCGACCCGCAACCGACAGTTTCGGGCGGCACAGCAGGGGCAGGCCAAATCTCCGACTTCGAGTTTTACTTCATGGCTGAAGACTATGGCGAGATACTGCTCAGGGGGCGCTACAACCGCACGACGGCCATACTGAAGCCCGCCACGCCTGCTGAAGCGGCTGTCGCCTTGGAAGGAGCGCTCGAAAAGGCTCGTCAAAACCTCGAATCCTACGTGGGCGCCATGACTTTTCCGGTGATTGAGGGCTCGAACGGCCAAAAAATCCAAATCAACCTGGGATCACGTAGCCTCACCTATCAATATATTGAAGACGGCTCACTGGTGGAGGGTTCGCTGTACGGCTATGCCGACATCGACGGACTGACCCAAAACTACCTCAACGGCACGTATTATTGCCTCGATCTCGAGTTTGATGGCAAGATTTTCACGCGCTTTGAGTGGGACGAATCACGCCAGCTTTATGTGGCCGTCTCTGAGGACGGCGATCGCTACGATCTATACGACAACCAGATACCGATCTACGAACTGGATGTCGTATTTGGAGCAAAGAAAGATTACAACTACTTCCACGTAGAAAAAGTGTCGCTTGCCGGCAGCTTCTCCACAGAATTCCTCGCCATCTACGATGACATCAATACCAAGCTGAACGCTCTCAGCAGCCGCTCGTTGGGATACCTCGACTTCCGGCTTTACACCAACAATGAAAGCACGACGCAGGTAGTGAACGCCAGTACAGGGCTTCCGATGCCCGACGTGTTGGAAGTAACATTCCGCTACATCAACTCCACCGGCACAGGTTACGATGCACAGTGGTATTGGGGCATCACGATTGATGCGCAGGGCATTTACACGTTCAGCAACATGACGCAGCGCCAGCCTGACCGCACCAACGAGAACAACACCAAGTCGGCCTACCAGAAAGCTTTCGACTATATCAACAACAACCGGTTCAAGCTCGACTGGGTGGTGAATAACACGCCCGGATCTTCTGCCAGCCTCGGTGGATTCTATGTAGTGGATGCTTCAGGCAACGCGACGAACAGTTTTGTTGGCGGTACGCTTGGTAAGAAATAAGCAGTGAAAATATTAAATTATTGACGTATGAAAAAGTTCTTATATATCCTTATAGCCCTGGGAGCGCTCACAATGGTGGGTCTCACAGCCTGCGACGACGAGAATGATGTCGAGGTCTCGGTGGTGACCACCAACCTCCAGGACATCTCTTACAACTCGGTCACGGTGAACGGCGAAGTCACAGGCAGCGGCACACGTGGCGTATGTTATGCCACCAATTCCAATCCCACGGTCAATGACGGCCGTGTGGACGCCGAGGCGCAATCAAGTCGCTTCAGCGTTGTGATCAACAACCTGCAAAAGGGTACCACTTACTGGTTCAGGGTATTCCTGATTCAGGGCGCGGAAGTCATCTATGGCGAAGCAAAAGATTGTACCACCTACGACGAGGGCACGCCGGCCATCGCTGTGACCTCCACAGGCAAGCCCACAATGACGAGTGTCACCTGCTACGTGCGCGTAGTCATAGATGGTGGAAAAACCATCACCGAGCGGGGCATCTGCTGGAGCGCCAGTCCCAACCCTACATCCAACCTGCCGACCTCGAAGAGCGAAGGCAGCGGGTCGGGCGCTTTCACCAGCGTCATCACGGGACTATCGCCCGAAACGACCTATTATGTGCGTCCTTATGTGATATCCGACGGACAGGTGATCTACGGTCCGGAAAGTACCGTGCGGACGGCGAATGTGATTGACAACATCAAGGTGACAGACACCGATCCGGGCGCTACCTCTGCCGAAGTGAGCATCCTCACCTCGTATAAACCAGAGAACGTTACAGCCACTGAACAGGGCGTCGTCTTTGGTTCCGCCAACAACGTCACCTTAGCCAACGGCACCAAGATAGCCGCTTCGAGCATTGCTCCGGGCAGTTATAGTTTCACGATAACGCCGCTCGGCATCAAGAGCACAAGCTATGTCCGCGCCTACATCGTGACAACCGACTACGGCACCTACTACTCCGACCCCGTTCCGGTTACGACCACCGTGACGTACGAATGGTATCTGGGCAACTACACCCTGCTGTACTCGAGCAGTACCGGCACCACAACGCCCAACCGCACGCTGCCCATCACCCTCACGCGGGGCACGGCAGCCAACACATACGTCGTAACAGGTATCTTGACGGCGGAAAATGAAGCCACTGCCGACCTCATCTGGAAATACGACCCGGAAACTTCCGACCTGACCATGGCCGGTCAGATAATGGGCACTACCCTCGTGTCGGGAACGTCCTACGACCACCGCTGGTTAGTCTACGGAAAGAACGCCGCCGGCTCGTGGTACACCACCACCGGCACCTACATCATGCGCAGCACCAACTTCCACGATGTAAACGGCAAGACCAACTTCGACTTTGTAGATCAGGGCACCCTCGGATATACCAACTGGACGGGATACACCCAGATCGGTTTTGTCACGCGTGCTTACAACGGCACCACCAACATGGGCAACGTGGTTGGCGCAGGTGGCTACTACGCCTACTACTACATGTCGATACAAAAGGAATAGCGACACGCAGCTTCGGTGAAATCCGGCGTGGATCTCACTGATAGTGGATATGTAAATGCCTGATTCCGCATTCCGGAATCAGGCATTTTGCATTTACATCCGAATCCGATTTGCGGGATTCACAATTTATTTCTACTTTTGGAGCGTCGTGGAAGAAAAGATATGAAAATCCTAAAATACATCTTATTAGGCATAGTGCTTTTCCTGTGGTTTTTTTATGTAATTCCCGCAGGACTGCTTCAGGTTCCGTATATCCAAGGGAAACTCTCGGAGAAAGCGTCCGCGATACTGCGAAAGAAGTTGGGCGTCGAGGTCACCATCGGAAAAGTCAATTTTGATCTGCTCAATAAACTCACTTTGAAAGATGTCTATCTCGAAGACCTGTCCGGCGACACGCTGTTTAGTGCAGGACGCCTGAGCGCCGGATTTGAATTTATCCCCTTGCTGAAAGGACATTTTCAATTCGACATCATCCAACTGTTTGATTTCCGGATCCAGCTCAATAGAGCCACCCCCGACGCACCGCTCAACCTCCAGTTTCTGCTCGATGCTTTTGCAGGAAAAGACACCACCGACCAACCGAAAGACATCTCACTCAGGATTCAAACCGTCAACCTGCGTCGCGGAGAATTGACTTACTGCGTGAAAAATGCAAAAGTAACTACGGAAAAATTCAATCCAAACGACATTCATGTTCGAGAGCTTTCGGCGAACATCCACATTCATTCGTTCACAAACGACGAATTGAACGCGGATTTATCGCGTGTATCTTTTCTGGAAAAGTCGGGGTTAAACGTTCAACGAATCGCCTTCGATATCACTTCCACCAACCGCAAAACCACTGTTAAAAGCCTGGAATTGAAACTCCCGAACTCGCTGTTGGCATTACAGGATGTGCTGATTCTTTATCCAAACACCATCGCCTCAACAAATCTCCTGAAAGAGGCCTATATTAACCTGAAAGTCGGCACTTCTTACGTGCAATTAAACGATTTAGCAGTCTTTGCGCCTGCTTTCAAACCCTTCGGGAACCGGCTGACCTTCGACGGCGATTTGTCGGGCGATTCCGATCATTTACAATTCACCAACTTCCACATCCGTGAGAAGGATCAGTTGATCATTCGTGCGACCGCCAGCCTGGAAAAAATTACCGATCCGACACGCTTTTTCATTCGCGGGAACATTGAGCAGTCTTTTATCTCATCAGCCAATATTCAGCAATTGGTGGATAATTTCAGCAACAAATCGGTAAATCTCCCGTCGCAAATCACCCACATGGGCGACATCGGATTTGAAGGAGAGCTTTCAGGCCTTTTGCAGAACCTCACTGCCTACGGAATCATCACGACCGACATCGGCACGCTCCGCACGGACATCAATATCGGACGCCGCAAACATTTGTATGTCAATGGTTCGATAACATCAAACGGCATGGACATTCGAAAACTGATGAACGATTCGGACTACGGGAACGCCAGCTTCAATATCAATGTCGATGCCGAGCAAGACGACAGACAGCTTTTTTCGGGAAAGATTGATGCCACTGTGGGACGTTTTGAATACAAAAATTATTCCTACGAAGACATTGCCCTCAACGGGGTGTTTACACCCTCAAGCTTTTCCGGCACGTTGAGCGTCGACAATCCCGACGGATACCTGGCAGCGCGGGGATTGTTCGTCATGCAGGGAGAACGCTCGGAATTTGACTTCTCGGCCGAAGCACGTCGTGTGAAGCTCGACCGCTTGAACCTGAGTAAGAAATACAAAAATTCCAACCTGTCGTTCGACATCAATGCCAACTTCACGGGCAACAGCATCGACAACCTGGTTGGCGCCATTAACCTCACTGACATGACGTTCAATACCGAAAGAGGTAGTTATGCGCTCGACACTTTCAACCTGAATGTCAGTCAACTGGAGACAGAAAAATTACTTACCGTCCATTCCAATCTCCTCAACGGCGAAATCCGGGGAATCTATTCTTTGACAGGCATCAATACTTCCATCAATCAAACGCTTGCAGCCTACTTGCCGTCGGTATTCCCGACACCACAAAAACCAGTGGACGTCGCTCCGAACAGTTTTTCCATTCATTTCACCATCGAGGATTTGCAAAAATCTTCTTACATCCTCGATTTGCCGTTCACCACCTTCGGACAATCGACCATTTCGGGGCAATACAACAGTATTTACGATAAATTCTATATCAATATCCATTCCGACCGGTTTGCTTTTAAGAACGCTATTGTGGAGTCGGGAACGATACTGCTGGAAAATCCAAAAGACAGCATACGACTGAATATCAGCGGCATCAGTCTCCAGAAAAACGATATGCGTATGAAATTCAGATGTTTGGCAACCATCAACGAAGATCTGGTATGCACCCGATTGGACTGGGATGACAACGATGACCGCCAATATGCCGGGGCGCTCGCTTTCAACACATTGTTTGAGAGGTCGGAACCCAATGGCGACCTCAGCACACGGATCAATATCCTGCCTACGGACATCACGGTGAATGATTCTGTCTGGTCAGTGCTGCCGGCATCGGTGACAATCGATTCGACAACACTCCGGGTCAGGAAATTGCGGATTGAACACAAAGACCAATTTATCCAAGTTGAAGGCACGGTGGCGCCGAATCCCAGCGACAGCCTGATCGTCAGTCTCAACAGAATGAACCTGGAATACATTTTCAATACATTGAATATTCCGGCATTGGAATTTAAGGGCAACGCTACCGGATATATCAAATTGCGGGATGTATACGAAACCAGGGAGATGTCTACGAACCTGGACGTCCGCGATTTTACTTTCAACAACACCGTATTCGGACGATTATCGCTCAACGGTCTGTGGGATGAACAACTGCAAGGCATCCTGATGCGCGGAAATATCTTCAAAAACGATACCACCACCGTCGGCGTCGACGGCGTGATTTATCCGGTCAAAGAGGAACTGTCGATCCTGTTTGACGCGAAAAATGCCGATGCTTCGTTCCTGCGTAAATACATGAATAAAGTTGCGAAAAATGTCTCCGGCGAACTCACCGGGAAAATGCGGTTATTTGGAGACCTGAATAATCCCACAATCGAAGGAGATGTCTTTGTCAGAAACGGACGATTCGGCATCGACTTCCTGAACACTTATTATACTTTTTCGGACACCGTCCGCTGCAGGCCAAACGAGATTACCGTCCAAGACATGAACCTGTATGACAAAAACGGCTTGGCGGCAACCGTCAAACAGGCTTATGTCAGGCATCAGCAGTTTGACGACTTTGCCTACAATGCGAATCTTGTCTTCGACAACTTTCATGTTTTCAATGCCACCGAAGCATTGAATCCTTTCTTCTACGGCACTGTGTACGGGACAGGCAATGCGACGATTTACGGGACGGAAAATTCCGTCAATATCGATGTCTCCATGCAAAACACCCGAAACACGCAGCTGACGCTCAATTTTATGCAGGAGAGCGATATCTCCAACCACGATTTCATCCGGTTTGTCGACAAGCGGAAAGATACCACTTCGCTGCTCGAAAAATACCATTCGCTGCTCGACGAAAAACCCATCTACATCAATACGGGGGACGATACGGATGTCCGCTTCAAATTAAGCTTGGAGGCTACGCCCGACGCTCAGGTCGATCTGATCATGGATCCGACCTCCGGAGACAAGATTCGGATGTACGGCAACGGCCACCTGGAGATGGAATACGGGACGCGGGTGCCGCTGCGGATGACCGGCAACTATACGATTGAGCGTGGAAAATACAATTTTAGTTTCCAACAAGTCATTTTTAGGGATTTCGACATTCAGGAAGGGAGCACTGTTTCCTTTCACGGGGATCCTTACGCCGCTAACATTGCCATCAATGCCGTTTATACGACGACGACCAATCTGTCGGACCTGAATCCCGACCTGGTGAATTACGCCGGGAGAAGCAGCGTTCCGGTCAATTGTATTTTGAATATTACCGGCGCTTTGGAACATCCCAACATCAATTTCAATATCGAAGTGCCCGAATCCGACTACCTGGAGCGGCAGATAAAAAATTACATCAACACCGACGACATGATGAACCGGCAAATTGTATATCTGTTGGTATTGAATCGGTTTTACACTTCACCCGAATACACAACTACCGGATTTTCGCGCAGTATCAACGACTTCTCCTCCATCGCTTCGTCTACTTTGTCGTCGTCGTTGTCGGGCATCATTGGTTCTTTTACCGACAATGTGCAATTGGGGACACGCATCCGGGCAACCGACGAAGTGGCCATGACCGGAAATGAAGTGGAACTCATGCTGTCCAGCCAATTGTTGGATAATCGTCTGATCTTTAACGGCAATCTCGGCTATCGCGATTACTCCCGTTTGACCGGCATCGAGACAGAACTCCCTCCTTTCATAGGCGATTTTGACCTGGAATATCGGCTGTCGCCGCGAGGAAATACCTGGCTCAAATTCTACAGCCACTACAATTACCGCTACTATTATGAACATCAGGCAAAAACCACCCAGGGATTGGGCATCATTTACAGGAAAAATTTTGAACGGCTCGACGAATTATTCGGGAAAAACAGGACACGATGAAGTTGGAACCAAATATGTGTTGTTGCCGGCTCAATTACTTCGTTTCCGAAAAGGGATCTTCGCATGTTCGAATGAAATCATCGATCTTTCTTGTTAATTTAGCAGCCCCTTCCCGGTTCAGGTGATTATAGTTGTGGAAATCCGTTTTTTCGAAAGAGTCGTCGGAGAAATAATTCAGATGCGTGATCCGGTATTTCTGCGTCAATTGGTCTGAAATTGAGTCATGCGACAAGAAGGGTTTTTCGTCAGTCAGGTACTGTCTGAATCCGCTATAATTTGGAGGCGTGAGTAGCACAGGGACGATATTTCGTGACTTCAAAAACAGCAGCAACGACTCCAGGTCTTTCAGAACCGATTCTTTATGTTCTTCAATCAGATGAACTTCAATACGATAATAATCATTTGCTTTCTCTTTCAACTCCATTTCCGATTCTGACATGACATCCGGCCAACCACCTTGCCATCCTTTTTGTCCGGTGGTCGTCGCAGGACTTCGCAGCTGTCGGTAAATTTGGAGCAGCAGGTATTTGGACGGATATACGAACAACGATTGCAACAACGACTCTTTGCAGAATTTCCGGCCTTCATAATCAATACCATAATAATAATGGTAAAAGAAATCCCTTTCGGGAGCATGTTCCGAGGCCAAAGATGAATAATTAAAATCGATCAGAACATATTTCAAGTTCTTCAGTGACGGCGCATATTTTTCCGTCAAACGTCTGTCGTAATAGATTGTTTGAGAGCCGAAAGCCAGATTGTGCGCATACAAAGAAATCTGGTTCGGATCCACGCCGTCCATTTCGCCCGAACTCCCCAGAATCAGTACTTGAATACTATCGGCATTTTCCAGCAATTGGTCGCGTTTCTGCTGATAGTCGCTAGGCATTTGACGCACACACAATTCCAGAAAGACGACAAACAAGCCGACCGGAATCAAAAAAACCACTAAGCGGAGAAAAAATCGTTTCATATCACATTAAAACTGAAGATAGATGAATGCCTGTTGACCCACCTGATAGACATAAACCATCAGTATCAGGAAATAATAAAATATCCAACGCACCCAAAAGGGAACCTTGAACGCCAATTGCAGTGCATGTTCTTTTTCGCGATGAATCCATTCCATCACCACAAAGAATAGCGTAAAAGTCAGCACGGCGCATAAATCATTCCGCTTTTCCAACAAGAAATAGGGAATTTCCGAACCGGAAAAAGTAAAAATAGAGCAGAAATAGTGATAAGCGTCTGCAATGGAATCCGATCGAAACAAAACCAACGAAAACATGATTAAAATAAACATTCCAGTCATCAGCCGAAATTCCTTGAAAGTAGGTATCAGTCCGGCGCTTAATTTCTTGTTTTTATTCATCGACCCCTTGATTATCAACGGAATATAACAACACCCGTGCAACAATCCCCACAGCACAAATGTCCAATTGGCGCCATGCCATAAACCGGAAACCAGGAAGGTGATCAAAATAGAGAGGATCAAGCCGGTTTTACCCCAATCCCTGAACCGGATCGACAGCGGGGTAAAGATGAAATCCGTCAGCCAGTTGGTCAAAGAAATATGCCAGCGTTTCCAAAAGTCTGCGATGTTTTGAGCAAAGAACGGGAAGCGGAAATTTCGCGTGATGCGAATCCCCATCATATTTGCCAAGCCGATGGCCATATCCGAATAGCCGGAAAAGTCGGCATACATCTGGATGGTAAACAGGAAAGCGCCCAACAACAGTACTGACGACGGCATTTGGTGATAATCTTCAAAAATCCGGTTGACGAAAAGCGCCGCATTGTCGGCGACGACCACCTTTTTAAATAATCCCCACAGCACTTGTTTCAATCCGTCCGCGACTTGGCAGTAATCGAACTTCCGGATCGTCTGCAATTGCGGAATCAACAACTTTGCCCGATCGATCGGTCCGCACACCATGCTGGGAAAGAAAGTGATGTAAGCAAAAAAAATCAGCCCGTCGGTTTCGGGTTCGATACGTTCATAATAGACATCGATCAGATAGCTGAGCGTCCGGAAGACATAAAAACTGATGCCCAGCGGGAGGATAATCTTCAGCGTATGCAGCCCTGTATGCAGTCCGAAAGAATGAAAACAATCAATCAACGAGGTGATAAAAAAATTGGTATATTTGAAATAGAAGAGCAGCGCAACTTCCACTATCACACCGAAAGTCAGCCAATATTTTCTTTTTTTCTCGTCATGCGCCGCCAGTCTCAATCCGACGAGGTACGCGAGCGAGGTGTTTGCGATCAACAGCAACAAGAAACGCCAATCCCAACAGGCGTAAAACACGAAACTCGCCAACAGGATCAGTCCGTTACGAAGCTTGAGGTTTCGCTGAAACGCGAGCCAATAGAGCACGAAGAAAATAGAAAAGAAGAGTAAAAAACTGAGGGAACCAAACAGCATGATATTGTAATTATTGTTTTGCCTTTATGAAACAAGGATGTGTCTGATAGGAGGTTACGTCGAGTTCATAGCTGATCCGTCCCTGATCTTCGGCAGTCGGAGTAAATCCCAAACCGGCATAATGGTCTTTTACGATACCGTTTTTGGGTGTCGGGATATATTCGCTGCGTAACGTAGTGATGCCATCGGTTGCCTTCGCATATTCCACGAGTGTATTCAGGACAAAATCTTCCATGCCGCGTTTGAGCACACGGCAACTCATAAACCAATTTTCGACAAACAGCACACCGGGATCGGCTTTACGTAAAACGACGACGCAGATCAGGCCATGTTCTCCGAATCGGTCTTCCAAAGTGAAAGCAAAAGTAGCATAATCGTCTGCAAGCGCCAACTGTTCGATATCTGCTTCCGTATACCTGACGGTTCGCAGATTGAACTGGTTGGAACGTTGCGACAACTGTGCCACACGCGGGGTGTTGAATTTATTAAAACCTTCCACTTGGGAAACCATTTCCAAACCGCTCAGGAAATCCGCTTCGTCGGTACATTGTCGGTGAAAAGTAAGGCGTTGCGATTCTACCCGGTATTGATTGGTGCGTTCTTTGTCTTCGCTGGAAAACGAGATCGTTTCAAACAGATTCAATGAATACAAGTATTCCAGGTATTCGGTAGGATCTTCGGGCAATTCCGGCACGCAGATGCCTGGGATGTTGTCGCGTACCATATTGCGTTCAAACGGGTTATCGTCGAGAAAAACCATGGAATCGAACCCGATATTCAAGACAGACTGAATCGTCCGGATATTATCGGCTTTATTTTCCCAGTTGGCAGTAAATACGGCGATATCTTCCAAGCGAAGCACCATATCGGGGTGCTTTTCAAACGGTTCTTTTGCGACATTTTCTTCATTTTTGCTGCAAACGGCGAGGATGATTCCCCTGTTTTTCAATTTTTTCAACCAATATTGAAATTCTGTAAATGCCTTGCCGATTCCGAGGCTTCCCAATTGGATTTTTTCTATGCCGTCGTCGCCGATGACGCCTCCCCACAGGGTATTGTCGAGATCTACAATCACACATTTCTTAAATCGTCCGTAGGCAGCCGCGATGATGTCGACCGTCCGTTGGGCAACCATTGGGATGGCATCCAGGCTGAAGACAAATTCCGTATTCACATAGATTGCTGGCTGGAAAAGCGTTCTTTTTCCGATCAAATTTTGTACCGAAGCCACATCGCAGATAAAGAAGTTTGTACTCGCAGCGGCGAACGACATCAGTTCGTAATTCAGTTTCCGCAGTTGAAACAGGAAAGACGACTCCATCTTGTTGGCGAAACTGCCGTAAACAGCATCGTCTATCTCCGGGTAATTCAGATAAATGATCTTCGCTTTCAGGTTGGAAGAAATCATGTCCGTCAATTGCCGCACTTCCTGCATGCGCTGTTCGCATAAACCGGACTGTTGTTCGGCGGTCAGTTTATTGTATTTTCCAAGCAATTTATGTGTGGAATGAAACAGGATGACGATATCCGGATCGAAGGCATAAAATTCTGATTGCAAGTCATACACTTGGCGGTCGATCTGGTTGAAATCCGCTTCAAATATCCGAAAATCAAAATCATAATCAAAGCCAAGGCCACGTAATGCCTGCACATAAAACTGCGTGGCGGAATCCCCCAATATTCCCAATTTCAATGGTGTTTTGCCAGAAAAGTCTGATTTCAGGTTTTTCTTTATTTCTTGAAATGATTTCATCATGATGCTATTGATTTAATTTGCCCATTTCTCCTGCGTCTATTTTGTTGTGGATTCTGTTTCAGAGCCATCCGAAGGATTGACAAGGCCTTGTGTACTTTCTTTGAGAAATAATATCTTGATTGTTTGCAGGCATATCAAAAAATCGCGGAGCAATGTATAATTATTGATATAGATCAAATCGTAACGTAATTTTTCGTCGGAAGAAGTATTGTATTTGCCGTATACCTGCGCCAATCCCGTCAATCCCGCTTTCACTTTCATCCGGTAACGGTATTCCGGGGTATTTTTCTCAAACGATCGGACAAAATAGGGGCGTTCGGGACGAGGGCCGACGATACTCATGTCGCCTTTCAGGATATTGATGAGTTGCGGCAGTTCGTCCAGGCGTGTAGCACGAAGGAAATGGCCGATTTTCGTAATCCGGGGATCGTTTTCTCCGGCGAGCACCGGGCCTGACATACGTTCAGCATCAGGAATCATCGTGCGGAATTTCAATACATTAAACAGGTTTCCGGAGATTGTACAGCGCTGTTGTTTATAAAACACCGGTCCGCCGTCGAGTTTGACCAGCAAAGCCACGATCACTCCGATAGGGAAAGAGACGATCACTGCAATCAGCGTAAAAAACAGATCATACACCCGTTTGATGAACTGTTCTTCCGGGCTAAGCCCCAGTTTGGGGATTCGGTAGGTGGGGATGTCGTTGGTTTTAAACATCACCGAATTCATGATTCCGATATCGGAATATTTCGGCACGAAAAATACCTGTTTTTCATTTTCGATGGCATAAAAGAACAAGCGTTCACGGATCGTTTCATTCACTTCGGAAGTGATAAATATTTCGGAAATATTTTCCAGATGGAAGAACAAACCCGGATCATTTTCTTCACAAACGATTTTCACCTGATAGATATCGCGGTATTTTAGTTGAATTTTCTGTGCCAAAATTGTTGCGTCTGCGTTCCCGATGATGGCCACAGGGCGTATTCCATGGCTTTTTTTATCAATCTTCCAAATCAGGCATCTCCAGATAGAAAGCAGCACGAAGTAGACGATCATACTGAGGAAAATGACACTTCGGGGATAGGAAAAAGCGATGTTTCTGACAAAGAAACACACCGCCATAATGCTCAATGTCAGACTTATAGATATGAGAAACACGATATAGATCACTTCCTGCAGGCTCATCCGTTCCATATTGTAAAGTCCGTAGACATACATAAAGATGAGGTAGAGCAGTCCTATGAACGGGGCAATCGTGTAGAACGCTTCTACATTATGTTGTTCCAAGCGACCTTCGAGGAAATCGAAAGTCATGAGGATGCCGCCGTATACGGCGATCAAGTCAACCAATATGATGAAAAGTCGTTTCATAAATATCCGTTAAGTCATTTACAATCGAATCTACAGTAAAATTAGTTAAAACCCTTTTGGAAGCATTGGCTCCTAGGGATTCCCGCAATGTGGAATCTTCCAGCAATTTGTTTACTGCTTCCGCATAGCTTTTAGAATCTTTGTTCGGTACTTCAATCCCGGTTTCTCCGTTGGGGCAAACCCAATTCACGCCCGAACAAGGAATCGTGAACGTCACTGCCGGCAGTCCGCAATACATGGCTTCCGCCAAAGCGATTCCGAACGCTTCGTTTCGGGTAATGGACGGGAACGCAAACACGTCGGAAGCGTATAAATACTGTCGCAATTCCGTATCGCTCAATTTTCCCGGAAAATGTACGGCGGCAGCATTGGGCATTGTTTTCAGTTTTGCCGTCAACGGACCTGTTCCGGCAACGACTACTGCCGTATTGTCATGGAAATACGGCACAGCTTCCAACAAATATTCCAATCCCTTGTAAGGGACATGCCGTCCGAAAGTGAAAACGATCTTTTTCCCCCCGTATTGCTTTTTCACTTGTTCAATCCCTTCGCTGTCGTCCGCTCCGGGTTTTAATTTAGTGATATTGACAGTGTTGGGAACCACACAAATTTTCTCCTTGAACGGCTGCAAGGGTTTCGATCCCAAGATGTAAGTAGGGCTTGTAATCAATATTTTATCTGCACGGCACAACATTTTCTTTTCGATCGAACGATAAAAGATATATAACAAATCTTGTGCCACAATATCGGAATGCCAATGAATGATCAAGGTTGTGGTGGGAGGAATCAGCAGCATCAGGTAGACGCTTATCAATGGGTTTGGCGTATGGAAATGAACAATATCGGGCTGAAACGACTTGAACAGTTTCCGCATTTCCGTGAAATAGGTGAACGACAATGCCTGGCTGAACAGCTTGGTATATATTCCGCAACGGATGATTTCCACTCCTTCATCGTAATCCCTGCAGGTGGTTTTCCCATCGTTAAAGCACAAGACTTTATGTTCATAGGAAGGAAGCGATTTTACAATGCTGTAACATACTTCTTCAATGCCACCGATATGCGGGGGATAATAATTCGGGATATGCAGAATTTTTTTCATGCCTCTCCTCCGAGAAAAAATTTCGTTTCCAGTTCCTGTTCAATCGGCCATTTGAGGTATCCGTCATTGGTATACGACCTGATTTTGACAAAATCGAAGAAGATGCCGACGCTCAAAGTCGGAAACATCTTCGACAATGGAAGCGCCAAAGCAGGAGGAAAGGGATACAAATTACTCCCCTTGAAGTTTTGTAATTGATACCCGTCGAAGCCCGAATTGACCAGATTTCGGAAATCGTTTTTCGTATACGCGCGCACGTGAGCCGAATTATTCTTGATCGTACTGGGTTGTTTGCCCATTGACAGCAGTATCCGGTTGTGGAACGCCGCGAGGTTCGGCACGCCGACGATAAAATGACCGCCGACTTTCAGTATCCGGGTTGTTTCGTGCAGTGTCCAGAACACATCCTTCAGATGTTCCATCACCTGATTGGTCAAGATGATGTCGACACTCTCGTCCTCAAAAGGAAACCGGTCTCTCTCCAAATCGCAATTAAACACTTCAATTCCCTGGCTTTTCAACAATTCGACATTGGGAGGAAAAGATTCTATCGCGCAGAGTCGCAGTTGACGGCCTCCGATTTCCCCCACCCTTTTGGCGATCATCAAATCATCTCCTTTACCAGCGCCCAGATCCAATACCGTAGCATAAGGCATCGCATCTTTCAGATACCTTTCAATGTTGTGGCGTCCGTAGTTTAATCTTCTATCTATCATAATTTTTTATATCATTTCGTATCATAATGCTACATTTAGTTTGCTTTCGCCGTTTTTCTACCTTTATTTCAAGATTTGATCGAAAAGACTTTTCCAGTCCGCGGCGAAAGGTTCTTCGTATTTGATTTCCTCCGTCGGATCATAGACAATCCGGTCGGCAATGAAATCGCTCATTTGCTGCGCCAACTGAGGCGGATTGTCCGGGTTGAAGAATTTGGCTTTGTCATACACGCCCACGGTCTCCTTGGCATACGGAAGATCTGAAATCAAGACAGGCTTCCCGTATTCTTTCGCTTCGGATACCGGCAGTCCCCAAGTCTCTATCTTCGACGGGAAAACAACACAATCACATTCCAAGAAATGCCGGTGCATGGCGTCCCTGTCCAGCAGGCCTACAAATTGCAGACTTTTCAGCCTACCGTATTTTTTGTACAGGTGGCGCGTATAGCGGTTTTCCTTCCCGTCGATGGTGATGACGACTTTGAAATCGGCAACGCCTGCTTTTTCCAGCAATGCTGTCGCTTTGCAAAGGATTTCAAAGTTCTTATTGATCATCGGGCGTGCGGGAAACAGGAAAAGCGTCCGCTTATTCTTCGCTCCCGTAACTTCCGTTGCCGTTCTCGGAGTGGATTGCATCGGCAATGCCACCACAATTTTGTCGCGATCCAGACCGAACATTTTACCGAAAGCTTTGCGAAGCCATTCTTGCTGCACGACGACAAAATCATTTTTCTTTATATTGATGCGATACATCTGCTTGGAAAGCAAGCTAAACAAATAGATCCGCGGCTGTATCCAAAAATATTGTATTCCGGGACTGTAGAACGGATAAGAATTTTGGCAATACAAGATTCTTCTTTCAGCCGACACATTCGGAGAAATGTCGTGCAATGAAATCCAGCAGTAGGGCTTCAGTTTTCGGGACAATCGACGAAAGCCCAGGTATTCATAGTACATTCGGAATAGCCAGGACTTACGCGAATTTTTAAAGGCGAGGTATTGAACATGCTCATAGTGCGGGAAAAGTTTTTCATCATGTACCAATGCGATAATTTCATACTCGTCTTTCGCATACTCCGACAACGATTCCAGGAAGGCCTGCATCACTTTGAGCGGGCCTCCTGCAAAGAAATTGATTCCCGATACGACTATTTTCCTCATTCCGGCGACGAATTATTGTTTATCCAAAACAAACTCATGTGAATTGTTTTGATATGTAAAAACAATTTGCGAATCAGTGGCACATTCCACAGTCCGAAATCCACCCGTTGATAGCTGCCGCGTCCAAAAAGGGCGTCGAATATGCTCATCCATTTTTTCATGGAGAGAAACGACACGCCCACCCCGGCAGTATTCGCTCCCATGCGCTTCATGAGCATCTTGGCGGGTTTGAACGAAGTGAGCTGAAAAATCAGTCTGCTGGGCAGGTTATCGAACCATATTCCATTGTACATATTCTCAAAAATCGCCAGGTAATGGACATCGCGATGGCTTCTTATCACCTTCAACGTATTCTCGATGTTTTGCCTCGTTTGTCGGTAAGTGTTGGAAACCAGGTGATGCAACACCCAGTTGATAAATACGATATCCACATGATTCACGGACAAATATGTTTCCAGGTTTTCCACCGAATCCAATATGATTTTTTTTCGCGGATTTTCCTTGTTAATCTCAATCAGATTTTTGGCATTGTCCAGCAGAATCGCATGCGATTTGGGATAATGAGCTAAAATTCTATCCGTAAACATACCATTCCCCCCCCCTATATCCAGAAATGTAAACTCGCCGGTAATGAAATCCCTGTCGATGAAATTGACGACAGCGTCCCACAATTCGCCGTTCACATATTCTGTGTTGAAAGACTCCAACTGATCCGAACTGAGTTGTTTTAATTTATCCATGATGATTGATTATTCATTAATTCTCGAAATAACTGCAGCCACAATGCCATGACTTTTTCTTCGGTATAATTGTACGAAGCAGTTCGTGCTGCTTTTCCCATCGATACGCGCAGTGTCTCCGATTCGATCATTGCAATGATTTTATCCGAAAGGGCAGCGATATCGCCGGCTTTGACCAGAAATCCGTTTTCCCCATCGGTAATGATGTCTTTCGGTCCGCAGGGGGCATCGAATGCAACCAACGGCAGTCCGCACGACATGGCCTCGATCAGCACCATCGGAAGCGCATCCAGACAACGGGAGGGAAACAGCATGACGGAATGTTTCAGAAATTCGGCATGAATATCTTTTACCGGATCAAAAATTGTGATCACCGGTTCCAATCCGTATTGCCGGATCAAGGCATTCAATTTTTCTTTTTGACTGCCGCCTCCGAAAATCGAGAGCGTCCAGTCGGGATGTGTCCGATGCACAATCCGCCAGGCTTCTATCAACTGGTCGAATCCTTTCTCGTAGACGAGCCTGCCGACTGCGATCGCTTTCTTTGCAGTACAGTCGGAAACCTTGTCCGGGATAAACGACAACGGATTCGGGATGATCTCCACATTCCGTTCGTTTTTCCAGCTCATGCGTTCTTCTTTGGTCAACACAACCAACCTGGAGAGTTTTTTGCAATCATTTCTGAGTTTACGGGTACGGACTTGCTCTACAAAGATCGGAATCGGAGAATGATACATCTGGCGTGCCATGAGATAGCGGTAATTTCCCGGAAAATGGAGTTCTCCAATTTTGATACTCCCGTCGTTCAATCGGTTGATAAACTCAATATCCAGTCCCAGGGTCGAGATTGTGATATCCGGACGAATGTCGTCCAGTAATTTTTTCAATGCATGCTTGTATTCTTTGATTTTTTTATAACGCGAAATCAGTTTTTCGACATAGGATTCCTTTCCAAAATTAACATAAATGCCGATTTCCAGATGATAAAGATGGACTTGGGGGGACAGCGGGTAAAAAACAGGCGTCCCGATTTGTTCAGTAGTGACAATCGACACATCGTAATTCATTTTTTCAGCCAGGTAATTCGCCTTGATGGTAACGACACGTTCCATTCCGCCTGAGTTGGAAAGGCCTCCTGGAAGCAGATACACTATTTTTGGTTTCAGTTCTTCCATAGATCATCCGGCCAAACCGGCAACTAAATTTCTGCGTTTTTCCACCCGATCGTAATGCCGTACCATGAATGAGGAACCGAGGAAAAGCAGGATTACCTCCGTGATATTTTGCGAAGCCAAAGCCTCTGCTTTTAATTCCAGGACAAACAGGTATAAAAATAGCGTCCCGATACACACAAAGTCCGCCCAACTTTGATGCGTCTTGTTGCGTTTGGAAATCAGTAGCGGCTCATAGAAATAGAGCGTTTGATAAAAGATCAGATACAGCAAGTAAAACACACCTCCATAGAGCACCGTCCGCATATAGCCCGCGTCGGTATCGCCGTAGTATCCATCCGATTTCAGGTATCTTCCGGTACCTCTGAACATGACATCTTCCGGTATTTCATAATAGTGGTCATAAAGCATAATGTCTGTTGAATGCGTCGAAAGTCGTCCGGTTTCTTCGTATTGATAAAACATTTCAAAGGCGAAAGGAAACACATGATTAACGAGTGCGGTTTGTCGCTGCGACGGCATAAACAAAAATACCACGAACAAAAACAAGAGAAACAGGATTGTCGTTTGTAGCAGGCTGATCAGGGTCTTGATTGGTTTTCGGAAAATGAACAAGCACATCAGTGCGCCCATGCCCAAGCCGACAAATGCCGTACGTCCGGTGAGGAGTGATCCGAACAACAGCAAGAAGAGGCAAATATATATTTTATAACCCGTAATGAGTTTTTGTCCGTCGATCAACAATATCCTGAAAAGCAAGACAAAAGCGATTCCGTACCCGGCGGGAAGTTCAAAAAACGGCTGACCGGCAAGCACATACCCCCTGAAATAAATATCAAACGGACCATTGAGCAAGAAATCCTGGATATATTCTTCTTTTATCGAAATCAACCAACTGCCGACAGCGGGTATCGTGAAACCCAGAAACTGAATCAATCCTTGCAATACGAATGCGTAAACCACAATTTTCATGGCTTCTTCAAAGGAGGAGGATTCTTTGCCTTCGATCAACACCGGCAGGCAGAAAACCAAACAACTCAGCATAAAAAGTTGCAATACAAACACTTTAACGAGCGTAATCTCGTAGGTGTTTCGGGTAATGGCAATGAAGGCGCAGATGAGAATAGTGCATATCAGTCCGATAAAGATGATGAAATTGTACTTCTTGAAGAAAAAAGTGAAAGGAATCGTATTTTTGAAATAGACATAATAACATGCAGCCAGGATAACGGATAAGCTGGATGAATAATAGATATAGGGAAGTTTGAAATTGAAAATAATCAAAAACAAAAGTATCACCCTGAAAAAAGTCCGTAACATATATTTATCTACAAAAAAGTAATTTAATAAATCCTTTAATAAAGTTTTTCACCATAAATCCATCCACGTATGTTACCGGGAAATGCAGGTAACGCAACGATTCTTTCTTATGGTTTCTCGCCAACACGCAGAAAGTCAGTGAATCCCTTCTTGAAAGCACTTTCCTGGCCAATTGGGGAGTCATTTTGTCTTTCCAGCTATTTACAACTTTCCATGCCTCGACATACATTTTAAGTATGTTGTTCGACACGTTCGCTTCATGTCTCCGATAGTAACACAGATCTTCGTCCATGTAAGCTATCTTCTCGTTATATGCGATCTTAAGCCACATATCCCAATCTTCGATCGGGGTATTTTCATTGTATCCGCCCTGTTTTTCAATAACACTTCTTCGCATCATTGTAGCGCCGGCAGGAATACAATTATTCTCTATCAACGATTCGAACGACAGGTCGCTTTCCGGCTGCAATATCGGAGTAAAAATAGTAAAATTTTCCAAGATATTACTATTTTCGTCGATATAACGCACTTTTCCGACCACAACGGCCACTTCCGGATGACTTTCCATGAATTTTACTTGCTTTTCGAGGCGGCCTTCCACCCACACATCGTCGGATGCAACGCCGGTCAGATATTTGCCTTTGGCGTAGCCGATGATCTTATTCATGGTTTTCGGAACGCCCTGATTCGGTTGAAATTCCAGGAAGAAATTGTATTTCTGCCTCAGATTTTCAAGGATCTCGCGCGAACCGTCGGTAGATCCGTCGTCGATAACAATCAATTGTATATTCTTATACGACTGATTCACGACACTCAAAATACTTTCTTCGATGTACTTCTCATGATTGTACGACGTCACATATACTGAAACTAACGGATCATTCATCAATTTTATTTTAATTGTTTCGTCTTTCCGATGCGATTCTTTTCATGATTTCCGAATCGGACTTCATGTCGAATTTTCTTGCAAAAAAAGCATCAGAAGCCATTATTTTGTCGTAATCGGAACTGTTCAATACCTTTGGAAAATCCGGTCCGGTAAGCCAATCGATATATCTTTTATCATTATTTACCGTTGTTGCGCGGTAAGGTGAATTGAGAACGATGGTTTGCAACCAAATCTCATCAGATATGCGCGTATGGCGGAATGAATCCGTATATTCCGGATGCCGCTCTATGTAATCCAGAATATATTGCATCGTTTCTTGAGCGATGTTGACCCATTGTGCGCCCCCGTAATAAGTAAGCGGGAGCAATTTCCGTCGCAAGCCCAACAGTTTCTGAAACAAGCGGAAGATGCTGCACAATCGGTTCCCCAGCGACGGCGATCGGGGATTTTTCAGGTGTTCCCAATATAGCTGAAGTCGGTCGAACCCACCACTCAGTTTCCAGTCGGGTCGCGGCAATTGTTGATATGAAATGAAATTCGTATCGCGGCATTGTTGGATTTCTTCGATGATTCGTTTGTTGCTTTTCAATGGGAAATCGCTGCCGCTGATCAACATATAATAATCGCAATGATGACTGTAAGCCAGTTTCATCAAATCCAGCGTAGCGAGTATCATCGTCTGACTGCCCCAATAGATGGTATGCTTCTTGATGACATGCACCTGCGGCTCTCCATCGAAAAGCGAGGGAGAAATCGCACATTTCTTGTCGATGTGGATATAGATCTGAAAATCCGTTTTCAGTTCATTCACCAACCACCGCAGTTGCTCGAAATTCGCATGTGCCAATATCAAAATGCCGACAGTCATGTCAATGGTTTTTTTTGTTTTTCAAATAATTTCTAAACAACTCTTTTAAACCGATCCGTTCGTTCAAGCATCGCAATGAATATAGCAATGACAACAAGAACAGTCCGCTTCCAAGCGTATATATCCAAATCGCAGGCAGGCAACAAGTGATCACGAAAGCGACGACAAGCACCGCCAACTGAATCAGAAACACTTTTTGAAATTCTTTTGCGAAGAAAATCCGGTATTTCAACTTCACATAAATCGTAATCACGAGGTAATTGATCAGGAACCCCGAAACGATACCGATGCCGATGCCTTCCAGGTTCCCAAAATAATACCCAACGATTGATCCCGCTAAGATAATAGCATTTCCGAAAATTTCCAAGAAAAAGAAGCGTTTTGTATCACCTTTTGCCAAAGTGACGTATCCCAATGCCCACGATGCTGTTTTGATTATCATCCCCATCGTCAGCCATCTGGAATAGACCAAGATCGGCATAAATTCGGAGCTCAACAGCAGTTGAATGACAATCGGCATGAAAGTCATATACAAGATGATCAACGGGACAACAATCAGGATGGCGATCTCGCCCTGTTCGTTGACCGCATCTTTCATTTTACCGACATCGTCCTGGAGGGTGGCTAATTTTGGAAAATAATCCACCGTCATGGCCGCAAATATCAACCCCAGATATTGGTTGGTGATCGACCATCCGGAGGAAAACAAACCGACCTGGTCTTCACCCGACTGACCGGCGATGAAAAGAAGGGTCATGTAGTAGGTCAACTGGCTGATCAGCGTCCCCATGTTGTACATGATTCCGAATTTAATCATCACTTTTCCTTTTTCAAACAGCTCTTTTTCGGTGACTGTAACCGGGAGCACCGGTATTTTACGGACGTAATACCACGAAAAGAAGGTTGTGACAATCGCCGAAAGAATCAACGCAGGCGCGATTCCGTCATTGCCCCAGAAATAATAGAGCGGAACAACGATGATTAGTCCGACCAGCGAACTCAACATGATCGACTTGGCATATTCTTTATGTTTGCGCGCTCCCTGAAGGATAGCGACTTGTCCCCAGTTGAAAGTCATCAGCAACAACACCGCCGAGAGGCAGACGAACGTCCAGGTATGGCTATTGTCGTCAAATGACGATCGGCTCAGTATTGGTGCAAGCGCAATGGTGACGGCCACGCCGAGCAAGCCGGTAATCCACATCCATTTCTGTAACGTTTTGACGATGATGGAAAATGTATGCATGTCTCCTTTTGCATAGACCGGAGCAATGTCTCTGGTGGCACTGAAGTTAAGCCCCATATTCGTGAGCGAGGTGATCAGATTGATGGGAGACTGATACAAATTGTTGATTCCGTAGCCGGCCTTTCCTAGCAGGACAGCGATCATTTTCGACTTTATCAGACCGATGATGATTGAAAACAATTGAACGGATCCGAATAGACTTATCGCCTTAAATATTTGTCTATATGAATGTTGATCTGACATCTTCGCCCTGTGGTACTACCATTTATTTAACACCTCGACGACTTTTCTTCGATCCGCACTTTTCATCACCGGACTCATCGGCAGGCTCAGCACTTCATCGCTGATCTGTTCCGTCACCGGAAACGAGGGGAAGTTCCATTGTTGATACGCCTTTTGTTTGTGCGGCGGGATGGGATAATGAATCAGGGTTTCTATTTCGTTTTCTTTCAAATACGACTGCAAGGCGTCACGGTTTTTACTGCGCACCACAAAAACATGCCATACATGCTCTTCCCAATCGGTTATCATCCGGTAGTCGCCGGCGCCAACCGGCAAAATGATCTTCTCATTGGAGATGTGTTTGCAATAGTATTTGGCGATTTCTCTGCGAAGGGCATTGTCGGAGTCGAGTTCCAGCAATTTCACATACAACACGGCAGCTTGAATCTCATCCAATCGACTATTGAATCCCAGATAATCATTGACGTATTTCTTTTTGCTGCCGTAATTGGCCAAAGTCCTGATCACCTCGGCCAGGGCTTCGTCATTTGTCGTGACAGCGCCCGCATCGCCCAAAGCACCCAGATTCTTGCCGGGGTAGAAACTGTTGCCCGCGACATCGCCGATAGCGCCGCAACGTCGGTTGCCAAAAAAAGCGCCCGCCGCTTGTGCATTGTCTTCAATCAGTTTCAAGCGGTATTTGTTGCACAGCGCGATCACTTGATCATTGCACGCATTCCTGCCATATAAATGGACGATGACGATTGCTTTGGTTCGAGGCGTGATTACCGCTTCTATTTTTGTAGAATCGATATTGAAGGTATTGATATCAACATCCACCGGCACCGGCTTGAGTTTATTGTCGGTGACGGCGAGCCAGGTTGCTATAAACGTATGTGCCGGGACGATGATTTCATCGCCTTCGTGCATGACGCCCATTTCGATGTATGCTCTGAAAATCAACCGCAGGGCATCCAATCCACTGGCTACACCTACGCACGAATGCACTCCGAGAAACGATGCGTATTTTTCTTCAAATATACTTAAATAATCGCCGAACAGATACCTTCCGGAATCAATTACATTGTTCACTACCATTTTTATTCCCCCGGCTTTCCTTCTCGTAACCGCTCTCAAGTCGTAAAAACTTATCATATTTTGATGTCTATTTTATATAAATCAAGCGCAACTCCGCGTCCGCCCATCCCTTCCTTTTGTTGTATCAGACCGGTATTCAGCACACGTCCGCCCTGTTCGGTCGAGATGCCCCAACTATAATGGTTGCGATCGCGATACACTTCATTGATCAGGAAATCGTTGAGATAATCAAGCGCTCCCAATGTCCTGCCTTCCTGCGAATTGGCCATGTATTGGGTATGGACAAGGCCATCGTAATCGTAAATGACGATTCCGGCCAATAATTTCGTATCTGACCGCAATTCATACAGTTTGATTTGTTGCGGGAAATGATTTTTCAGATGGTGGATTTCCTCCAGGCTATGCACCGGTTTAGCCTGGAATTTCGACAAAACCGCCGTCAGCAGTTCCCAATATTCGGTAAAATCCGTCGCTTCGGCCAGCCGCAATGCGTCATTTCGTTTACATTTCTCGACTGCTTGACGTTTTCCTTCCGAAAACCGTATTTTGTGCGACTGTGACAATACAGAAGAAATGTCGCGTTTAATCAATTTTGCTTCATACCTGAACAAAGCGTACAAATCTTCTTCGGAAGGATATTTATGAAACACAGACGGGATCACTTTGTAAATGATGGCATTAAATCCTTTGTCTGCACAATAGTGATACAACAAATCAAAAATTTCCAACACCTCCGACATCCACAGGTCGTAATGCATCACCAAACCTCCAAATGTCAATCCCGCATGAGAGATGAGTTCCTTACCGTTTTCATTGGCCGGTAACACCGCGACGATTTTATTTTTTTTCTCGAAAATAATGGAATGGTCTGTAAATCGATCTTCATGATAATCCATGTAGTCGCGACAGAAAAGAAAAATCCCGTTCTTGGAAGATCTAACAAATTGATCCCAAGCAGGTTTATCTATTTTAGAGTATCTTTTTAGTGTAATCATCGGGCGATTGTTTTAAGCAAACGAGCTGGAGTTCCGCCTATTACCGAATAAGGGGGAAAACTCCGATCTACATAAGCATTGGCCGCCACGACACAACATTCACCCAGTTCTACTCCCGGCATGATGATTGCATTGGCGCCGATCCAGCAGTGGTCGCCAATCTTAACAGGCATCGTGACAATCGGGTAGAATTGTTGCATGAATGTGCTGGCATTGGGTCCGGAATCCGCCATGATGTTCACCCGTTGTGCGATAGAGACCTGTTTTCCGATGCTCACTTTGGCGGCAAATCCGTTGATGATGGAAAACATGCCGACATACGAACCGCTTCCGATCTCCAGCAATGCATGTTCGCTTCCAAAGATACTGCAATATTTTGCAATTTTTACGCCGTCGCCGATAATGACATTATTGATGGCGCTGGTCGGATCTACAATCACCGCTTTCCCCAATTGAATATTACTGATAATCATCGCATTTATGGTTGTTTTTCTGGCAGTTTGTTATTCAAAATATCCTTTCGATACGCAACAAAATCGTCGTATTTTCTGATATAATCCTTTTCATCGTATTCGGCTGAGGCCAGCACCAAGCATACCGCTCCTGAGGAAAAATTGCTCAGCTCCCGCCAGATGCCGGGCACGACATACAAGCCGTAATACGGGCGATTGAGGGAGCAAGTTTTTTGATCCGTGCCGTCATCCAACGTGACATCAAAACTGCCGCTTACCGCAACGATCAACTGCTGCAATGCTTTATGCGCATGCCCTCCCCTTGACTCTCCACCCGGAATATCGTAGAGATAGTACACCCTCCGCACGTCGAAAGGGAGATCCACGCCATTGTTTAACGCCGTGATATTACCTGATCGATTGTGAATTTTAGGCAAGGTGATGATATTGCAGTTAGAAATCATGTCGTTTTTCCGATAATTTCAGGTATTCATCCAAGTCGCGTATATAGTCGCTTTCCTGGAAAAGCGTAGATGCCAATACCAGGCACACCGCATTGGTAGAAAAGTTTTCCATTCTTCTCCAGCACATACGCGGGATATAGAGGCCTTTATAAGATCGGTTCAACGAAAATTTTGCTTCATTGAACCGGTCATTTACCACCACATCAAAACTGCCGGATAATGCGATGATAATTTCCTCCTGGGTTTTAAATGCATGTCCCCCGCGGATTTCTCCGCCAGGGACATCATAGATCCAATACGTACGCTTAATGATAAAGGGCAGGTATTTTCCGTTCTCGATGAAAGAGAGATTTCCGCGTTCATCGAGAATTTTCGGTATATCTATTATGGATACACGCACATGTGGAATCGCTAAATTAAAATTTGTATTGCAGTCCCAACATCGTGTTTGCATTCGTGTCAAATCCACGGTCGCCGATATAGCCGTCAAACTCTTCGGGGAGGAAAATGCCGTTTCCTTCAAAGAAGAGCGACCAGGGGCTACCCTTGCTGAAGTCGTACCCGAGGCGACCTCCGAAGCGGAAGCCTGCCACATTGGTCGTAGGATTTGTTTCACTTTTGACATTGTGCAGAAATCCCACGCCCAGGAAACCCATGACATTGAATGAATGGTCTTCTCGATCCGATCCGTTGAACAGCCGGATCATATCCACTGTAATGTCAAGAAATACGGACGTAGAATTGAAATCTTGCCAAAATCCTTGGCCGTCGTCGGTAAATTTAAATTTTCCACTGTTGGCATTGATCACTTCAGCATCGGAACCTTCCAAATAGACCCAATTACGCGGGTAATATTCCGGGTTCGGAAAACTGCCGCTAGCATGTTCCACAAAACTGCCTCGTTGTGGGCCTAAGTAATTAAATCCACGGTAGCTTCCGCTATGAAACTGTAACCGAGCACCATAGGTCGATCCGAACCATTTACCGATAGAAATCTCAGCGCCATAAGTCATTCTGTCAAAAACCGATTGTGCACCATCTTGATTCGCCATCAGCAAATTTGGTCCGGCGCCAACCGAAAAATACCAATTTTTCTCGGACGCACTCTTTGACTCTTTCGCATTATCCGTTTCAAACTTATTCTGCGCATACGTCGTTTGTAAACACATTACAAAACAAAAAGCAATTCCCAATAATAACTTTATTTGTTTCATACTAAAATTTATAATTTTATTGTTCATATTTCCTTACAAAATTCATTAAATCAATCTGATAAAACCGTGCAAATGTAGCACTTTATTTAAAATCGTTATTTACATATTGTGATAAAAATATTGTATAACCCTTCCAAAAAGCAATTTAGTTGATTAATACTCAAGTTTGTTTATGTTTCCGTATCTTCTTCTTTCGAACTGTATCCATGTCCATAGCCGTAACCGTAGCCATAACCGTAACCGTAGCCATAACCGTAGCCGTAGCCATAACCGTAACCGTAGCCATATTTGCCTCGTTTGGTCTGTCCGGTACAATTATAGATCAACCGTATCCGTTTCAGACGTTGTTCGCGACGAATACTTTCGATAAAATCAGAAACGCTCTTCGGCGTAAAGTTCTCTCTGACGACAAACAGCGAAGTGTCGGCAATACGATCCAGCAAGAAAGTATCGGAAACGCTTCCCACGGGCGAGGTGTCCAAAACGATGTAATCATATTCTTTCTTCAGTTTTTCGAACAGTTCATCCAAACGCGACTCCATCAGCAATTCATTGGGGTTGGGCGGAACGACGCCTGCCGTCAGCACGTCCAGTTTCGGATGTCCTACTTCGTGATAAATGATAGAATTAATGTCTTCGATATCACCATTCAAATAAGAAACAAGTCCGACTTTCCCTTTCAATCCCAAATTGGAAGCCAGTTTTGGGCGGCGAATATCCAATCCGACAAGCAAGGTCTTAAATTTCAATGCGAAAGTGATTGCCAGATTGATCGACACGAAAGTTTTTCCTTCCCCGCTCAAGAAAGACGTTACCAAAATTATTTTCTTGTCGGGCGTATCGAGGATAGAAGATATATTTGCCCGCAACAGCCTGAACATTTCCGTGATCGGCGAAGTGGAATTGGCGGAAACGACGATTGTATTTTTCTTTTTGTCATGAGGGAGTGAGACGATCAGCGGCACTTCGGTGCGTCGGCAGATGTCTTCTTCCGTCTGAATCTTGTAATTGATAGCCTCTCTCAAGCCGAAGAACACGAACGGCAGCAGCAATCCCAACACAAAACACATCGCGTAGGTATACATCCTGTTTGGAGCAATCGGATAGGAAGTAGCCTGCGGCGATTCGATGATTTTGGCGCTGGGGGCGGTGACAGCCAACGACAGCGCGGCTTCCTCTTTCTTTTCCAGCAACATCACATACAGGTTGGCTTTGATATCCTGTTGACGTTCTTTTTCGTTGATTTCCCGTTCCCGACGAGGCAAGTCGCTCAGCGATCCGCTGTATTTATTGCTTTGGCGGGTCAGATCGCGGCTTCGGGTCTGCAATGATTTGCGGGCACCGCGAATGCCGGCAGAGATGTCTTCCCTGAGTGCGACGGCTTTTTCATTGAGGTGGATGATTCGCGGATTATCTTCATTCAAATATTTCAAAAAACGATCACGGTCCAAAACGGTCGAATTATACGAACTCAACAATGTTTTCAGATTTTCATCCGTCAGTCCGATGTTGGTAGGAAGTATTCCCAGATCGCTGTCCGTCTTGGTAAATTCGTCGCTCAAATAATTCAACAACTCCAACTGCGAGCCGATTTGTGTCAATTGTTTATCCGATTCCGTATCGTTGTGCAGCAACAGTTCGGATTCGAGGGAGATGTTTGTCAAGCGATTTTGTCGCCGGTATGTTTCGATGTCCGTTTCCGAATAGCTCAAATCGGAACTGATATATTTCAGTCGGTCTTCGATAAACCTCGCGGCATTGGAGGCCGCTCGGTTTTTATCATTCATCACATCGCGGTTATACACGTCGACCAATCGGTAAAGGAAGCGCATTCCCCGTTCGCGATGCGTTTCTTTCAAGGATATTTTCACGATGCTGGTTGACTTGCTGGTCGGCTCCACGCTGATCATGGACACATATTTCATCGCCACATACAGGGGGTTGGTGATCTCGACTTCCAGCGGATAATCTTCTTTCAGCGAGCTGACAGAGTCTGCTTCGAGATAGATTTCGCCGAAAGGGCTTTCGAGGATTCCGGGCAACGAATCGTATTGCGACGAGAAAACTTTTTCGCCGTAATTTCCTTCTACAGAAATCCGTTTGTCGGGCAATCGTGAGATATTCAACACCAACACGCCACCAATTTTTGACGCATTGCTGTCATCCATAAAAACTTTAACCGGAGGGGCATAATAAAACCGTCGGTTGTGGCTGCCATACAGTTCGGTATCTTTGAATCGGCCTTTGATGCGATAGCTCACGTACAATTCCAGTTCCCTGACCACATCTTCCAATAAATCTCTGGATTGCAGAATTTCGACTTCGTTGTCGATATTGTTGCTCGGATTTATCAGACTCATTCCTTCGAAAATAGAAAGTTCGCTATTGCCCAAACCTCCGCGTTTGTTGTCTTTCAACACCATTTTCGAACTCACATTGTAGACGGGCACCGAATAGCGCAAATAGACGTACCCCCATCCCAGGAAAAAGAGGATAGAGAGTAAAAACCATTTCCAATGGATTAAGAAATTCACAAAGAACCATTGGACATTAATTTCTTTTTTAGGTAAAAACTCCTGATCGTATTTTAATTTTTCGTTCTCTTCCATTTATTTTAACAATTAAACGCTACTAATTATTGAACAGAAAAACCGCGATGCTGACCACGCTCAAACCGATTGAAGTAAGCGAAAGCCAGAGATTCGTTTGTGCGCCGATATCCGCACTCTTTGACTTGGTCTTGTTCGGCTCAACATATAAGATATCATTTTGTCGCAAATAGAAATAAGGAGAAGATGCCACCCAGGCGTCATTCAGGTTCAAGTGAACGACTTCCAATTTTTCGTCGGGCAATTCCCTTATCAGCTTGACATTCTCACGCTGTCCGTAGATCGTCATATCGCCTGCCATCGCCAAAGCTTCGAGGATGTTGATATGGTCTCTTGAAACAGGATAAATTCCCGGCGAGCCGACTTCCCCCAAGATGGTAACTCGGTAATTCAGCAAGCGAATGGTGATGATGGGATCTACTTTTAGGTATTTTTTCAACTGGGATTTCAACTCCACTTCCAATTCGTCGTGCGTGAAGCCTTCAACAGAAATTTTCCCGATGACTGGAAAATCAATGAACCCTTCATGATCGATCAAATAAGTTTGGCGTCCTATGCCTTGCGGCACATCATTTTCGCCGGTATTATCCGCGGAAGCGGTCGGCTGAAACGGCAGATTGAAATCCGCCACGAGCGAAGACTCGCTGCCAAGCGCATTGACAGTAATGCCCAACACGTCGCCAATCTTGAAGCGCACTTCATTTTCCCGGAATGGGGAAGGAATAGTGACAGTTGAGGAATTATTACTCAACCCGTTTCCCAAATAGGGGATTTTTTTATAGGAATTACATGATGATAATCCGACTATGAATAAACCCAACAAGCATACTTTTACGTTAACATTCAACATTTTTACGATTTTCATTTATCTGAGACATTATTTTATAATTTCTGTCTAATGAAATCCATTATTTTATTTTTCATTAAACATTTAATTTACAAATATAGTGCCATTACTTGTAATGACATCGAGATTTTAAAAAAATTTTTACTCATTTTGCGCATAATTCTTATTATTAATGTTTTTCCTTTTTTATTATTACGAGCGCCCAAAGTTAAATTAATATTTTCATATTCAATTATTTTTAATATTTTTTTACACAGCGAAAAAAATAATCCGCAATAACATTTGCTAAAAAGAAAAATATGCTATATCTTTGCACCCTCGTTATCAAACACTATTGTAACAAATAAAGAGTTAATAATCTATTAAAGAGCTATCATAATGTCTAGAGTGTGTCAGATTACAGGAAAAAAGGCAGTTGTCGGAAACAATGTTTCGCATTCAAACCGCAAGACGAAAAGGAGATTCAATGTCAACCTGTTTGAAAAAAAGTTCTATTGGGTAGAACAAGCAACATGGGTGAGTCTGAATATTTCGGCCAACGGTTTGCGTACAATTAATAAAATCGGATTGGATGCCGCTATTAAAAAAGCAGCGGTAAAAGGGTATTTATAATTAAAAAAGTGAAGCAATGGCTAAAAAAGCAAAAGGAAACAGAGTGCAGGTGATCCTCGAATGCACCGAACACAAAGCAAGCGGGATGCCGGGAACATCGCGTTATATTACAACAAAAAACAGGAAAAATACCACCGCAAGGATGGAATTGAAAAAATACAACCCTGTTTTGAAGAAAGTAACTGTGCATAAAGAAATCAAATAAAAACGTATAAACCATGGCAAAGAAAACCGTCGCAGGATATCGTGAAAAGTCGGAAGGACGTTCCTATTCCAAAGTGATCAAAATGGTTCGTTCGGAAAAAACAGGTGCTTACACCTTTAAAGAAGAAATGATTCCGAATGAAGCAGTCAAAGATTACTTCAAATAATTAAATAATCAGTACGATTTTA
Organism: Dysgonamonadaceae bacterium; assembly: GCA_031272075.1. Classification (GTDB taxonomy): domain Bacteria; phylum Bacteroidota; class Bacteroidia; order Bacteroidales; family Azobacteroidaceae; genus BNXB01. Next base: position 67,907 of record JAISUK010000047.1, read on the forward strand.
TCGTGATAAAAAACTTCCTTTCGATCGCTTTATCGAAAGGAAGTTTTTTATTTTCAACGGAAAATCATATATTTGCAATTCATTTTAAAATATACATCATGGGATTATTTGATTTCTTTTCCAAAGATAAAAAAGAAGACCTGGATAAAAGTCTATCGAAAACAAAAGAGAGTGTTTTCTCCAAAATTGCCCGAAGCATTGCCGGAAAATCAAAAATTGACGACGATGTTCTCGACAACCTGGAAGAAGTGCTTGTTTCTTCTGACGTCGGCGTAGAAACTACGTTGAAGATTATTTCGAGAATAGAATCCCGTATCCGCAGAGAAAAATATATCAACACCAATGAACTTTCCAACATCCTTCGGGAAGAAATCACCGCGTTGTTGACGGACAACCAAGACAGCGAACCGGAAAATTTTGGTCTTACGGACGACAAAAAGCCATACGTCATCATGGTGGTAGGAGTCAACGGCGTAGGTAAAACCACCACCATCGGGAAGTTGGCTTATCAATTCAAGAACGCCGGCAAGAAAGTCTACCTCGGCGCCGCCGACACTTTCCGCGCCGCGGCGGTTGAACAATTGATGATCTGGGGCGAACGTGTAGGCGTCGAAGTCATCAAGCAAAAAATGGGCGCCGATCCGGCCTCCGTCGCTTTCGACACAATCAGTTCCGCCAAGGCCAACGATGCAGATGTCGTCATCATCGACACTGCCGGTCGGTTGCACAACAAGATCAACCTGATGAACGAATTGACGAAGATCAAAAATGTGATGAAAAAAATCGTCCCCGATGCCCCGCACGAAGTCCTTTTAATATTGGACGGATCTACCGGTCAGAATGCTTTTGAGCAAGCCAAACAATTTACTGCCGCCACCGAAGTTTCCGCCTTGGCAATCACCAAATTGGACGGCACGGCCAAAGGCGGCGTCGCTATCGGCATCTCCGATCAATTCCATATTCCGGTGAAATACATCGGCATCGGCGAACGGCTGGAGGATTTGCAACTGTTCAGAAAAAAGGAATTTATTGACTCTCTATTTGGCGATTATGATAAAAAACAGGGTTGACATAGTTACTTTGGGATGCTCAAAAAACCTTGTTGACTCGGAGTTATTGATGAAACAATTTGCGGTCAACGGCTATCGTGTCGTTCATAATCCCGACAAGATCCGAGGAGAAATCGTCGTCGTCAATACCTGCAGTTTTATCAATGACGCCAAAGAAGAATCGGTCAATCTCATACTTCAATTAGCCGGCATACGCAAACAAGAAAAAATTCGTAAATTATTCGTCATGGGGTGCTTGTCTGAACGGTACGCCCAGGAATTGCGGGAGGAAATTCCTGAAGTCGATCGGTTCTACGGCAAATTCGACTGGAAATTATTGATCTCCGACCTGGGAAAATCGTACATGGAAGATTTTTCTTCCGAACGGATGATTACGACCCCGAAGCATTATGCCTACCTCAAAATCGCCGAAGGCTGCAATCGCACTTGCTCCTACTGTTCGATTCCGCTCATCACCGGAAAATACAAGTCCAAAACCATCGAAACAATCTGTGCGGAAGTAAAATCCCTGGTAAAGCAAGGCGTCAAAGAATTTCAACTCATCGCCCAGGATCTGACTTATTACGGATACGACCTGTATAAAAAATACCATTTGCCGACATTGGTGCAGCTACTTTCTGATATTCCCGGCGTAGAATGGATCCGGCTGCATTATGCCTATCCGACCCATTTCCCTGTAGAACTGCTTCCCGTGATCAGGGAACGCGAGAATGTTTGCAATTATCTTGACATCGCGTTACAACACAGCAGTGATCATATATTGAAACTGATGCGGCGAAACAGCGATAAACAGACAACCATCGATCTCATCAATGAAATCAGGTCGGAAGTGCCGGGAATCCATCTCCGCACGACCATGATGGTGGGGCATCCCGGCGAGACTGAAGACGATTTTCATGATTTACTCGACTTTATCCAACAGATGCGTTTCGAACGACTGGGCTGTTTTATGTATTCCAATGAAGAAAAAACGTATGCCTACAAGCATTACAAAGACAATGTCAGTCCCGAAACCAAACAATACCGCTCCGACGAACTGATGGCCGTCCAGCGGGAAATCGCTTTCGAGATCAACAAGCAAAAGATCGGGAAAACGCTGAAAGTGATCATCGACCGCGAAGAACCGGAATATTATGTCGGTCGTACAGAATACGATTCTCCCGAAGTCGATCCGGAGGTATTCGTCAAGAAGACCAAAAAACTCATTCCAGGACGGTTTTATCCAATACAAATAACAGGAACTCAATCATACGATTTAACAGCTAATTAGAAATACGATGAAAGCAATAGAATTTTCAGCAGAATTGCAAAAAAGACTGGGTCTTTCCAAAAAGGAAACAGACCGACTGATCAACGAAACGGTTGAAGTGATCACCGACCAACTTCAAAAAAACAATGTTGTAAGCTTGCACAACCTTGGTTATCTTGAAGTTAAAAAGAGAAATGAACGACTGATGGTTAATCCGGTCACAGGCAAAAGATCGCTTGTCCCTCCCAAATTAATCGTCGGATTCAAAGCGTCTACTTCATTAAAAGAAAAAATTAAAGAACTCTCCTAATCATGAATCAAAAGATCAATTTTCAGGAATTAATTTCGCTTTTGACGGAGAAAGCAGGCATTAAGAGAAATGAGGCCGAAAACTTCCTTCGCGAATTTTTCAATATCGCCTTAGAATCCATCACAACTGACAGACTGTTGAGGATAAAAAATCTGGGCACATTCAAACTGGTGGATGTCGAAAGCCGCGAGAGTGTCAATATCAATACCGGCGAAAGAGTGATCATTCCAGCCCACAAAAAGCTCAGCTACAGTGCTGACGAGAATCTGAGCAAGATCATCAACGAACCTTTTGCCATGTTTTCTACCGTTGACTTGGCACAGCAACCGACAACCCAAACAGAAGAAGTCGCCGAACCCGACGTTCCCGCAGAATCGACGATCGACGCCGAACCCGACGACAGTATCATCGCTCCCGAAGCAAGCGATACGACAACGGAAGAAATCTTTTCGTCATCGGACATGGCCGCTGCTGAGGTATATGAGACGGCAGACTACTCCGACTTCACCGGTAATTCCACGCTCAAAACGGTAATAATCGCGCTGGCCGTCCTGATCTTACTGGGTGTGGCGGGATATTTTGCTTTTCCGTACATCAAACATCTCCCCATTTTCAAACAGTTTTTCAATAAAATTGAACTCGAAGAAAAGGAAGTCGCCAAGATCTCGGCCAAAAACGACGACAAATCCGTAGCCCTGGCGCCGACGGCACAAGATTCGATTCGGGTTTCCGACACGCTGCAATCACAGCCTCCTGTGGCAAAACCTGCAACAACGACCGTCAAGGAAAGCCCGAAAGTCAAGAAATGGAAAATGAAATACGGCGAACGGTTGACGCTCATTGCACTGCGGGAATACGGCCACAAAGCGTTCTGGGTCTACCTGTATGAAGAGAATAAAAACATCATCGACGATCCGGGACTGGTGCCCGTCGGCCTGGAGATAGTCATTCCGCCGGCAAGTAAATACCAGATTGACAAAAACAATCCCGAATCCGTGAATAAAGCAAAAGCCATCGCTGCCAAATTGGAATAATCATTTTAAATAAGGATTAATCATTTTTAACGCGATCAGCCTTTTAATAGCAGCATAACCTTTCTACTTTTGCAGTTGATTTTTTGAAATACATTAATAAAATATTCATTTTATGAACCAAACAGTTGATATTCGTGAACTAAACGAGAAAATCGAAAGTAAAAGCGCATTCGTAAATATGATCACTCTGGGAATGGACCAGGTGATTGTCGGTCAAAAACACCTGGTCGAATCACTATTGATCGGTCTATTATCCGACGGGCATATATTACTGGAAGGAGTTCCCGGATTGGCAAAAACATTAGCGATCAAAACCCTGGGGTCATTAATCGACGCCCAATACAGCCGGATTCAATTCACTCCCGACTTACTGCCTGCCGATGTGATTGGAACAATGATTTACAGCCAGAAAACGGAAGAATTTCATGTGAAGCAAGGTCCGGTTTTTGCTAATTTCGTGTTGGCGGATGAAATAAACAGGGCGCCGGCCAAGGTACAGAGCGCATTGCTCGAAGCCATGCAGGAACGGCAGGTGACCATCGGAGACAAGACCTACGCGTTGCCCGAACCATTTTTGGTGATGGCGACCCAGAATCCGATTGAGCAGGAAGGCACCTATCCGCTTCCCGAAGCCCAAGTCGACCGTTTTATGCTGAAAGTGGTCATCAATTATCCCAAAAAAGAAGAAGAAAAGCTGATTATCCGTCAGAATATTTCCGGAGAAAAGACGCTGATCAAAGCCGTATTGAAGAAGAATGAAATCCTGGAAGCGCGGAAGATAGTCAGGGAAGTCTATCTGGATGAGAAAATCGAAAAATACATCGTCGACATTATTTTCTCAACCCGTTTTCCGCAAGAGCACGGCCTGCCCGACTTGCAAAACATGATTTCTTTCGGCGCATCGCCACGAGCCTCGATCAATCTGGCGTTGGCGGCCAGGGCTTATGCTTTCATCAAACGCAGAGGCTATGTGATTCCGGAAGACATCCGCGCCGTATGCCACGACGTGATGCGCCACCGCATCGGATTGAGCTATGAAGCGGAAGCGAATAATCTGACTCCAGAAGAAATTATTACTGAAATATTGAATAAAGTCGAAGTGCCGTAATCGTGTCTTCATTCATTACCAAGCGCTGAGATATTTCTTAATTTTAGTTTTTAATTTACAATCTAGTGGAAACAAACGAACTCCTCAAAAAAGTACGACAAATTGAAATCAAAACCCGCGGATTGTCCAGGAACATTTTCGCAGGACAATACCATTCGGCTTTCAAAGGCCGGGGGATGGCTTTTTCCGAAGTGCGGGAATATGAATACGGAGACGACATCCGAGATATCGACTGGAATGTCACCGCCCGCTATTCACGACCATACATCAAAGTGTTTGAAGAAGAACGGGAGTTGACGGTAATGCTGCTGATCGACGTTTCGGGCAGCCGCGATTTCGGTACTTTCGAGCTGATGAAGAAAGACATGATTACCGAGATTGCTGCCACGCTGGCGTTTTCTGCAATTCAAAACAACGATAAAATCGGTGTCATCTTTTTCTCAGACAAAATTGAGAAATTTATCCCGCCGCAAAAAGGGAAAAGACATATATTATATATCATCCGTGAACTGATCGACTTCCAACCGGCAGAATCGCAGACCGACATCGGTCAAGTGCTCAAATACCTGACCAATGCGTTAAAAAAACGCTGTACCGCTTTTGTCATCTCCGACTATATCGACGACAAAAATTATCAGCATGCGCTGACAATCGCCAATCGGAAACACGATGTGGTGGCCATACAGGTATATGACGAACGCGAAACGGAACTCCCTTCCATCGGACTCATGAAGATCAAAGATGCCGAAACGCAGGAAGAAAAATGGATCGATACTTCTTCCGGCAAACTTCGGGAGGCATACCGCCTGTGGTGGGAAAATCGACAGACGGAGATGAACAATTCTTTCAAACGCAGTCGTGTGGATGCCGTTTCCATCCGTACGGACGAAGATTACGTGAAGACTTTGATTGCCCTTTTTAATAAACGCAGTTAATAACAATGAACCAACTTAAACGGAAAATAATTATAGCATTTACTGTTTGTTTATTCGTTTGCTCGACAACAAGTTTCGGACAACAGGTTGTGGTGAAAGCTTCCATCGATTCTACCTCGCTGCTGATCGGTCAGCAAACGTTGATCAAACTGGAAATCGCCGCCGACAAAGACAATCATCTGCAGTTGCCTGTCTTTTCCGATACCATCATCACCGGGATTGAAGTGCTTCAGACTTTGAAACCCGACACCACCGATATAGGCAACAACCGTATACAGATCAAACAAAACTACCTGATCACTTCTTTTGATTCGGCATTGTATCTGCTGCCCCCCTTCGAAGTCATCAGCGGGACGGATACCGCTTATTCCAATACCTTGGGATTGAAAGTCATTACCTTGCCCGTAGATACCGAATCGGAACAGTTCTTCGACATCAAAAATGTGATTCAGCCCAAGTTTGTTTTCGCCGACTACCTGGGCATCATTCTACTGATACTGGGCGTCCTGTTGCTGGCAGCAGCCGGCTGGTACTTCTACAAACGCTGGAAGGATCAGAAATCATTGATCCCTTTCAAAAAGTCGGAACCGCCTTTGCCGCCGCATATCAAAGCCATCAGCGAATTAGACCGCATCAAAGCGCAAAAATTGTGGCAACAAGGCCGAATCAAAGAATACCATTCTTTGGTCACAGATGCGATCCGGACCTACCTCGAAGACCGTTTCGACATCTTTGCGATGGAAATGACTTCCGGCGAAATTCTCGGAAAGACGATGCACTTATTCGACGACGGATCAGCATACGACAACCTGAAACAGATGCTGCAACTGGCCGATTTCGTGAAATTTGCAAAATACAAACCGCTTCCCGACGAGAACGAACTGAGTCTGATGAACGCCTATTTGTTTGTAAATCGGACGAAAATTGAAGAACAATTGCCTGTGGCACCGCCCGACGACGACAATGCGGAGGAAAACTCCGAAAAGACGATTGCTAACAATACAGAAAAAAACAGTTAATAATGATATTCGCTCATCCCTATTATTTTCTACTCTTACTGCTGCTCATCCCGTTGATAGGATGGTATATCTGGAAACAGCGCAAATCGCAGGCAAGTATGCAAATAGCATCTTCGGATGGATTCAAAGGCGCACCCACCAGCTACAAAGTCTATCTGCGGCACCTCCCGTTCGTGTTGCGCCTCATCGCTCTCACGATGGTCGTGGTCGTACTGGCCAGACCACAGTCGACAAACAGTTGGGAAAACTCCGTCACCGAAGGAATAGATATCATGTTGACATTGGACATCTCTTCCTCCATGCTGGCGGAAGACCTGAAACCGAATCGACTGGAAGCCGCCAAGGATGTTGCCGCCGCTTTCATTGCCGGAAGGCCTACCGACAATATCGGGCTGGTGGTTTTTTCCGGAGAAAGTTTTACGCAATGCCCGCTGACTACCGATCATGCGATTTTGCAAAACCTCCTGAAAGACATCAAATGCGGAATGATTGAAGACGGGACGGCGATCGGTCACGGTCTGGCGACTTCCGTCAGTCGGTTGAAAGACAGTCAGGCGAAATCGAAAGTGATCATCCTGCTGACCGACGGCACCAACAATCGCGGTGAAATAGCGCCGGTTACGGCAGCGGAGATCGCGCAGACTTTCGGGATCCGCACTTACACCATCGCGGTCGGCACCATCGGCGAAGCGCCCTACCCCAGCCCTTACAGGCCCGGGGGGTACATCAATATTCCTGTCGAAATCGACGAAAAGACCTTGACCCAGATCGCACAAATCACCGGAGGTCAGTATTTTCGCGCAACGAATACGAAGGCGTTGAAAGGCATCTACGATGAGATCGACCAAATGGAGAAAACAAAAATCAGCGTCCAGACTTACAACAAAAAAACCGAAGAGTTTATGCTGTTTGCCCTGATCGGACTGCTGGCGCTCTTGCTGGAGGCATTGTTGCGATACACATTGCTCCGAAATATCCCTTAGAGGTATGAATAACAAACAACGATTCAATCATCATTAATAATATACTATGTTTAGATTTGAACATCCGCATGCTTTGCTTTTATTATTAATTCTGCCGGTTCTGCTGGCACTTTTCATCCTGTCTATGTCGCTCAAAAAAAGAGCGCTGAAGCGGTTTGGACATCTGCCGACAATCCTTCAGTTGATGCCGGAGGTCTCTACTAAAAAACAATATTACAAATTTTGGATGATTTTCCTGTGCGTACTGCTGTTTGTACTGATTTTAGCCAGGCCGCAATTCGGTTCCAAATTGGAGATTGTAAAAAAACAGGGGATCGAAGTCATGGTTTGCCTGGATGTCTCTAACTCCATGCTGTCGAACGATATTGCCCCGACTCGACTGGATAAATCCAAACAAATACTGTCGAAACTGGTTGATAACCTGCACGATGACAAAATCGGACTGATCGTGTTTGCGGGTGACGCGTACATCCAGTTGCCGATTACCTCCGACTATGTCTCGGCCAAAATGTTCCTCTCATCCATCAATCCGACAATGGTGCCGGTGCAAGGAACGGCAATCGGCGCGGCAATCAACCTGGCAACACGCTCTTTCACTCCTTCCGAGTCCAGCGAAAAAACAATCGTGCTGATTACCGACGGCGAAAATCATGAAGACGACGCCCTGGGCGCCGTGAAAAGCGCAACGGAAAAAAATATCAAAGTCAACGTATTGGGAATCGGTAGCACACAAGGCGCTCCTATCCCTATCAACGGCAGTTCAAACACCTTCCTGAAAGACAGTCAGGGAAATGTTGTCATCACTCAACTGAATGAGCAAATGTGTCAGGAAATCGCTTCTACCGGCAATGGGATGTATGCACATGCCGACAATACGAATACGGCACTCAAAGCGCTTCAAAATGAGATAGATAAAATGAAAAAATCGGACATAGAAAGTAAAACCTATTCCGATTACGATGAGCAATATCCGATATTGGCATGGATCTTGTTATTTATATTGGTGTTGGAATTTTTTGTTTTGGATCGTAAAAACAGACTATTCCGTAAAATTAAATTGTTTTCTTAAATAGATATTATTTATAATATTATAGAATTTATTTATAATGTAATAGAAATTATTTATTATGCAATCGAAAATATTAATATTATTCATTTTTGTTCATTGTTTTACACTCGCGTTTTCGCAAAAGGAAGTGCGCAAACAAATGCGGTCGGGCAATAAAGAATATCGTCAGGAAAAATATACGGAAGCCGAAATCAGTTACCGCAAAGCGTTGGAAGCCAACGCCCAGGCGCTTGACGCGGCCTATAATCTCGGAAATGCATTATACAAGCAGGGAAAATTCCCTGAAGCGACAGAGCAATACCAGATTGTTACCACTCAGGAACATGACAAAAGCAAGCTGTCGAACACCTGGCACAACGCCGGAAATGTGTGCCTGGCCAATGCGCTGACAAAAAAAGAAGATCCGGCCTATAACGAGACTTTGAAGCAAAGCATTGATGCCTACAAACGCTCACTGCGCCTCAATCCCGACGACGACGAAACACGCTACAACCTGGCGCTGGCTCAAAAATTGCTTAAAGACAGTGAAGATCAACAACAAAATCAGGATCAGAATCAGCAGAAACAAGATCAGCAAGAACAGAAACAGGATCAGCAGCAACAGCAGCAACAACAGCAGCAACAACAGCAGCAACAACAACAGCAGCAACCTCAAATGAGTAAGGAGGATGCGCAACAAATCCTGGATGCGATGATGAATGATGAAAAGAATACGCAAGATAAGGTCAAAGAACAAAAAGTACAACAACGTAAAAAAACAGATAAAGAATGGTAAACAACAAAACAAGTGCGCTTATGAAACAACTGTTCTTCCTGTTGTTTTTATTCACGGGGACGTCCGTCGTGTTGGCTGAGGACGTGACTTTCAAAGCGACGGTTACTTCCAGTTCGGTGGTTGTCGGGCAACAATTCCGGCTCACTTATACCGTCACCAACGAGGAAGGGAAAGATTTTCGGCTGCCCGAGATCACTGATTTCGAGCTGCTGTTCGGGCCGACAAAAGGCCGTTCGGCAAGCACCATCCTCAGCAATAATCAGTTGGTGAATGAGGTTTCCTATTCCTACACTTACGTGCTGTTGGCAAACAAAGAAGGCACTTTCACCATTCCGCCGGCCACCATCAAGATAGGAAACAGTGAATACAAATCCAATAGCCTGACAATAAAAGTATTGCCTAACAATGATGCAAACGACAAAGCCGTCAAGGAAGCGGCTTCCGGCAGCACCAGCATCAGCGACGAAGGGATTTTTATCCGTATGCATGTCTCCAAAAACTCGGTTTATGCCAACGAAGGACTCCTGGTCACTTTCAAACTGTATTCGTTGTACGATGTGCGCGGACTGGAAAATTATAAATTCCCTGAATTTGAAGGCTTTGTAGCGCAAGAAATCGAACTGCCGCAAAACAGCCAGTGGGATCTGGAATCCTACAATGGACGCACCTACCGGACGGTGGTCTTGAAACAGACCGTGCTTTATCCGATTCGCGCAGGGAAAATCACCATCCCTTCGGGCCATCTGGACGCGGTAATCCAGGTGCGTTCCAAGCAACAGATCCGAAGCATTTTTGACGATTTCTTCGATTCGTATGTTCCGGTGAAAAAGACATTGAAGACTGCCGCCGCCACCATCGACGTCAAAGCGTTGCCATCGGAAAAACCGGCCGCTTTCAACGGAGCGGTGGGCGACTATACCATGACATCCAAAATCAATTCAACAAACGTCAAAACCAATGAATCCATCACGATCAAGCTAACGATCTCCGGAAACGGGAACATCAAAATGATAAAAAATCCGGAAATCACGTTCCCGAACGATTTTGACGTCTTCGATCCGAAAGTGACCGACAACATCAAAGTTTCGGCAAGCGGCGTATCGGGCACCAAAACCATCGAATACTACGCCATTCCGCGTTATGCCGGAGATTTTACCGTCCCGAAAGCCGAATTTTCTTATTTCGATGTCAAATCCGGCGCTTATAAAACATTGGCTACGGAAGAGTACCAACTTCACATTGAACCGGGAGCGGAAGGCACTTCCGCAGCACCTGCGGTGTTCAATGCTACCAACAAAGAAGCGTTGAAGTTTGTCGGTCAAGACATTCATTACATCAAAACGAAACACATCTCCTACAATTCGAATAAACAATTTTTCTTCGGAACATTACCATATTGGCTTTGCTATATCATTCCTGCGCTCTTGTTTATCATTTTCTTTATCATCTACCGCAAACAGGCGGCAGAGAATGCCAATATTGCGCTTGTACGGACAAAAAAAGCAAACAAAGTCGCTTCCAAACGATTGAAACTTGCCGGAAAATTGTTGAAAGAAAACAAGAAAGAAGCATTTTACGACGAAGTCCTGAAAGCCGTCTGGGGATACTTGAGTGATAAATTGAATATTCCGGTATCTTCGCTGACGAAAGATACGGTTGAAGCCGAACTCGACAAATACGGGGCAGGCAAAGACCTGATTACGCAATTCATGGATATTCTGAACACCTGCGAATTTGCGCGGTATGCTCCTGCGCAAGATTCGCACGAAATGGATCAATTGTATGAATTGACACTGCAAGCCATTGACAAGATGGAAAATACGATTAAAAAATAACAAAATAGGATTCAACCCATGAAGAAGTTATTATTTCTTTTACTCATCCCTGCCGTATGCTTCCACCTGCATGCCCAAAACACGCCGGAGGACGCTGCCAATGCTTATGCGGGAAAAGAATACAGCAAAGCGGCGGAAATCTATGAGCAACTCCTGAAAACCAACGGCGAATCGGCCGAAATCTACTATAACATAGGAAATTGCTATGCCAAACTCAACAAAACGGCATCGGCTATTTTGAACTACGAACGCGCCTTGCTGCTTGCTCCCGGCGACCCCGATATCCGCTACAACCTGGAGTATACCTACTCCAAAACCGTAGATAAGATAGAATCTGTCGGCGATTTCTTTCTCGTCGACTGGTGGCACGCGTTTCAAAATCTATTGACCACCAACCAATGGAGCCGGTTCGCAATCACTTGCTTCCTGCTGTTCATCGGCTGTCTGTTTCTGTTCTTTTTCTCCAGAAAGATTTTTCTCAAAAAATCGGGTGCTTACTTCGGCATGGGATTGCTGGCGCTGATCATCGTGGCAAATAGTTTTGCGTATAATCAGAAAAAGAAATTAACTCACCGCAATTCCGCCATTGTCTTCGCAGCTACGGTGACGATCAAAAGTTCTCCCGACAACAGCGGCACCGACTTGTTTGTCCTGCACGAAGGCACAAAAGTCATCATCAAAAGCAAATTGGGCAACTGGAACGAGATTGAGATCGCCGACGGCAATGTCGGTTGGATCAAAAGCGAAGATATTGTCGTGATCTGATCGGGGCATTGGTTTTCACGGTTCCTTAACAATCCTCACAGGTCATGCTCTAAACCTGACAGGTCTTGAAGACCTGTTAGGTTTAATCCACTTCCCAGTGTAGCCATCCTAAATTCGCTGTCTTTGGAGTATTGAAAAAAAATACGTACCTTTGTATAAACAAAACGTCCTCAAATAAGGTAGGTATGAGAGACGAACTTACTTCCTCACGGATATTCCATCACTTTCAACATGGAAAAAGAGAAAGTTATTTTAACCTCCAATTTATTATGTCAATTTAAATGTTATAATTAATGTACAAAACAGACAGAGAACGAAAGTTTTTACGCCCCATTCTAATAATGAAATGGATGTGTATCTTTTTGTTATTGAGCGCAAAAGGAATGGCTCAAATCACCCCTCCAGTCAAAGAGTCGTCCATGGAAACGGTGGTCAAAGGCAAGGTGGTAGATACGGAAAAAGAACCATTGGTCGGTGTGAGCATTTTGGTGAAAGGCACGACTAACGGCACGACTACCGACAGCAATGGCGCTTTCACCTTGCGTTTGTCGCAAGCAGACGCCACGCTCGTTTTTTCTTTCATCGGGATGAAAACCCAGGAAATCAAGTATCTGGGACAGAAAGAAATCAACGTCACCATGGAGGAGCTGGCCATCCATCTGAAAGATGTAGTGATCAGCACCGGCTACCAAGTGCTCGACAAGCGTGAATCGGCGTCTTCGGTCTTCACCCTGTCGGGACAGGATGCACTACAAGGCAACGCCATTACCATCGACAACATGCTGCAGGGCAAAGTGCCAGGGATGATGGTGCTGAACCAGACTTCCACTCCGGGAGCCGTGCCTTCGATCCGCATTCGCGGGACTTCCACAATTTCCGGAAACCGTGAACCGCTGTGGGTGGTAGACGGCATCATCCTGGACGATCCCGTTCCCATTTCCACAGAAGAACTCAACAACCTCGATAATGTGAATCTGATCGGGAATGCCATTTCAGGGATCAATCCGATGGACATTGAGAGCATCAACATCCTCAAAGACGCTTCCGCAACGGCCATCTATGGCGTAAAAGCCGCCAACGGCGTGATCGTTGTGACCACCAAACGCGGCGCCAGGGGCAATACGCGCGTCAACTACTCCGGGACGTTCACGGCGACAGCCCGCCCCAGCTACAACCAGTTGAACCGGATGAATTCCCTCCAGCGCGTGGAAGTCTCTAAAGAAATTGAGGCGCGAGCGCTCTCCTATCGTTTCCGACCTGCCGCTGTGGGATACGAAGGATTGCTCTACGACCTGTACGACCGCAAACTCACTTACGATCAGTTTTTGGATGAGGTGGTGAAAATAGAAGAGGTCAATACGGACTGGTTCGACCTGCTGTACCGCACCGCTTTTTCGCAGAAACACCATGTATCCATCTCCGGTGCAAATGATAAAGTGAATTATTATTTTTCAGGCGCTTACACCGATTCGCAGTCCAATGTACGTGAAAACGGCGTCAAACAGTACAATGCAACGCTGAAGATGCAGTTCAATCTGCATGAAAAGCTCACCGCCAACGTACAGCTGATGACCGACCTCTCTACGAAGAACTATCACCACCAGAGTATTGACCCCTACCGATATGCCTACGAGACCTCGCGCGCCATCCCTGCCTATAACGAGGACGGCAGCCTCTCGTATTATTACAAAGAACAGGGATTCAACGACAACCCGTTGAAGTATAACATTCTTCACGAGATTGATCATTCGGGACGCACCCTGAAAGGCAACAATATCCTGCTCGACGGGAAAATGGAATGGCGATTGCTTCCGGGCCTTCGGGCTACCGGCACCGCTGCCATCACTACCGCAAGCACCTTTGAAAAAGAGTGGTATGAAGACGATTCTTATGCAGCCGCCAAGCTCCGCCGTACCAATTACGGCGTGGAATTTCCCACCGAGGCAGAGAGCAGCACTTTCCGTACAGATTTATGCCGTTTGCCTTATGGAGGCGAATTGAAAAGCAACGACACGCGCCGACTTTCCTACACGTTGCGCGGACAGTTGGATTACAACAAAATCATCAATCTGGATCATTCGGTCACGCTGGTTGGCGGCTCGGAAATTCGTTCTACAAGATACGAAGGTCTCAAATCGGTACAATGGGGCTACCAGCCGGATCGGGGCGAAAAGTTCGACAATATCAACATGGGCGAATGGATCGCCTATCGGAATATGGTAGCAGCCAACCCCAATGTTGTTACCAACAGACTGGAAAATTACCTCTCCTGGTATGGCATCGCTTCGTATTCCTACAAAGGACGCTACATCCTCAACGCCAATATCCGTACCGACGGATCAAACAAACTGGGACAGGATCCAAGTGTACGCTTCCTGCCGGTCTGGTCGGCAGCAACGCGCTGGAACATCCACAACGAGGGATTTCTGGAAGATGCAATGTGGCTCAATGAATTGTCAATTAAGGGTTCGTATGGCCGACAAGGGAATGTCTCTCCGGAAAACAGTCCGGAGATGATTCTGAATCAGGGAGCGCGCGACGCTTTTTCCGGTTATTACAGCAATACGGTGGCCGTTCACCCCAACTCAAAACTCAAATGGGAAAAGACCAACAGTTTCAACATCGGCTTGGACTTCGCACTGTTCAACAACCGCATTTCAGGAGCTGTCGAATACTACTACAAAAAAGGAATCGATCAGCTGGTGAACATCGAAGTGTCGCCCACGATCGGCGTTTCCAGCATGTATTTCAATATCGGAGATGTGATGAACAAAGGATATGATTTGGTATTGAATTTTGTACCTGTAAAAACCAAAGATTTTACCTGGTCGCTCAACCTCAACGGAGGAAAGAACGTGAACAAGGTGACACGGGGAAACATGACGCGGGAATATACCTACGCACAGTATGTCAGTGGATCGGCAGTATTCAAAGGCTATGCCATCAACTCGTTCTTCTCGTATCAGTTTGATGGCTTAGACGAAAACGGGCTGCCCACTTTCAAAGGCACGACAGAGACGCATGGCCAGACCAAAGAAGACAAGTACAATGAGGTGTTCACCTATTCCGGCAACAGGGTTCCGGACATACAGGGCGGATTCAGCAATACTTTCAGGTATAAGGATCTTACTCTCAATATGTTTTTCTCTTACAGTCTGGGCGCCAAAACCCGGATGAACCAGTTGTATGCCAACAATGCGCAATACTTGCCGACGCCGGAACAGAACATGACCAGCGAATTTGTGAACCGTTGGCGTAAGCCCGGCGACGAGGCATGGGCAACGATTCCGACCCTCTCGACCGACGCGCTGCTCACAATGGCCAGAAGTCTGCTGGGGACAGGCGCCGACATCGCCATTGGCGACAACGGCTGGCAGATGTACAACCAGAGCGACCTGCGGGTGGCTTCCACCGATTTCCTGCGTCTGCGCACCCTCATGCTGCGTTACGGCCTGCCGACGAAACTCTGCAAACGGATCGGAGCGCAATCTGCCGGCATCAGGATCGAAGGAAACAACATCTTCACGTTGGCCTCCAAAAAACTCAACGGACAGGATCCGGAACAGGTGTCTTTCGGCGGTATCGGCGCTACCACCCCACCCATCTCCTCCTGTTCTTTGGGAATTGAATTGTCATTTTAAAAAATTATTGACGTATGAAACGAAATTATTTTATACCTATATATATATGTGTGCTTGGCATCGTCTTGGCATCCTGCGGAAGCTTCCTCGACGAAACCTCCCAGGATCAGATTGTTGCAAAGACAGCACGCGATTACAGCGAAATGATCTACGGCGAAGTATACTCCAACATGAGCACTACCGCCGGCATCAGCAGTTATTTGGACATCATGACCGACGATTGTCAGGAATATGCTGCCAAGCCCTCAACGCTCTATCCGGACAATCGCATCAACGCGTTTGGATACTGGACATGGCAACAAATCCCGGAATTACCCTACCAGGGTGTGCTCCAGGAAGACAAGACCTGGGCGACATTTTACCGCCAAATCTTCCTTACAAACATTACACTGCACGATCTGCCGGATTTGCCCGGCACCGCAGAGGAAAAGACCTACTTGAAAGGTGAATGTCACCTGATTCGCGCTTTCGCTTATTTCATGCTGGTCAATATCTTCGGCGAGCCCTACAACCCTGCTACGGCAAGTACGGACAAGGGTGTGCCGATCAATAACCTGACGTCGATCGACATACAGTCGTTCCCGCGTTCCAGTGTGGCGGAAGTCTACGAACAAATCAAGGCCGATCTGCGCGACGGATTGGAGGCATTGAAGATTTCCGACAACAGCAAATCCGTATTTCGGTGGAATTACTTGGGAGCTTGCACCTTCGCATCGCGCGTAGCACTTTACATGAAGGAATACGACGAAGTGATCCGGTACACCAATAAGGTATTGGAAACAAAAACGAACTTATACAACCTCGAAGAGAAAATGAAGAACAATGTCAATCTGTATTTCCACAACAGTGCGAATCCGGAGATACTGTTCAGTTATGGTTATTACAATATCGCTTCCATGTTGCCTTCGCCCAATGCCATGTTCCAGGCATCGACAGCATTGATGAACCTCTATGTAACCGGCGACCTACGTGCCAGCAAAGGAACGACCACTGCGACCCGCAATGGGCAGTTTATCCGCGCACAAGGGCGATCGAATTATTGGAAAAACACCCAATATAAGTATTACAACCCAACTACGACCCTCACTTTTGCTTTTGCCGTCAAAGTGTCGGAGGCCTACCTGAACCGCGCGGAGGCGTATGCCTGCAAGGAAAACCCGGAATTAGACAAAGCCGTCGCAGATATCAACAAAATCCGCGAAAACCGCTTTACCACCGCTGCCTACAAGCCGCTTGCTGTCGAAAATCAACAGGTAGTGATCGACCTGGTGCGCCGTGAACGCCGTCTGGAACTCTGTTTTGAAATGCACCGCTGGTTTGATCTGCGTCGCTACGACGACCGTCCGCGTATTACCCATACTTTCAGGACGGATCCCGGAGACGCCAATTCCGCTCTTACCTACGTGCTGGAACCCGACGACCCCGCTTGGGTGTTGCCTGTTCCACAATCCGTGTTGCAATTAGATCCTGTCCTGGACGACATCCGCCGTCCGGAACGCAACCCTGTCGAACAATAAAAAACAATCATGTATATGAAACGAGCATGTTTTTCAAACATCCAAGTAGATGACAATAATGACATGCGAGTTCCATACGACCTTTTAAAAACAAATTATTGACGTATGAAACTTCAACTATTATTTCTATTCGCAATCCTCTTGCTGTTGCCGTCGTGTTATCAGGAAGAGGATATCGAGGCCGTCAAAGGCACGCCTCGTTATATCATCGAAGACAGTTCCGATCCCTTGGATCATGAGATTTATGAGATATTCCGTCGCACAGGCGTGTATGTGCTGTACGATTACACGCTGTATGATTACCTGTGGGACTTGGGGAGCCTGAATAATTCTACCAATCGGCTCACCCTGCAAACCGACAGGACAGTCCTGCTCGAAGGAGTGAAATACCTGAAAAAAGTATTGATGGATTTCTATTCCGATGATTTTATGCAAAAATTTTTCCCGCTTAAAATATTTTTGGCGGCAAACATCGACAATGCCTCCACCTCGGCAGTGGAAGATCTGGAGAGCGGCGCCGGACGTGAATACCTCGCCCTCGGCAAAATCCGGGCGGGCGAGATTCCCTCCACTGCGGAAGGATTGCTCAAAGCGAAAGGCGAACTGAACGCTTACCTCTGGTCGAACGTCATGATCAAAAACGGTTTGCTGACCCTGCCCGAAGCATTTGAAGAAGTCTCGTCGGCACTTTATACGAAAAATTTCGGCTATGCCAAAGGCTATACAACCGACAATCCGCTTTGGTATCCGACCGATGCCGAGCTGATGGCAGAAGGATTTTGGGATGTTGATCCCTACAATTCACTGAACAACCCCTACCCGCGCATCCTGGATCCGATCACGGGACGCCCGGTGACAGCCACCGGCGCACCGGCCACCTACAACATGATGCCGAACTATGTGAACGACCTCAATATGTGGATTGCAAAAATCACCACCATGTCGCGCGAAGAGATCCTGGCCATCATCGGAAACTATGAAAAGATGATGCTCAAATACAATATCCTGATCAATTCGGTACAGGAACAACTGGGATTCGATTTGCAGGCGGTGGGAGCCGACAAACCGCAACCTTGAGAAGATAATTCAATGTAAAATAGCTATAGAACAATAAAAAAATATGAAGAAAAAATGGTTTTGTGTAATACTCGCCATGCTGTTTGTCGGCGTTGCGTCCGCACAAAAATTAGGTTCGCAACTGATAAAGGATGCGCTTGAAAAATCCGATACCGCCAAAGTGCCGGAGAAAAAAAAATACAAAGATGTCATCACCAAAGAGGCCGTCACAGCCAAAGGGTTTATCGATATTCACAAAGTTAAATCAAACTATTACCTCGAAATCCCGTTCAAAGTGATGGGCAAACCCATGTTGTTGGCGGGAAGGATCGCAGAAATCACCAGAAATACGGAATTGATTGCGGGTCAAATGCCCAAAGATCCAACGCCTGTGGAATGGAGTGCGGACGACAACAATGTCTATCTGCTGGACATCACAAATCCCAATGTTTGTGATCCGTCGGAAACCATCGCTGTCGGTTTTATCCGCAACAACCTCAAGCCCGTGATGAAAGCATTTCCCATCCGGGCAGTGAATCCCGACTCCACGGGCGTCGTGATCGATGTCTCCAAATTTTTCTGCGGCGAAGAAAAATATTTGTCCCCTTTCACGACTTCAACCCCAATCGATGTGCTGTTCAATATCCGGCGATTGAAAGGAACATTCAAAGCAGACATGTCGGCCATCCTCAGTTTCAAAGCATTCCCGCGGAACATCTCCTTCAAAACAAGAATGACATACGTGGTGGACGACAAGCCGTTTACGGCAATCATGAACGCTTCGATGATCTTGCTTCCCGACAAACCGATGCGTCCACGTCTCAGCGACGAACGCTTGGGCATCTTCTCTGAAGCGAAAAACATCTATTCTGAAAACAAAGACCGGATGGAAAGCGTTCGGTATATCAACCGCTGGCGACTGACACCGCGACCGGAAGACCTCGAACGCTACAAACGGGGCGAAGTCGTTGTTCCGGAAAAGCAAATCGTGTATTATCTCGACAATGCTTTCCCTGAAAAATGGCGGCCTTGGCTGAAAGCGGGTATCGAGGACTGGCAGTTGGCTTTTGAAGAGATTGGTTTCGCTGATGCCATCGTCGCAAAAGATTTCCCGGACGATCCCGATTTCGATCCGGAAGACATCCGTAATTCCTGCATATTCTACGCTTCTGTCCCGACAGCCAATGCCATGGGGCCATCCTGGGTAGACCCGCGTACGGGCGAGATCCTCCAGGGATCCGTCTATTTCTACCACAATGTGCTGAAACTGCTCCACAACTGGCGTTTCATCCAGACAGCCACAGTCGATTCGAGGGTGCGCAGGGAAGTGTTCGACATGGAGGTCATGGGGCCGATGCTGCGCTACCTGATCGCACACGAAATCGGTCATACATTGGGGTTGATGCACAACATGCGCGGCTCATACGCCTATCCGGTAGATTCGCTCCGTTCGCCTTCCTTCACGGAAAAATACGGCACCACAGCCTCCATCATGGACTACGCCCGCAATAATTACGTGGCGCAACCCGGCGACGGTGTGACACAATTGTTGCCGCCACTATTGGGCTTGTACGACAAATACGTCATCAAATGGATCTACAAACCGATCTTTGAAGCCGACACGCCCGAAGAAGAAAAGCCGATACTGAACAGTTGGATACTGGAAAAAGGTGATGACCCCATCTACCTCTACGGCGAACAGGAAATTCTCAATTCGATCGACCCGGCGGCTTCGTCCGAATCGCTGGGCGACGACGCTGTGAAGGCGAGCCGATACGGGATCAACAACTTGAAAATCGTAATGCAAAATCTGGTGGCATGGACTTCCAAAGACGGCGAAAGCTATAAATATACGGAAGAGATGTATAAAGAGCTGCTCAAGCAGTTTGAGCGTTACATGGATCATGTAAAAAAATACCTCGGCGGCAATTTCCTGAAAAGACCGGTGCATGGCGACGGCAAGACGGCTTATGAAGCAGTGCCGAAAGCCAAACAGCAGGAGGCATTGACATTCATTATCAACCAACTGAAAGATTTGCCGGAGTGGACGCTTGACAAAAATGTGAAACGCTATCTGCATCCCGGAAACGATCAGGTTTATGATTATCAGGCCAACTACGTGCGCATGCTGGTGCATGGCTCACAATTGGGAAAAATCGGTTACACTGCCAAAGGTTCCGACGACCCCTACACCCAGGAAGAATACCTCGACGATCTCTACCGCCTGGTTTGGGATGGCACAATCCACGGACGCAACCTCTCCTGGGGAGAAAAAAAGCTGGAATATGTCTACCTGCATACCCTGCTGGGGGCTGTCGACCTGTATACGCCTGAGACATCGCAAAATGTGTCGTTGCCGAAGATGTTGACGGAAGAAACAGACGCCGGCTGTTGCGGCATGACTACTTCCACCGATAAATTGCGCTTCGTAATGAAAAACCATCCGGAATGGATTGAGGAGATGTCCCTCACTTCCTCTACGAAGGAATCTGATCTGAAGATCAACGGCAGGGCATTGTACTACGCACAATTATGCAAAATCAAAAAATTGGTAGACAAACGCGCCCGTTCTGCCAAAGGCGATCTCAAAGCGCATTACAAATACCTCGCTTTCGAGTTGAATAAGGCGGTGGGGAATTAGGAATTAGGAATTAGGAATTAGGAATTAGGAATTAGGGGCTAGGGGCTTGTGGCTAGTTCTCGTAACCTTCAAGTAAAAAAAGGCTGCTCTGAAAAGAGACAGCCTTTTTTTGGAGGTACCTGGCGGATTCGAACCGCCGTGGGCGGTTTTGCAGACCGCTACCTAACCCCTCGGCCAAGGTACCGAATAAAATCGTTTTTTTGAGACTGCAAAGGAACGGTTTTTATTTCATTTTACCAAATATAATCGCCGATTTTCTACGCGAAATGCATTAAAAACCTCATTCTCAAACGATAAACCCCACAACCCCCTTGTAGAGACGGTGCATGCACCGTCTCTTGCACGCAGCGTCTCTACCGGCGATAATCCGTAACGAAAAAATACCCCAAAGCCGCAATATAACCTTAAATATTGTAAATGAATGTAAATCGCTGCGCTGATTTTTCACCTCAAAAAGAAGCAATTTTTCCCAAAATCGGCAAATTTACCCTAAAATCGAATTTTCTCGATGAAATGGGCGTTTTTTGGATTTCATGAAAAAAGATTACAAAATAAATGTTAAAATGTAACCCTGATTGCATCCTCGAGATGGCACATTTTTCTCGTTTGA
>JAISUK010000051.1 GCA_031272075.1 Dysgonamonadaceae bacterium
ATGAAGTCGCAGACAGTTTCGCTGCGAAACCGACCTTCCAGAGGCACCTGGGTGATCGTCATGCACGAAGACGAGGCCGCGCTCGAAGAAGTACTGGTGACCGGCTACCAAAATATCCGCAAACACGAACTGACCGGTTCCATCAAACAACTCAAAGCCGATGACGTGTTGGAAGGAGCGAAACTTTCTATCGACCAAATGCTTACCGGACAAGTGGCAGGGATGTTAGTCACTACCGGTTCGGGCGAGCCGAGCGCCACGCCGAAAATCAGGATTCGCGGCACATCATCTATCATCAGCAATAAAGCCCCGCTTTGGGTGCTCGACGGTATTATTCTCAACGACATAGACCCTACCAATTCCATCGATTATTCCAATCTCGACGGCGACGATGCTGCATACCTGATCGGCAATGCCATCGCCGGCATCAATCCCCGCGATATTGAATCTATTAATGTGCTGAAAGATGCCGCCGCTACTGCGCTTTACGGCGTACAAGCCGCCAACGGTGTGATTGTGGTGACAACGAAAAAAGGACGTTCGGGTCCGCCTCTGGTGTCATACACAGGCAGCGTGACCGTCAATATGCGAGACAATTACAACAAACTCAACCTGATGGATGCCACCGAACGGATACAGCTTTCCGAAGAAATTATGAACTCAGGAATGCAACTGACCCGCTATGCGACCGACATTGGATACGAGGGATTGATGTATCAGCGCAATAACAAGGGCGAATTTGAAGGAAAAAGAATTCTCACCGACAACGATATGACCGCCGCGCTCAATGTGATGAAATCGCGAAATACCGACTGGTACGACATTCTGTTCCGCAACGCATTGAGCCTAAACCATTCGGTGAATGTGTCGGGAGGAAACGAAAGCACAACCTATTATGCCTCTGTGGGCTATACCGATGCCCAAGGAACTGCCATCGGCAGCGAAAGTAAAAGATATACCGCCATGGCCAAACTTGCCACTTGGCTGGGACATAAACTCTATCTCAATATGCAACTGAACGGCACAGTGGGCAGGAATAAAGGCTTCGGCGGTTCTTCAACGCCCGATCAGTGGGCTTATACCACCTCTCGAACCATCCCCGCCTATTACGAGAACGGCAATCTGTTTTATTATCAGACAGGATACAACGATGATGAGACGTCTTCTACCAATGTTTCTCCGCTGGTGCTGAATTATTTGAATGAACTGGAAAACACAGGTTCCGAGGGCAAAACTTCCTCTTTGACCGGAAAATTGGATTTGCGCTGGAATATTTGGGACAAATTGCGGTATGAATTTAGCGGCTCTATCGTGGAGCAACTCGGTTCGTCCGCATCTTGGGCTACCCATAATTCCTATTCGGTCGCCATGATCAGGGGCTATAACTACAACGATCCGCTGGTGGCTCCCGGAAGCATCATAGAATTATCTTCTCCATTACCTTACGGAGGCAGGTACAGCGACAGTCATACCAAGCAGACTTCCTATACCGTGCGCAACCAACTGGCATACGAAAAGGAAGTGGTAAAAAATCATGTATTCAGCGCTCAAGTGACCTCCGAAATCCGCAGCATCGTAACAAAAGGACACGCTTCTTCCGCAATCGGCTGGCGGCAAGACAGAGGGCAACTTATTTCGCCGATAATCAATGAATATAATTTCAGCGCTATTGACAGATCTAATTTGATCAATCAAAGGATTACCGATAATATCAAAAACTATGTTTCCTGGCTTGGATTTGCTTCTTACGCCTATCAGTCGAAAGCCATGCTGAATGCAAACATCCGTATGGACGGCTCCAATCAGTTCGGCGATAACCCCAAATACCGCTTTTTGCCCGTCTGGTCGGTGTCGGGTCGCTATATCATTACAGAAGAACCGTTTCTGAAGCAACATCCTGTCATTTCGTATCTTGCTCTGCGCGCCTCTTATGGCGTACAAGGCAATGTGGATAAAAGCACCTCGCCCGATTTGGTGGCCAGGATAGGTGCGTATGACACATACCGTTATCTCGAAAGATCCACTATTGAAATGATGCCCAATCCCGACTTGCGTTGGGAAAAAACGGTTTCATACAATGCCGGTATTGATTTTTCACTGTGGAACAAGCGGATATCGGGGACGGTGGATGTCTATCACAAAGCCGGAAGCGATATCATTCTAAGCGTGCAAATGTCGCAGGTGAACGGAAACAATACGCATAAAATCAATGCCGGAAGCATGACCAATTCAGGCATTGAACTGGATCTTAGTGCATACCTTGTTCGCACCAAACAATTCGATGCTTCGCTGAATTTCATTTATGCATATAATCGAAATGTGTTGACAAAAGCCAATATTTTGAAAGAAAATTCGTACGATGGATCAGGCATTGTAAGATCGAATCTTGAACGTATCAATGGCTCGGCGCTGATAGTAGGCGAAGCATTGGGGACAATCTATTCCTACCGATTTGCCGGACTTGACCATGAACACGGACTGCCGATTTTTTACGAACAGGGCAAAAGCACCTATCTGGTCAACGGCGTAGAAACCCCCAATTATACCTCTTATCTCTATGCCGTCGATCTGGTAAAGTCGGGAGTGAAAACACCTCCCACAACGGGCGCAATCAACCCGGCATTGAGATATGGGAATTTCCGGTTGCGAGGCATTTTCGCGTTTTCTTTGGGAGCCGTAAAACGTCTTCCGAGTTTACTGAACGAGGCAACTTTCATGCTCAACCCAACCAACAATGTATCAAGAGAATATCTCAACCGCTGGAAACAGCCCGGCGATGAATTATACACCCATATTCCGGCTTTATACAATTCGGATACGTATTCCAAATTACCGAAAAAACCTGTTTTTGTGAATGGATTGAGTTATAATGTGTATAATGGCTCTGCATTGTATGACAAGTCGGACATCAGGATTGCTTCGACCGATAATATCCGTATGAACAATCTCTCTCTAAGTTATTTATTACCTCAAAAATTCTGCCATTCGATCCATGTTTCCGAGGGTATGTTCACGTTTCAGGTTACCAACCTGTTTCTTATCGCGGATAAGGCATGGAACGGACGCGATCCGGAGCAGACGAGTACTACCGCATCATTACCAAGCACTTATACTGGCAACATCACGATCACATTTTAATACAGCAAAAAGCATGAGAACTAAATATATCACGATAGGACAAAAGCTAATTTTAATATTGCCATTGCTGCTGATTTCTTGCGACGATTTCCTGAAACGTTCGGCTCAAAATCTGGTTATTCCAACTACCACAGCGCAATACAAGGAAATATTACAGGGTGAAGGCTATTTTTACGATCTTGTAAAAAACACTACAGGAAAATGCGGATATGCCTATTTGCAATACATGACCGACGACATGGAATACGTCGACGTGCTCACTTCACCGGATTTGCCGGCAGGATGGGAAAATTCTAAAATCGGGGAAGACGATAATGTAGAAGTATATGCCGCCTGCTACAAGTGGGATGCACAACTGGAGCAAATGCAGTTTTACGACGAAGTATATATGTACCTTTACAAGCAAATTCTGGCGGCAAATGTTTGCTTGATCGCCGTTGACGAAAGCGAAGGAACACAGAGCGAAAAAGAAATATTGAAAGGCCAGGCGGCATTTACGCGGGCGTTTGCCTATTTCATGCTGGCCAACATGTATGCAAAACCCTATAATAAAGCGGCTCCAAACGACTTGTGTGTGCCGATAAAACCCGATCCGAAGCCCACTCTGGACAGATTTCCACGCGCCACTATTGCCGAAGTGTGGAATCTGATCGCTTCCGATATTCAAACGGCGCTCGACGGTATGCGCGGCAAAAACCTCGAACGCAATGTCTATGAAATCAATTATCCCGCAGCGCTGATTTTGGCAACACGCATCGCCGTATTTATGGAAGATTGGGACAAAGCAGCCGCATTGGGCGAAGAATACCTTGCTTCCTACCCAAGCTGCCGCCTTTACAGCATTACGGATAAAACGACCGCCGGCGCAAGGGTGGAAAACGAGAGTTTGGAACTGATACGCGAAATGAAATTTTTCAATAAACAAAACACGGAAATCGTTTGGGTGTTCGGAAGCCTCACATCAAATTATTCTAATGTTTTCACGCCAAACACAATTATCGATATCTACGGAAAATATTTTGCTGTCACATCAAGAGGAAAAAACAACCTGAAAGATGTTTATGAAGACGGCGACCGGAGGTGGAACTATTGGTTTTATGAAACAGTACCGTTCAGCACGACACCGTTCTATCGTTATGATTACCTGACGGCAAAAGTCGATAGTCGTGTTAAAACCGAGGTCTTGTACGGCAGTCAGTGCTTCCGCACCGGTGAGATCTATCTGCTTCTAGCGGAAGCTTATGCGCGCAGAAGCGCTCCCGACAAGGAGAAGGCGGTGAAAATGCTGAACGAATTGCGGATAAAGCGTTTCGATCCCGCAAAGTATAAACCGTTGCAGGCAGGCGATTTTACCAACGAATCGCTCGTAGACTTCGTATGGCAGGAACGCCGTCGCGAACTGTGTTTCGAGGAAATGCACCGCTGGTGGGATCTGCGTCGCATGCCGTTGCAACAGCCGATACTACATCCCTGGCGCAATGGCGAGACCTATACGCTGCCACCCGACGACCCGGCCTACATCCTCAATTTCCCGCAAGAGGAACTGGAATACAATGGTGATGTGCTGGTGTCCAACTACCGACCCAATCGGTTACCCGACTGATAGAATTGATGACTGAAATAATAGATTATTTACTTAAAATTTGAAAAATGAAACGATTTAAATTAATTTTTGGAGTATTCCTGGTTGCAGCCGTAACGTTCACTGCTTGCAGCGACAATGATCCCGACCCAAACGGCGGGGAAGAGAAAAACGAAGGAGGCGGCATCACAGGCAGACGTCCTGCGGATCTGACCGGCATGCTGAACTATTTCTCAAGCGAATACGGCTTGTCGATCAAGTATGATTTCCAGCCGCCGGCTGATCCCGGCAACAAAGAAACTTACCCGCTGGATTTCAATCCGGTATCTTCGGGCGATGTTTTCCCTTATACCGTTGCGACGGATACCGCCAAGGTGAAAATCTTGCTGTCGTATCTCGAAGACCGTGTTTTCGGCCTGTTTCCGGAAGGCGTGATCGCCACGTACATGCCGACAAAAATCTTCCTGGTCGATTCGCTCTATAACACCTACGTTTACGACGACCAGATTTCCAATCCTGCCGTATATTGGGAACGCCGCTATACGTTGCCGGGCAATGTTACCGGTGATTATCTGGTCATAGGCGATGTGGGGGCGCGTTTGGATACGTCGTCGGTCGATTTC
The DNA here is from genome assembly GCA_031272075.1 of Dysgonamonadaceae bacterium. Taxonomy (GTDB): domain Bacteria; phylum Bacteroidota; class Bacteroidia; order Bacteroidales; family Azobacteroidaceae; genus BNXB01. The sequence continues at coordinate 5,344 of JAISUK010000051.1, forward strand.
AGATACAACCTGATTTCGTTGGTTGTGGAACGGATGCTGTTTAACCAGACTTTGCCCGAACCGAACGAAATGCTTGCAGTGACCGAAAAAGTGGCAGACCAAAGAGGTTGTGTCATTTATACTAATGGGAAACCGTTTTCGCTCAATTATCCCTATTGGAATGGTAACCCCAGTGATATTGGACGCTTTTGGGCATCGGTAACAACTTCGGGAGTTGCCAATCCCGAACAGATAGTAATGACACTGTGGAACGGGCTGAGCATCCTGAATATGGGACGTAGAGGCAACACCGGTTTTGAAGATTATAGGGTGCTTGGCATTATTCGGGCTACCTACCTTTACTACAGCAAAGGAACCATAAAGCAGGATTTTGCCGACTTTGCAGCATTGATCTTCACTAAAACGCCGACCGAACGCGAAGCACTCTTCGCTTCCGTTGAGGCCAATGAGAAATGCCTGGGTGCAACCTACGACCCTACAAAGCCCCATACCACTCCTGACGGTCGCGACCTCCGCTTCCCGTTTGGTGGCAAGGAAGGCGCCGACGGCATGCGTGAAAAAGTCGGTTTGGTAAAGGCGTATTTCAAAACAAACCTGAAAATGGACTTACCTGACTGATTGTTGTATCCTATATAAAAAACAGAAAATGATGAAAAAGTTTTTCCTAGTATTGAGCATTATATTGCCCGGACTGCTGATTGTATCCTGTTCGGATGACGAGAAAATCCCCGAACCGACCGGTATATCCCAAAAAAACAGCAGTGCTATTGTCGATGGCACACTGCATATTGTGTATAATTCCAAGCTCGATTTGAATGAACTGTTTACGCTGGCGTACGAATCCGGCGTCACCCCGCCTGCCGAACTGCCCGCATTGAAATTCGAACTGACGGCACCGGTGAAATATGTCACCAAAAAAGGCGGAAAGATCACCGTGCCTGAACAGACGGTGCAACCGTTTGTAATCAATGGCTCCCGCCTTACCACCGTATCGACCTACCCGATACCGCTGACCAATGGTGACCGTGTCCGCGAAGTGCAACTGGCGCAATTGACAATTTCGGATGAAGCGGGCAAACTCTCGCCGATAACAATTCCTGTCGCCTGCGACGATCAGCCGGGACAGATCGTTGCCATCCGCCCGTTCAACAATTCGTCACTCCCAACGCCCAGTGCGTTCTATCGCCACGTGGAAGGAACGCTCTACCGCGCTGCTGTTGGCCGCAGTTCGGCTTCGCAAGCCGTCAACGTAAATACTGATTTTGAAGTAGAATACGCTGACGGAAGCATCGTTGACAACAGTACGCTGGACGCTTTACCGATCAAAATTGCCGCAGTAGACTTCGGCACAAAAGTGGTCGAAGCAGCAAAAATCAATAAATACCCCGGCACAGTTGCCGACGAGCCGCTCGGTAATGCTGGCTATCTGTTGGTCTATCCCGCCACCAGCGACAGCAACGATGTAGCAACCTTGCAACTCGACATAAAAATCGTAAAAATGGTTGGCGTAGAAAGTATTTCCGACGAATTGCTGAACGACGGCACCGCTGCCCGCACCTTCCTGGTCAGGGCGGAGGGCGTAACGACTGCCAATCACCCAAGTCGCTATACCTACGCTTTCCTGAACGGCATTTTCAACGACGGTTACATACGCGCTTACAATTCACAGGATAATTTCGGAACGACCTACGCTTGTACAGTTGAAATCGGCAGCACCGAACTCGAAGGACAGACGCCTCAGGCAGCCATCGGACCGAACGCTTTCCGTACCATCAGGCTGAAGGCGGCGATTTGGACGGATCCCTCGACGGTGGGTCGCGCGGTTACCTTTACGGCATCGCCCGAAAATCATTACAACGAAGCGGGTTGGGTTGCAAGAATCAATACAACAATTAAGCCCGCACAATAATTCATCCACCTCCTTTCCACCACACGAAGACGCAAAGTGAAACAACTACTTTGCGTCTTCGTGTTTATTATTCATTATTTTTCCCTATATTTGCAAAAAAATTGAATTATGAGATTACAATTCGTAAGTCTGTTTGTGACAGGATGTTTTTTTTCACTGTTTGCGCAAGAACCGCGCGAAGGGATTGTTTTTCATGAAAACGAACCCTGGGAAACGATCCTGCAACAGGCAAAAGCAGCAAACAAACCAATTTTTATGGACTGCTATACCGAATGGTGCGGCCCATGCAAAGGCTTGGTAAAAAATGTGTTCCCGCTGAAAAAAGTGGGCGATTTCTTCAATGCCCATTTTATCAACACTTCCTACGATATGGAGAAAGGCGACGGCGCCATGCTCCATGAGAAATACAAAGAACATATCATCGGCTTCCCGACATTGCTGATGATCAGTCCCGAAGGAGAAGTCATGCACCGGATGGCCGGATATAAAGAGCCGGACGACCTGATAGCGGGCTTCAAAGAGGCGCTGGAAGGCCAAACCTTTTATGCCGCCGAAAAAAAATACAACGAGGGCGCACGCGACACGGAGACGATGACGGCCTACACCGAAGCGCTGCGACAAGCCTACCTTACCCTGAAACTGGATTCAGTAGGCAGGGATTATTTGCAGCATATCCCTGTGGAAAACCTGATGAAACCCGAAGTGTGGAATATCGCAGGCAAATTTGTGAAAGACCCCTACTCTGCTCCCTACAAGTATGTGGTTTCCAATATCGATCGGCTGTCCTACCGCGCCAAAGCCAACCGTTACGATCTCGAACAGCAGCTTTCGCGCGGAATGTCGTCGGCAATCAATGAGATCGTGAAAGTGTCACGCACTACGGTCGACCCCGACTCCATCCTGTGGGCAAAAACGCAGTCGCAAATCCTGCTGGACATCATTGGGCAGCACAACATCAAGAATTTTTTGGATTTTACGGCCAAACTGAAATTGAACGAATTGCGTCTGGAAAACAAACCCCTGGAAATTTTCGAGACACTGCGCTACATTCGCCCGATGGGCATGCTCAACACCGACAAACTGTTTACCGCCGAGATGTACGACCATGTCATCATGCACGTGAAAGACAAGAAAATTATTCAACAGTCGCTGGACGAAGTCCTGGCCTTGCAGTCGTCGTACAAGTCGTCGCCTGCGCTCAGCGGCAATTTCTATAACACCATCGCGGCGGCTTATACCAAATTGAATCAAAAAGACAAAGCCGCGGAGGCCTTGACAGAATACGAGAAACGGGAAAAGATAAAAACTGATTTTGTCAAAGACCTGCTCGAAAAAAACGACGACAATAACAAAGATTTAGTAAACTGACATCAATGAGAAAAACAGGATTATTATCAGGCGCTTTGGCGCTTTGCCTGGCGACTTATGCCGGCGGAATTGAATACCGCATTTCCGGGACATGGCCGGGAGGCGACGGTAAAACGATTTATCTACAGAAAAAAATCGCTGAAAAAACATACGAAAGTATCGACTCGGTTGTAGTTGCAAACGGCCTTTTCGAGTTCAAAGGCAACACGCCCGAAATCTGTCTGGGCAGACTTCAGTCCGACGGTAAAACAAAAGACCTGTTCCTTTGCGGCGAACCGCTGCAGGTGGAAGTTCAGGACAAACTCAATCCTAAAAATGGGAAACCGTATATCCAGTGGGAAGCAAGTGGCAGTGAAGAACAAAAAGCCTACGAGACTTCGCAGGAAATAGAAATGGGAAAGGCGTTTATCGATCTGGGACTGATGATGGCCATGTCGAAAGAAAAAGACGATCCTGTGAAACTCGATTCCCTCGTGAAGATGAAAAATTCGCTGGCCGAAGCTACCGACAACCGGATTCGTAAATATGTAGACGACAACCTCGACAGGGTGGCCTTGACCTACTTCATCGGCGATTTCCTGGCGAAAAATTATCCGGTGGAATATGTAGACAGCTGTTACGCGCGGCTCTCCCAACGGGTGAAAGACACCTCCTCCGGCATGCAACTCGCCGAAAAAATGGCAGCGCTGAAGCAAGTCAATGTGGGTGGCATCGCGCCCGACATCGCCCTGCCGTCGCCCGACGGAACGGAAATCAAACTCTCCGCGCTGCGCGGTAAATATGTGCTGATCGACTTTTGGGCGTCGTGGTGCGCCCCTTGCCTACGCGAAGCCCCCAATGTCAGGGAAGTATATGCCAAATACCACAACAAGGGATTTGAAGTCTTTGGGGTGTCGCTCGACAGCGAGAAACAACGGAATGCCTGGATCGAAGCGATCAAAAAATTCGGTCTCAACTGGCCGCAGGTGTCTTCGTTGAAGGGATGGGAATGTCCGGTGGCAAAAGCATACAACGTTACCGGTATCCCCAAGACATTCCTGCTCGACAAGCAAGGGCGGATCATTGCCACCGATTTGCGGGGCGACGCGCTGAAAGAGAAAATGAAATCGCTATTTAAATAAATTCCTATAAATAAAACAATTAAATAAAATGAGAAAATTATTGTTCTTTTCACTGGCTTTGGCCATCCTGGTGTCATTCCCCGGACAAGCGGAAGCCAGCATTTTCAAAAAAAAGAAGCCAACACCTGCTAAGACGCAGGTAAACCCGGAGTTGACAAAGAAAAAAGAAACTCCGTGGGAGAAACTGTTCAAAGGAAAAACAGTAGAATCGGCCAAGAGTTCATTCATCAATCTACATAAGACCGACGGAAAATTGTATTTTGAGATACCGCTCAAATACCTGGATCGCGAGATGTTGCTTGCTTCCACCCTGTCGGAGATCACCACTTCGGGGATGGGCGATGTAGGCTACAAGTCGAAAACGCCGTTGTATGTCATGTTTACGAAAAACGACAGCATCATCAACCTGCGGCAGATTCAGACTGCCGAAATCTCTACCGACAGTCTGCAGCTCGGACTGAGCCGCACTTTCGGAAATCCGATCCTGTATTCATACCCCATCAAAGCATACAACCCCGACAGTTCGGGCGTCGTGATCGATATGACGGCGCTGTTTACAGGGAATGAGAAATTGCTGGAAGTATTGCCGGAATCGATGGCGGGCGGCTTGATGAAACTCACGCCGACGCTCAAGAAAGAATCTTGCTCAATGGGCGAAATCAAGTCGTTTGAAGACAACCTGAGCGTCAAAAGCACGCTGTCGTTTTCACTTTCAGCCTCGCTGTTGACGACAAAAGTGTTGGATAATTTTCCGGTGACGGCCACCGTGACGCGTTCACTGCTATTGTTGCCCAAAGAAAAAATGGTACCCCGAATTTCCGATTCGCGCGTGGGCATCTTTAACTCTACAAAACAGCAGTTTTCCATCAACAAAGACAAAGTAGACAAATATTCCGTCGCGCATCGTTGGAAAGTGATTCCCAAAGACCCGGAAGCGTATAAAAAAGGCGAACTGACCGAACCGGTGAAACCCATCGTGTTCTATGTCGACAATGCCTTCCCCGAACTGTGGAAAGCGCCGATCAAAGAAGCCATCGAAAAATGGAACCTGGCCTTCGAGAAGATCGGGTTCAAAAACGTCGTCCAGGCAAAAGATTTTCCTGTAAACGATTCGGTCTTCGACCCCGACAACCTGAAATATTCCTGCGTACGCTATGTGCCTTCTTCTACGGCCAATGCGATGGGACCCTCGTGGGTAGACCCTTCTACAGGTGAGATAGTGAATGCTTCGGTGCTGGTTTACAGCAATATCATCGAACTGATCAACAACTGGCGGTTTGTGCAGACGTCGCAGGTAGATCCCCGCGTACGCAGCAAGAAAATGCCGGACGACATCATCCGCGAATCGCTCATTTATGTCGTCTCGCACGAAATCGGCCATTGCCTCGGATTTATGCACAACATGGCTGCATCGAATGCTTTCGCAGTGGAATCTTACCGCTCGCCCGAATTTACCAAAGTGAACGGCACTACGCCCTGCATCATGGACTACGCACGTTTCAACTACATTGCACAACCCGAAGACAAGGATGTCCGTCTGACGCCTCCCGAATTGGGAATCTATGACTATTTCCTCATCAAATGGAACTACCAGTATCTTGGACTGGAATCGGAATGGGCGGAACAGCCGACAGTAGAAAAATGGGTGGACGAAAAGGCCGGAGACCCGATCTACCGTTACGGACGGCAACAGATGAGTACAACTTACGATCCCAGCGCACTGACGGAAGACTTGGGTGATGACCCGATTAAGGCCAGCAATTACGGGATCAAAAATCTCAAATACATCCTCCCGAACTTGAACACATGGATTCAGGACGATGCGGATTATGCACAACGCCAGGCGCTGTATTCACAGATCGTAGCTCAGTATAACCGTTATATCGGCAATGTAGTACGCAATATCGGCGGAATCTACCTGACAGAAGTGAAAGAAGGTACTCCCGGCGATCCCCACAAACCGGTGCCCGCCGCAGTGCAAAAGGCTTCGTTGAAATGGGTGCTCAACGAATTTAAGACACTCGACTGGATTGACTTGCCCGAACTGAAAACGAAATTCCCGTTGCAAGTGAACAAGTCCTACGACCTGCGTTCGCTCATCCTGCTGAATTTGAAAAGCATTTTTTCCAACATACTCCTTTCGGCGCATTATTCCGACAATCCTTATACCATTGCCGACTATACAAGCGATCTGTATGCCGCTACCTGGAAAAGCCTGCTGAACGGCACCAAACTCACCACGGGCGACAAAGTATTGCAGAATGCCATGGTGGATATGTTCTGTGATGCGCTTGTCGAGCGGTCGGCTTCGTCTTCTTCCAGGCCTGCTTCCGGACTGTCGATCGATGAAATCATCACTTTCCAACTCGACCCCACCGGACTTGTCGCCCGCTTTGAAGATGCTTTCCGTCAATATGAAGCGGAAAATGGGAAAGGATCGGTAGCCGCCCACCTCAATATCAACCTCGACGCAAGCAGCTATCAATGTCACGCGAGTTGCTGTAACGACGACGATGTGCATTTCGGAAAAACCGGCTACGGATTTCAGGACAGAGTCAATGTGAATGCGATCGACGACTCGAAAGCCTATTTGCAGGATCTGGCCGTCAAGTCGCGCAATCTGCTGAGGGGACGTGTTGCCGGGATGTCAGGCGCCGACAAGACCCACTATCAGGCATTGCTGATCAAGCTGAACAATGCTTTGAAAGATAAAATTTGACAAGATAGAATCCCCAATAAATCGGGATTTTAGCAACCGACATCCCGACCGATTCAACGGTGAGCGGTCGGGATGTCGGCGTCATGATAGGCCTGCTGCTTGTATTTCGGCAGTTTCTTGATGACCTCGCTTACGGAATGATGGATGAGTTCGACAATCAGCGGATCGGGCACATCACTGTTGATGGCGATATTATTCCACAGGAGACTATCGCCTGCATGATCGCCCTTGTAGACGCCTCGGTAACGTTCGCGCAAGTCCACACTGCGCTCCGGATCGCATTTCATACAGACCCAAAATTCTCCGTTCTTCGGCGTCAAGGCAAAATAAGCGAACATCTTCCCCATCACTTTATACACCATCGTGTCTTCATCGAAAGGCATACACTCTTCCGCACCCTTCACCGAAAGACAATGTTCACGCAATTCTTCTACATTCATGATCGTTTAGTTGAAAGTTGAAATGTGTAGCAAATATATAAAAAAGTTTGGAGTGGAGTTAGGTATAGCGCAGATAGGGCTGATTTTTTTCTTCGCGCTTTTGCTCATTCTGAAATCATTCCGTATATTTGCAATGGATATTATTTTAAGAAATGAACTCGACAAGTGAATATGTCGCTGTTTTGCAACGTTATAAACAGGAACATGCAAAACAATACGGTATTGAGCGAATAGGAATTTTCGGCTCTGTGGCTCTAGGTACGCATAGAGCAGACAGTGACGTAGACATTTGCGTCGAAATCAGAAAACCCGACATATTCTTCTTGATCGGTATTCGAGACGACTTGCAGGAAATTTTCCATCGCAAAGTTGATATAGTCCGTCTGCGTGAAAAAATGAATCCTGTTTTGCGTGAAAACATCAACAACACTGCGATATATGCCTGATAATAAATTGATATTCGAAATGTTGGAGCAGATTGATTTTGCGATGGATCGGATCATTTCTTCTTTTGAAAACATAACACTTACTGACGATTTTGCGACTTCAAATGAAGGTTTATTACGATTGGAAAGTGCCTGTATGTTGATTAGCACAATCGGTGAAAGTATAAAAAAATAGACAAAAGGACAGACGGAAAACTACTGGCAAATTACCCTTCGATAGAGTGGAAAAAGGTATGGGGATGCGTGATATTATTGTTCATCATTATTTTGACATTGATATTGAAACCGTTTTTGATGTTGTTCGCAATAAACTTCCCGAATTAAAAAATGCAATCGCTAAAATGAAAGACGCAGTATCAGAATGATACCTCCATTTTTTTGTTTTTAAAGCTATCTTTATTCATTTTTGGCAATAACCGGTACGCAAATACAGTTTATTCATGTATTTTTGCAGTCGATTTAAAAAAGTATATGATGAAACAAGCATGATTTTACAATCATCCCAGTTGATGACAATAATGACATGCGGGTTCCATACGACCTTTTAAAAAATAAATTATTGACGTATGAAAGCATTCGTATTTCCGGGTCAAGGCGCCCAATTTGCCGGAATGGGACAGGCATTGTATGAACAGTCTCCGTTGGCTAAATCGCTGTTTGAAAAGGCAAATGAACTCTTGGGATTTCGTATCACCGACTTGATGTTTGACGGCACAGACGAAGACCTCCGTCAAACCCGTGTTACCCAGCCCGCCATTTTCTTACATTCCGTCATCCTGGCCAAGACACTCGGAGGGGAATTTCAGCCGGACATGGTGGCCGGACATTCGCTGGGGGAATTTTCCGCATTGGTGGCCGCGGGAGCGCTGTCTTTTGAAGACGGCCTGACATTGGTCTACAAACGAGCGAAAGCCATGCAAAAAGCCTGCGAAGTGAGGCCTTCCACCATGGCAGCGGTGCTGAACCTGCCCGACGAAACAGTCGAAACCATTTGTGCGGGGATTGACGACATTGTGGTTCCGGCTAATTATAACTGTCCGGGACAGATTGTCATCTCCGGAAGCGAATCGGGAATTGATACAGCTTGCGAACAACTGCTGGAGGCTGGCGCAAAACGCGCACTGAAATTAAAAGTCGGCGGCGCGTTTCATTCGCCCCTGATGGAGCCTGCCCGCGCCGAACTGGCCGAAGCCATCAATGCCATCGCCTTTTCCGCTCCGGTTTGCCCCATCTACCAGAATGTCTGCGCGATTGCGGAGACAAATCCCGACTCCATCAAGGCAAACCTGATTGCGCAGCTGACAGCGCCGGTAAAATGGACACAATCCGTTCAAAACATGATTGCCGATGGAGCGACTTCGTTCACGGAAATCGGACCAGGGGCCGTATTGCAAGGGCTGATACGCAAAATCGATCCGGAAATGGCGGTCGACGGCATATCCTGAGTCATAACAGTTTTCGCCGGTTGTTACGGATTCGCCGCTGTTGATCTTTTCCGATAGCGACGGCGATGATGATTCCGGAAAGAATCGCTACGAAGATATTTTCTCCTAGCGAAGCCGACGAAGGAAGCGTAAACAGCATGATGCATAGCGCCACCCACAACAATACAATACAAATAATCTGAAATTTTGTTAATCCTTTTCGCACGATTTGAATATTTATTTTCTCAAGGTTTCTGCAAACCCTGTTAATTCTCTCACAAAGTTAATATTATTGGGGGTATTTCGCAACCGATATGCGAAACTTTACTATTTTTGCCTTGTAAATTTCTATCAGCAAGTGATTGTTGATAATGACATGCGAGTTCAATTATCGAGATATGAAACCGACTGACAAAGAAATACTGGAACGACTGATTGAAGGCGATAAACATGCTTTCAAGTTGCTTTTCGATGCCTACTACTCGGCTTTGTGTCTCTATTCAGTGCAGATTACAGGCTCGCTACAACAGTCGGAACACCTCGTACAGGATTTGTTTATCAGTTTCTGGGAAAAGAAATTGTACAACCGCATCTCCACAAACCTCGGATCCTATCTGTTCTTTTCCGTACGCAACAGCTCGTTTGCCGCCGCGCACGAAAATGCACGCTTCACAGATTTGCAAGAGATTGAAGAAGCAAGCTATACCCCCATCGACGATCTGTACGACGACGAAGAGCTGCAACATCGCTATCAACACCTGTACAACTCGCTTAAGAAATTATCTCCCCAGCAATACAAAGTCTTGACGGAGATCATCGTCAACGGCAAACGATACAAAGAAGTGGCGGAAGAATTGAATATTTCGTTGAATGTCGTAAAAACCCACCTCGCGCGCGCTATGAAAATTTTACGCGCCGACAAAAGCCTCAGCTTCTTTTTTCTGTTATTTTTCTGATTTTTTGTCACCCATTTTCCCATTTTTCTACTCTTATAAAAAAAGAGCTAAAAATGGCACCTAAAGAATTATTTCGAAAGTATATAAACGGCGAACTGACGCAAGCGGAACGCTGCGAATTGAAGCAATGGACGGAGGCTTCCGACGACAACCGTGAGCTGTTTAAGTCATTTCTGTCGCTGTATAAAACAGGGATTCAGATCGTTGCAAGCAACAATCTCGATCCCGACGAAGCCTGGACGAAAATCAACTGCCGTCTGGCGGTACGCCGTATCAACCGCCGCTGGAGACGCTGGGCTGCCGCCGCCAGCATTGCACTGCTGATCGCAGTCGGCGGACTGCTGTCCAAATATGCACCTTGGGAAACAAGGTCGCAGCGGGAAGTATCGCTGACCGAACTCTATCCCAACACGGCAATCCGCAAAGCTGCACTCACACTGTCGGATGGCCGAACCGTCTATTTGCAGCAAGGACAACATTTGAATATCGAAGAAACGAACGGGATGACCGTGGGGCAAAATGAAACAGAACTGCAGATGTATGCGAATTTGAATGTCAGCAACCACACCCCGCTATTCAATCTCATCAGCACCCCGCCGGGGAGTGAATATTCACTGACACTGGCCGACGGCACCCATATATGGCTCAATGGCAACAGTTCGCTGCTCTACCCCCTTTCGATGGCCAAAGAACGCACCGTCAGCCTGACGGGCGAAGGCTATTTTGAGGTCGTCAGCAATACCGAAGTACCGTTTGTCATCCAGGTCGGGAATGTCAGCATCCGTGTGACCGGAACGAAATTCAATGTCAACGCCGTCAATACCGATCGCATCGTGGTCACCCTCGTCGAAGGCAGCATCGAAGCAATTTCTCCACAGGGCAGCGACATCATGCTCGCCGACGAACAGCTGATCATCGTGCCCGACAAACCGGCGTTCCGACAAAAGGTCAATCCGTTGATCTATACCTCATGGACTACGGGAACGTTCGAGTTCCTGCAAACACCCATCGGCGACATCCTTACGCAACTCTCTGTGTGGTACGGCGAAGAGTTTGTTTATGATTCCCCCGAACTGCGCGAAATCACCTTTACAGGCGCCGTTCTTAAAGACAAATCACTGGGTTACGCCCTGTTGATGATTCAAAAAATCTCCGGCTTCCGATTTGAAAAACGCGGAGAAAAGATACTCGTCAAATACAATGATCAATTTTAAAATGATAAAATTTATGCGAAAAAAGAATCACACTTTCCGGCATGCGACAGGATTGATCCTGGCAGCAATGCTCTGGGCATCGGGCTGGGTGGCGCAAGCGCAAATTCCGGCAAAAACCATCACTATCCGCGAGAAAGCCATCGGAATCGAGAAGGCTTTCGCTGAAGTGAAAGCGCAGTCAGGCATCTTCATCATGTACGAAAATGCCATCATCGACAAAAATCTGAAAATCAGCCTTGACCTGCAAAACGCTACTTTGCAGCAAGCGATGAACGAAATCTGCGGCAAAGCGGGATTGGCTTTCGAGATCCTCGACAAACATGTACTCGTCACCAAAGCAGCGACTTACAGAGACGCCTCGCAGCCGAACGGCAAGTCGAACGCGACTCAGACTTACGAAGGCACTGTGACTGATGAAACAGGAGAGCCGCTCGTCGGCGCTGTCGTTCATGTGAAAAATGAAAGCCTTGCAGTCACCACCGACATCAACGGCAAATTCAACATCAAAACGACGCCGGGCAGCAGCCTCGTCATTTCTTACCTGGGATACGAGGCAGGCGAAATTACAACCGACGATCATACAATCCTCAACATCACCCTGCGACAACGACTGATCAGCCTGAGCGAAGTGGTGGTCAGCACCGGATACCAGACCATCTCACGCGAAAAATCGACCGGAGCCATAACGACCATCAGTTCAGAAAAACTTGCTGATCGCTACACCCTCAATCTGATGGACAACCTGGAAGGACGCGTTGCCGGACTGACCGTGTACGACGGGAAAATGACCATCCGCGGCGCAGGCAGTCTCTATGCCGAGACCTCGCCGCTTTTGGTGGTTGACGGCCTGCCGATAGAAGGCAGCATCGACGACATCAACCCCTACGACGTCGAGAGCGTAACCGTCCTCAAAGACGCCTCGGCAACCGCCATCTACGGCGCCCGCGCCACAAACGGCATCATCGTCATCACGACAAAAAAGGCCCAGGTGAAAGGACGCATCAGCATTGACGCTTCGGCTAACTTTACGGTCTATCAAAAACGCAATCTCGATTATGCCGCTAACGGCTATATGACGCCCGAACAGCAAATAAAGACCGAACAGGATTACTATCAATACTACTTCTTCGATAACAACGGCGAAGTGGCAGACCCCATCGGTAGCACGGAAAATGCTATCGCCGGCTATTCGCTCATATCCCCGGTGCAATATGCCTATTACCAACTGGCAAAAGGACTTATCACCCAAGCAGATTTTGACAGGCAAATAGAATCATTTAAAAAGAACAACTTCGCTAAAGAATATGCCGAAAACGCCCTCCAAAATCGGTTCCTGCAACAATACAATCTGGCGGTGCGCACCCGTTCGGAGAATTTCGCATCGAACCTGATAATCAACTATCGCGGCGACAATGCGGGCATCAAGGAGGCCGACAACAACCAGATGAACATCTTCTACAAAGGAATGTATGATATGGCAAAGTGGTTGACGGTCAATTTCAGCGTGAACAGCATTATAAGCCGTTCTACCGGAAGCAACAGCGAGTTCGCCACCAACCCTTTCAATGTGCCGAGTTACACACGCTTGCTGAATGACGACGGCAGTTATGCCCAATATGCCTATTACTGCCATTACAACGCACTCACGGAAGTGCATCCCGAACTGCGCTCAATGAGGTTTAACCACCTGCAAGAATTATCTTACGACCAAAAACACACCAACCGTCAAAACACCCGCTATCACGGCGAACTGCTTTTCAAGGCGATGGAAGGTCTGACGCTCAATACACAGTTCGTATATGAAACCGACCGCCTGACAGAAAATGCTTATGCCGAGGCTGACAGTTACATCATGCGCATGATGTGGAACGCCTATACAATCCAACAGGGTACGGCGCCTAACTACACTTACCGACATCTGATTCCCGAAAACGGCGGCAAACTGGCTACGGTAAACACTCAGGGAGACTATTGGACGGCGCGCGGACAGGCTAACTTTAACCGCAATTTCGGCAAACATGCGGTAAATATTATTTCCGGATTGGAGTTTCGCCAAACAAAAACCAACGGCATTCGCAGCCTGCTGCTGGGCTATGACGACCAGTTACAGTCGGATGCAACCACTACCATCAGCATGCTGGAATTGAGCAACTACACCTACTCTACTTTCTTTGCTACGAATTTTCCTGCACGACAGTTACTGTACACCCCATGGATAGCGTCTGCCATCGGTCCGGTGGTGGAACAGTTGCACCGCTACGCTTCGGGCTATGTCAATGCTACTTACACGTTTGATAACCGTTTTAACCTGTTCGGTTCCTTCCGTAAAGACTACGCCGACCTCTACGGATTGAACGCCAAGTTCCGCGGCAAACCGCTCTGGTCGGTTGGGGGTAACTGGAATATCCATAACGAGGCTTTTATGCGGCATAACGGACCTTCTTTCGTTGATTTCCTGCAACTGAGAATGAGTTACGGCGTGACAGGTAATATCTATCAAGGCGCTACATCGCTGATGACGGCGAATGCCTCCGGCATCAATCAGACCACCAAACAGCCGGTTTCGACCATCGAAAGTCCCGCCAACCCCGAACTGAAATGGGAGGAAACTGCCACAACCAATGTCGGGCTTGATTTCCGCCTCTTCAACCACCGACTGCGGGGCGGTATTGACTACTACCACAAAAAAGGAACAGACATCTTCGCCAACAAAACTTTAGACCCCAGCAAAGGCTTTGCAAGTCTGGCAATGAACCTGGCAGGTCTGAAAAACGACGGCGTGGAATTGACGCTCGCCTACGACTGGATTCGGGCAGCCCGACCGGACGATTTCGCTTGGAGCACCTCGCTGACGGCTTCGTACAACAAAAACGAAATCACCTACGTGGAGTTGCAGGCTACCCGCGCTTACGAATTAATCAGCCAGCGCTTCAGGGAAGGCTATCCCGTCAATGCGCTCTTCTCCTACCAATTCGCAGGAATAGACAACGAGGGAGAACCCACCTGGTGGGGCTCCGACGGACAAGCGCTGCGCAGCGCCCAGACCACCGGCATCGAAGCGATAGTCTTTTCCGGACAGTCCGACCCGAAAACCGTATTGGGAATGGAAAATGTATGGAAATACAAAGGTTTTAGCCTGAATGTGCTGATGGCCTATTATGGCGGTCACAAAATGCGCGTCCTTCAAGCAAGCCCAACTTTTACCGTACCGGTTACTGTGGTTCCCAGTTATTTCTTGAATGCATGGACGCCCGACAACACCGACACCAATGTGCCGGGCATCGGCAGATATGCCGCCAGTAGCATCGGAAGCGAATCTACCTACACCGACATCTACGTACAGCCCGCCGATTTCCTGAAAATCCGCAACTGTGTAGTGGGGTATGAACTCCCGCAGCGCTTGCTCTCCGGAATCGGACTGAAGCATGCTGCACTGCGTTTTCAAATAGATAACCCCAAATACCTCTGGGTTAAAAACAAGGTTGGCGTTGACCCCGAAACTTTATCGATGGTCAGGACGCCGACCTCCTATATCTTCGGATTGAATCTTAATTTTTAAACTAATTGACGTATGAAAAAGAAAATAACATATATCCTTCTCTGCTCGTTAATGCTGACATTTGCTGCCTGCGAAGAGTTTACAGACATCACCCCGAAGGGAAAAAACATGCTGCAAAGGGTAACCGACCTGGATCAGGTGCTCAATTACCGGTATTACGGCGCCGCTTACAACGCAAGCCAGCTTTCCGAGTTGATCAATGACATCTATCCGCAAATAACAAATATTCCCAATTTGATTACTAATCCCACAAAAACACTCAGTTCCGTGCGGGTAACTTGGGATGAAGAAACCGGCAGAACAGAACTGACCGTGCAGGATTATCTCTATACCGGATTTTACGACGCCATCGGGAAAGTGGCAAACCCGGTACTGCTGATGGTGGACGCCGCCGAAGGAGACCGCGAATTGGCACAACGCCTGAAAGCAGAGGCTTACGTGATTCGGGCATACATGCACTACCTGGCGGTCAATGTTTTCGCTAAGGCATACAACCCCGCTACCGCTGCTACCGACGGCGGCGTTCCTTACGTCAAAGAGAACGACCTCCTCTCGGTTCCGAGCACGAAATATACCGTACAGGAAGTGTACGACTTCATCCTCGCCGACCTGGAGGCGGCTTTTGCGCTCAACAGCCTGCCGGACGTGTCGGCCAACCTGATGCGGGTGAGCCTACCCTTCGCCTACGCTGTGGAAGCAAAGGTACGAATGTCGATGCACGACTATAGCGGCGCTTTACAAGCCGCAGAAAAATCCCTGACGATTAACAGCGCTATATACGACCACCGACCTTATATCGCCGGCAATTTTACACGCTTGGAAGCACAGTGCCCCGAAGACCTGTTTTTCGCCTCTTATGGCTATTTACTGCTCATCGGCCTCACGCCGGAACTGACAGCCAGTTTTGAGCCGGGCAGTATTTTTTACTATTCGATAACTAACGGTCCCTACGCTATATACAATCTAGGGCCTATATATCACGGACTCCCCGTTGACGTCGTTATGATGCTGACGGCATTTTGCAGTGGGGGCGGTCTGACCACGGTAGACATGTATCTGACGAAAGCCGAATGTCTGATTCGTTCGGGGAAAATCGCCGAAGCGATGGCTATATTGAACGACATCCGTACCTACCGGATTGACCCTGCCGTTTATGCACCGCTGACCGCTACAAATACGGCAGACGCATTCGCTGCCCTCAAACGACTGTCCCGTACTGAAAATTTTTATGGCTGTAAAAATTTTATCAACCTGAAACGCTGGAACACAGAGGACGCCTACAAGGACACGCTGACCAAAACCATCAGTTGGACAGCGGCTTCCGGTCCTGCAAGCTATACCTACACTCTCCGCCCGGAATCGCCGCTGTGGATTTTTCCTTTTCCGCAGAATGCCACATCGTTCAATCCCAATCTGGAACAAAACTACTAACAATATAACATTTGGAAAGATATGAGAAGATTATTTATTACAGCAGTTTGTATCGCCTGTGTCTTATGCTCGGCAATATCTATTGCCCAAACGCCGAACAAATTACAGTTGAAGGTGCTGTATGTGGGCGGCTCGCCGGAATTTGAACCCACGCTAAGCAATATCTCGGCGGAGACCATTGAGGCGAGCGTTAAGGAACGTATGAAGTCATTCGAGGCTTTCCTGAACAACTATTTTACCTCCGTGACGGTGATCAACGCCGAAGATTACAGTCAAGAAATGTCAGCCAATTACGATGTTACCGTCATGGACGGACTGCCCAAGCCCATCACACCGCTGTATCAGGACAGAGCAAAAGGCATTTACCTTTGGGAGGGCTACCTGACAGACGATTTCGCCTTCCCAATGCTTACCATCGGCTACATCAGCGACAAAATAGGCCGCCGCATCGGGACAAAAAACGACTGGTATTGCCTCTGCCTGCAGTCGGACGCTCACAGTTGGCGTGCCGAGCACCCCATTTTTCATGGTCCGTTCGAGGTGAAGATGACCGTCGTGGACAAGCCGACCCCCGAACCCATTTTTGGTTATCCGCATCATTTCGATGGCGCTGTGCCTGAAAATCTGCCCATGTGGAGGGTACAGACTTATGATTACAACGCCACTGACAGATCACGGATTGGACTGGTTTCGCGACCGGGCGGGTACGAAGATTCGCCCGAAGCCGAGTACATTTCGAGTGGCGTCTGCGCCAAGTCGCCCGATGCCGTAGCCATCGGACGACACGGAAATTTCTTCCACTGGGGGTTTGCCGCCTCGCCAACATATCTGACCGAAGAAGCAAAACCCGTACTGGCAAATGCCATTGCCTATATTGCCAAATTCTCGGGGCAAACGCCCATCGCTCGCAAGTATAATGACCGGACGTGCACCCGTGATTACGCTAAATATCTGAAGCAATTCCTTTCGCACGAAACTTACGAGGTCCAACTGAAAAGCATCGCCGAATCCAATGAAGCCATGAGTAAAATGCAAAACAGAGCGAAAGAAAAACAGGCGCGCGGGGAAAAACTCGACCAGATAGAGACCATCTCGCTCTCGTTCAAGCCCTCGCCGCCGATGACCTACGAGCAGTACCTCCGCCGTACAGCCGGAAATTTGTACGACAGTTTCGGTACAGACCTCGATGCATACGGCAAATATTTCGACGAGAACTACGACTATTTCTACTGCGAAGAAGGCTCTTACGATTTGAAAATTGACGCCGACGCCAAACAACTCGGTATCCCAAACAATGACAAACGTCTGCTCGATGAAGCGATAAAGATGTTGGAATCAGGCAAGGACACGGAAAAAGGCAAACGCATACTGTTGCGTTACACGCTGCTGGACTTCTCTACACCCGCAGAATGGCGCGCCTGGTACGAACAGTACAAAGACCTGCTGTTCTTCACCGAATCGGGCGGTTGGGTGTTCCTTATCAACAGCCGCGAAAAGGGGCTGAACGACTATAAAGCGCGCGAAGAACGACAAGCCACAAACAGGGTGGACGCCGGAGAAACAAGCGACGATGAACCGGTTGCCTTGAATGCCGAAAGCGCCATCCTGCAAGACGGAAGCAGGGCGGTTTTCATCAAAATGAAAGTGCATCCCGGCTACCACGTTTACGATTATGTGGCAAACACCGACCCGTTCATCGCTACTTCGGTGGACATCGACTTTCCGCACGGCTACAGACCGGTCGGCGAAATCAAACGACCTTTGGGAAACTACTACAACCGGCAAGGAACTACCGAATACCGCGACGAAGTGCTCTTCTCGCAAGTCTTCACCGGCACTGGCAACGGCGAGGTCAAGTGCAAAGTGACATACCAGTGCTGCGACCGCCACATCTGCTTTCAGCCACAAACAAAAGAAATATCAATCACCCTCAATTAAGTGATTTATGAAACATTTTTTATTATCACTCACAATTTTAACATGCAGTCTTTCGCTGTTTGCACAGCAATATGACCCTGAGACTGTGAAACTGATGAACATCAAAGACTCGGTCGAGTTGCAAAATGCCATCAACACGCTTTTGAAAGGCGATGAAAAGGCTCAAACAGCCGTTCTCACCTATTACAGGGTATCACGGAACGAAGAGAAAGCGCAGAAATTATCTGAAACGCTTTTGAAAAAATACCCAAAGGGAAACGAAGCCGCCGGACAGTTCTTGAATAAAATCTACAGGGCAGAGAACTTTGAAAAGATGGAAGATTTGGTAAAAGAATTTGAACAGACTTTCGGGGCAAATACCTCGTGCTCGATTTCTGGGCAACGTGGTGCGGACCTTGCAAAAAGTCGTTCCCTGCCATGCAGCAGGCTGTGAATAAGTATAAGGACGACCCTGACGTCGCATTCCTCTTTATTCATACATGGGAAACTTCAAAAACTCCCGTAGCAGACGCAACTAAATATCTGACCGACAACAACTACTCCTTCGATGTTTACTTCGACCTCAAAGACGATAAGGGATCGAATCCCGCCGTTACTCAATTCGGAGTAAAAGGCATACCGGCGAAATTCATCATCGACCCGGAAGGCTCTATCCGTTTCAGAGGCAGCGGCTTCGGCGGCGGCGACGACGAACTGGTAGCGGAACTCTCTGCGATGTTAGACCTGTTGAAAAAATTATAACGGCTACATTCTAACCATAGATTGGGGAAATGGGCGCTTATTCACCGTTTTTTGAGGATATGGATGCGGAAAATTACGCTTGTATCTTTGCCGACGGTCAGAAGAAAATCAACATTGACGTTGTGAAGCGCGTTTGCGACAAGTGCCTGCGGGTGCAGCAGACAACGTTCATGCAGTATAAAAGCCTGCTGGCGCCGGTACAGTGGCGGCTGTTAGTAGGCTTAGCGAAAACTATTAAACTATCTTATTGACATTTTAATTGAAATGATGTATAAAAGAAATGATTAAGAAGAGATTGTTAGAACCTCGCAGATTCATCCAAGTGTTATCAGGCCTCGTCAAATGGGCAAGACCACGCTCGTCAAACAGGGAACAGGTGAGTGTCTATCGAAGTGAAAAACAATAAAAATCGTTACGGATTACAAAAACGCGAATAAATCCGATTATTTGTTGTATTTTTGCAGCATAATGTGCATAACATTCAATGCGAATTTGAATGTCTGCATCCAAAACAACGATTTTATGCATCGATTTATACACCTTGTGTCGTATATTTTTCTACTTGCGGGAATTGTGTTTTCGCACGAAGCGACTGCGCAATCCAAAGAATTGGAAGAAATGTGGCAACGCCAGGTAAGAACGGAACCCCATGATATGAAAAGGATTGAATACCTGCATGTCGACCAGGAGACGATTGACCGCTTATTTGACAAGTTGCCCAGTTTTGGTATGCACCATGATAATTACATTATCACGGGAATTTCCACCAACAAAAAAATCGACAAGTATACCGCCGACGCCAAATTCCAGATGAGCATCAGCCAACGGCTTTTCAAGTCCGTTTTGCCGTTTCATACCTTCCTTTTGATGACTTATACCCAGAAATCTTTTTGGGAGATTTATCAAAATTCAGCGCCTTTTGCCGACAACAACTACAATCCCGGATTTCTACTCGTCAAACCCATCGTCCACAACAATGGACTGTGGGGATTGATGTATTTGGGATTTGAACACGAATCGAACGGACAGGACTCAATCCGGTCGCGCAACTGGAATTATTTTCTGTTTTCGGGCACCCATTTCTTTAATATCTATTTTTCCGGTCAAGTGAAATGCTGGGCGGGCTGGTTGGGCGGCGCCAACAAAGATTTATACAAATACAGGGGATATGGCCTGTTCGCCCTCAATTACCGCAGTCTGGAGGACAATTTTCGGATTTCGCTGGTAGTGAATCCCCGCAGTGGTTTCAAATCTTTCAATACACAGCTGGAATTGAATTTCAAGATGGGGCACAAAGCCAACCAGTATTTTTTTGTACAATGGTATAATGGCTACGGGGAGAGCCTTTTAGAATACAATAAATACTGTTCGATGGTCAGGGTTGGGATCTGCCTGACTCCGCCTTTGAGAAATTTGTATTAAATTTGTATCATGTTTATGTTCAATTCTCAAATCAAACATTTATGAAACAGTTGTTTTTATTCGTCGTATGCTTGTTGTGTATGACGGCAGTTGCCGGCGATAACGCGTCGCTGCGTGTGGCGTCGTATAATTTAAGATATAACAACCCCGGCGACAACGAGAATGCCTGGCCTCACCGGAAAGAGGCGGTCAAAGCGCTGATCGTATTTCACGATTTCGATATCTTTGGTACACAGGAAGGCCTCAAGGGTCAATTGGATGCCATCGGTCAATTGAGCCAATACGCTTACACAGGCGCCGGGCGTGACGATGGGAAAAACAGCGGGGAACATTCCGCCATTTTTTATAAAAAAGACCGTTTTCAACTCTTGGAGTCCGGCAATTTCTGGCTGAGCACGACTCCCGATGTCCCTTCCATGGGATGGGATGCCAGATGCTGCAAACGTATCTGTTCGTGGGGAAAATTTCAGGACAACCCGTCGGGCAGGATCTTTTATTTCTTCAATGTACATTTTGACCACGAAGGCAAAACCGCCCGCATCGAATCGGGGAAACTGATGGTGCAACGCATCAAGGAAATTGCCGGGGATACGCCTGTCATCTGCACCGGCGATTTTAATTCCTTGCCCGAAACAGAACAAATACAAACAATGCAGACGATCCTGAATGATTCATACGCCATTTCCCTCTTGCCGCCCTATGGTCCGGTCGGAACATTCAACGCCTTCAACCCGAACGCCGTACCCCGCGGACGTATCGACTATATTTTCACGGACAAACGCATGAAGGTATTGAAATACGGCGTATTGACCGACCGTTACGACAACAAGTTTCCTTCCGACCACTTCCCGATCGTTGCCGACATTCAGTGGGGCGATTGACGGATGTGTTGCAGCAGCCGGTTGAAGAGTTGATTTTGAGCCAGCAAGCGTGGATTTCCGGTAATGAAAAGTTGCTTTCGCGCCCGCGTGAGCACGACGTTTAATTTCCGGTCGATAAGCATGCCGTTTTCTTCCATCAGGCACGGCAACGATTCGAGTTGCCGGAGCGAATTGACACAAAAAGAATAGATGATGACATCGCGCTGGCTCCCCTGAAACCGTTCGATGGTATCGACAACGATAGCCGCCAGCGCAGGGTGGCCACTTTCCTGCAGTAATTTTCGGATCAATGCAATCTGATTGCGGTAAGGCGTGATGATGCCGACGTCGTGCGGATCGAAGGTTTTCTTTTCCATGGCATAACGTTCTAACAATTCATTGCAGATGCGCACCACGATTTTCGCTTCTTCCGGATTCACTTTTCCCGAGCGGTCGGCCGTCGATTTGGTTGCCGGATAGAAAGTCAGCCGGGCAATCGTTTCTGCTTGCTCGGTCTGATGCGGCAGACCTGCACATTCCAGTTTGTTTTCGTAAAAATACCTGGAAGGAAAAGCTGCGATGGTGGGGTGCATCCTTCCTTGTCGGGTCAACAGATCGAAAGCATGATCGCAGTTTTCCCGCGTGTAGGTTTGGTACAGACGTTCAAAGAGCGAACTGTTCAGGTTGAGCAACCCCATCTCATTCAATATGGGATCGGTCACCTTGCTTTCTTCGGCTGACTGCAAAACGATTGCGGGCAATTGTTTGTGATCGCCGATCAGCACGAAGCGGTCGACCGCATTGCGTCCGTCGCCGGTTTTGGCGCACAACACCCCCAGCAGATGCGGTTCCAGCAATTGGCCGGCTTCGTCCACGATGGCCATGTCAAACCGTTTGAGTTTGAAAATTTCCGGTTTATTCCAGATAGAGGCGACCGTCCCGACGAAAATTCGGCAAGCGTGAATGACGGCTTGCACTTCACTCCTCCGGTTACAGGAGGCCAATTGCCGATCGAGCAGATAATCACGGTATTCCGGATCGCAATTCAGCTCGCTACCTATGCGGATAAACGGCATCCCGCTGTCGATAGCCGACAAAGTGTTGCAGATTTCATCGACCGCACGGTTGGTGTAAGACAACAACAGCAGATTCGCCCGATCGTTATTGCGCAGTCCGGTTTCGACAATTCGACGCAATACAAGCGAAGTCTTACCTGTTCCGGGCGGCCCCACCAGCAAAAAACAATCGCGTGCAGCCATGGCTTTATTCACCGAACGCACAGCGACATCACGTTCCTCCGGATTGATTGACGGCAGCTCGTTCGAGAGCGGAAGGCGACGGCAAAGCAGCAAATCACGGCGATCTGGGTTCGCCTCAGCGAAAGTCATCAATGCCTTGAACATACCGGTATAAGAAGTATCCATGTAGTCATGCTCCAACGCATAGTTCGTTTGAGGATTCAAGACCGCGGCGTTTTGCTGACGGAAACGCAACCGGATCTTGATTTGATTTCCCGTAAACGATTCTATTGCACCTTTGAACACCTGCTTGTTGTTGACGCTGTCGGCTTCGGAATTTCGCTCATACAGCACCACCGCGTCGCCTGTCCTGAAATTAGGGAGGTAGAGTTCGTCGTATTCCGGAATTTTCAAGGTGACGGCAGTCGTTTCGGCATCCGACGGAATTGCTTCTATCCGAAGATCGTAAAGAATTTCTCCGGTAAGCATTTTGTCTTCGAAAGAGGCATTCCACAAATTGCAGGATTTGTTGACTCCTTCATACTCCCTTTCGCCCGCTTTCGAAAGCCACAATTCTTTGGCGATAAAGGTATAAAGCCGCAAGAAATAGGCACGTTCCCGATTGGATAAAGCCTGAAGTGTATGCTGAAACCGTTCGATCGGCGGACGCAGGTAGCAGTTGAAAAAATCGTTTGTTAACTGCGCAGTATTGAGGATTTCCGGGCGGATGGAATTGAGCAATTCACCCGTGTGATGCGTATCGTTGTGATGTTGCGTATCAAATTCGAGGGCGACGATGGCATTGCGCAACCGGATCGCTTCCTGGAGCTGTTGCCTGGAATGGCGCTCTTTCGATAAAATCGGATATTTGGAATAAAGCAGGTATGAGCGAATCCCATCGGCATCGCGGTGAAGATTGAACTCCAGGACGGCGAGGTAAAGAATCATCTGGACATAATGATTGATGGCCGCATGAACGAATTGGCCGCCGGTACGATAATCTTCTACGGCTTTTCCTGATTTTAATTCTACAAAAGCGGAAAAGTCGGATGCCATCAGGTCTAACCGTCCCTGCAAACCCAAAGCATTGGAAACGAAAGACGGTTCCACGACGATTTTTGTCTTGTCGATCCCTGCTCTGAGAAATGATCCGGAGATGACATCGCGTATATTGTAGAAATGTTTTTTACAAGCGTCGAAAAAGCGGATTTCGGCGGCATGTTCGTTGATGTCATTGCATGCGGCGAAGGACAAAGGTGATGATTTGAATAATTTTTTCACTGCCGAAGCATAATCTGTCGGATTTTCCGGCGTGTCGTTCAGCAGCTCGTCTATGAAGAAGTTGGCCGTATTTCCCAGCAAGATGTATTGTGTATTTTCTATCGGCTGCATCCTGGAAAACAGGTAGTTCAACGGGTGATGACCATACGGGCGGAAACATTCGGCCAGCGTACTGATATCGATCAGATAATCCGGTTCCAACACCAGAAATTCCGTTTCCCATTCACCGGGAGCAATCTGTTTGACATTCAAGAGATTAAAAATAGCCGAGGGCGAAATCAACGATTCCAGCGAGGCCAATTCCTGTTGTTGTGCGGCATTGCATTTCAGCGTAACGGGGCGGCCGTCGACGGTTTCGGCGAACAGATGGGATTCAGATCTTCCTTGGTATTTTATTCTCAAAATATGTTTTATTTCCATTGACAATAGACCCGTATTGATGGCCGGGATTACAAAAGTAAGAAGTATCCGAAAAATTACAAACAGATTCCTTTATAAAAATTAACATCGAAGAATTAAACTATTTGTGTTACTTTTGTCCAAAATTTTGTATCATTGCAGATTGAATTAAACCGAACATAAAAAATCGGGTCTAAATAAATAAATGTATTAAAATGAAGCGAAGAGATTTTTTCAGACTGGGAGCAGCTGCTGCGGTTACTGCCACACTCGATTTTGATCAATTACAAGCGGCATTGACATCCAATAAAATGGTGGTGGAAGCGATTCCCGACATGGTTGCCGTGATGGGCGGCGAGCCTGCCGTCATGCTGGATGAAGCATTAAAAACACTGGGAGGCATTTCAAAATTTGTCAAAAAAGGCCAGACAGTGGTGATAAAACCGAATATCGGTTGGGATAAAAAGCCGGATTTCGCGGCAAACACGAATCCCGAACTGGTCGGCGCGTTGGTGAAACAATGCTTGGCGGCGGGAGCGAAGAAAGTAACGATTTTTGATCACACCTGCGACAATTGGCAAAAATGCTATGCCAGCAGCGGGATTGAAAAGATCGCCAAAGAATCCGGCGCATCCATCGTGCCTGCCAACGACGAGGTATATTATAAATCCGTCTCGCTGCCTCAAGGCGTGAAACTAAAATCCGCAAAAATTCACCAGGCATTGCTCGAAGCGGATGTATGGTTCAACGTGCCGGTATTGAAAAATCACGGCGGCGCCAAAATGTCCATCGCGATGAAGAATTACATGGGCATTGTGTGGGACAGGGGATTTTTCCATGACAATGATCTTCAACAGTGCATCGCGGACATCTGCACGTGGAATAAAAAACCCGCATTGAATATCGTTGACGCCTATCGTTGCATGCGAAAACATGGTCCGCAAGGACGCTCTATTTCTGACACTTCGTTGTTAAAATCGTTGATTGTCTCACCGGACATCGTTGCCTCGGATGTCGCCTCCATCAAATTGTTTAATCAGGTGGAGAAGATGGATGTCGGCGAGGTAGGATGCGTAGCCCATGGCGAACGGTTGAAATTAGGAACTCAAGATATTGACAAACTGTCGATTAAACGAATTAAGATTTAATAAATACTCCGCTGTATGACCTCGGTAAAACAATTCTTGTTCTTTTTCCTTGCCTGTTTTACGGGAGTATGCTTGCAAGCCGCCTCTCCCGAACGCAAGACGATGCAGATTGGGGGGTATGAACGGGAATATTTGTGCTATGTACCCGACCAGGCAACTTTCGGCTCCGCTTCTCAACTGAACGGCATCATCGTTTATCTTCACGGATTGAACAGTAAGATGTCGGATTGTTTTGACGAGCGCCACCTTGAACGCATTGCCGATTCGTTGCACTACATCATTTTATCTCCACAGGCTTTGCCGGAACAGGATCAGAAAGTCATCAGCACGGCCGAGCTTGCGGGCATGATTCTTCCCAGCCTCAAATTTTCGTTAAACGCCGTATGGTCGTGCGGACTGAAGGTGAAAGCGGAAATTGAGATATTGGCCGGACTGCAAGTCAGGCTCCTGGAAGAAGAATTGAACAAAAATGTTGACGATGTGGGGTTTATCAGTTCGATGATAGATTTCACAAAAGCCGCCTACCCGCTCGCACACGAGGCCATTTTCCTGATCGGAACATCGATGGGCGGCTATATGTCGTATCAGTATGCACTCATCTCCGGTAAAAAGTTGTCGGGAATCATACCGATCGTCGGATCGATGGGATTGAATATCCGCGCAACGGATGCGCAGATCAAACTGCCCGTTTGTGATTTCCACAGTCTGACGGATGAGGTTGTCCCATACTACGGAACGGTTCGTCAATCGGGATATACCGTTTCGTTGGCCTGGAACAAGGAGGATGTGATTGATTTCTGGGTGAATAAAAACGGCATTACTGCTGATCCTGTGATCGAAGATGTCCATTATTATCCATCTACGAACGGGATTACAGTTCAAAAAATTACTTATCCCGATCCTGTCAACGAAGTTATTCACTACCGACTTAACGGCTCCGGTCACAGCTATTTCTTCGAGAAAGCAAACGGCGATTGCATGGATCATGTGGAAGAATGTATGAAATTTATTTCCAGACATGCACCGGGTATGCTTGGCGACGTTGAACAAGTCAGCTCCGAATCCGGGACTTTATATCCGAATCCTGTGGACAATATCCTCCGTTTTGAAAAACCCGAAGCAGGAACGGTAGACATCTTCGATCCGGCAGGGAAGCTGATGTATTCGGATTCTTTCCGCTCCGGCCAGTTGAATGTCTCGTTTCTGAAACGGGGACTTTATTTTGTGCGGGTTCAAGGGGAAGCACAGCGGTATGTAACTAAATTAATCAAACAATGAAGCCCATTTTACTCAAGTTTTGTCGGATTTGCATCGCGTTGTGTTTCTTCATTCCCTTTGTATTGTTTTTTTGTGATTTCGCAGGCATTTTACCAAAAAAAATCCAGCTGCTGATGTCCGTTCAACTGACACCCGCAATTTTGTCCGGAAGCTTGGTGACCATTGCGTTGCTATTGATATTAACATTGTTGTTCGGCAGAATCTATTGTGCAGTATTGTGCCCGCTGGGTGTTTTGCAGGACATCATTGCCCGGATACGCACAATCGGGAATCGGAAACAGGTAAAAAAGCGTCGCTACCGATACAGCCGACCTCAAAATGTACTGCGATACCTGCTGTTGGGTTTATGTATCGTGTTGCTGCTGTTTGGAATCCTTGTTCCGGTATTGATGTTGGATCCGTATAGCAATTTCGGCCGCATTACCACAAATTTATTCCGTCCCGTGGTGATATTCGGCAATAATTTGCTGAATGAGTTGGCTACCAAAGCCGGAAATTACAGTTTTTACCATGTAACGATTTATACAGTGACGGCAGTGTCGTTTCTCTCGGCGCTTTTCGTTTTTCTTGTCGTCGCAATCATGGCGTTGTTCCGTGGCAGGTTGTTTTGCAACACCATTTGTCCGGCAGGATCGTTGTTGGGACTGGTTTCCCGTTATTCTCTGTTTCGGATTACCGTTGACCACGATCGTTGCAACAATTGTCATCTCTGCGAACGGGTATGCAAATCGCAATGTATCGACAGCAAATCGGGGGCGGTGGACGGCAGCCGTTGCGTCACTTGTTTCAATTGCCTCTCCCGATGCAGCCATCGTGCGATTGATTACAGATTTACGCCCCGTCTCAAACCGCAGCCGGCGCCACCATCCGGGACTCAGAACCTGTCATCGGACAAAGCGCAGTCGCTTCAACAGGGCAGACGAACTTTCCTGCTTACCGGCGCTACCATTGCCATGGCGATTCCGGCCATCCCGACAACAGCATTGACGAAATCGACAATCGACGACTCGAAATTAAAGCCGATCACGCCTCCCGGCTCCAAAAGCCTGTTGCGTTTCAAGGAAAAATGTACCGGATGTCATCTGTGCGTGACGCATTGTCCTCAACAAATTCTGAAACCCGCCGATTTTGCTTTCGGTTTCGATTATTTTCTTAAACCGCATCTGGTTTATGATCATGCTTATTGCAATTACGAATGTACTGTCTGTTCGGAAGTTTGTCCCAACGGGGCGATTGTTCCGTTTACTGAAAGCGATACAAAACAGACGACCCAAGTCGGCGTCGCCAAGTTCACAGCGGAGCGTTGCGTGGTTCCCAACCGCAGTACGGACTGCGGCGCCTGTTCCGAACATTGCCCGACACAGGCGGTTCACATGATACCCTACCGAGATGGCTTGAGAATCCCGCAAGTCACTCCCGAACTCTGTATCGGATGCGGCGGTTGCGAATATATCTGTCCGGTTCGTCCGCTAAAAGCCATCAATGTGGTGGCCAACGAGGTACATCAAGCCGCGCATTTGCCGACAGAAGAAGAGACGGAACAGCCCACGGAAATTGAAGACTTCGGATTTTAACCCAATTCATCGTATTTTCGTTTCCGCCTCAAAAAAAACGAGATAATCAGGCTTTTTCTGCGAACCGTTGCAGGAAGTTCGGGGCTGATCATCTTTTCCAGATTTTGCTGTCTGACAGCCGAATATGTCTTTTTTTGACGATCGAAATCTCTTCTGGCCTGCCATACGGCGAAAGCGTTTCCGGGATAGCCTTTCAACAGGAATTGCAGGGCTGCAAGGTAATCGAAGAAGAACCTTACAATAAATACTTTTCGGAAATATTTTCGGGGGATATTTTTGTAGACCATCAACAGGTTGTTCCTGAAATTGAGGAAAGTCTTTCGGGGATGTTCCATCTTCAGCGTTGCACCCCCGACATGGAAGACCACCGAATCGGGGAAACAGCAAATTTTCATTCCGCGACTTACAAGGCGCCAGCAGAGATCTATCTCTTCCTGGTGTGCAAAGAAATAAGCATCCATTCCCCCGGCCTGCTTGTAGACTTGCAGGCGGATAAACATGCAAGCGCCGCTGGCCCACAACACTTCGACCGGGTCATCGTATTGATGAGAATCATATTCAATCGCATTCAACACCCTGCCTCGGCAATACGGATAGCCGTAAAGGTCGATAAATCCGCCGGCAGCTCCCGCATACTCGAATCTGTTTTTTTCTTTTTCGGAGCAGATTTTCGGTTGCAGCGCCACGATTTCCGGATGCGCATCCAGGTGCTTGACCGCTTTGGTCAACCAATCCGGAGTCACTTCCACATCCGAATTTAGCAAGACTACATATTCATGATCCAGCAAAGCCAGCGCACGGTTATAGCCTTCTGCAAAACCGTAATTTTCAGTGAATCCGATTATCCGGATATCCGGATAATTTGCCTTTAAGAACGGGATGGAATCATCGGTTGAGCCGTTGTCGGCAACAATGATTTCAGCCATTTCGTCCGGCGTGAATGCTACGACCGAAGGCAAAAACCGTTCCATCAAGCACTTCCCGTTCCAATTTAATATGACAACCGCTATACGTTTCATTTATTTCACTGTTTTTTGATATTTCCAACGATTATGCGTCCAGAGCCAATAAGCAGGTTGCCGCAAAATCGTTTGCTCTAACGCACGTATGTATTGTTCGGTGATCTCGTACTCGGCTACCGACTTCGGGTCGTCTGTGATGAGCTGAATATCGGCCTCATAGTATCCGCGTTTCACTTTTCGCACATCGAGGTAAGCCACCAAAAAACCCGTCTGACGGGCAATCCGTTCCACACCTGTCAGGACGGAAGTCTCCTGATTCAGGAATTGCGTCCAATAGTGCATATTATTCCCCGACGGTTTCTGGTCCGAAATAAAGCCGATCATCGATTTGACGCCCTCCTTTCTCATTTTCACGATCTCCCGCAGAACGGCATTTTTCTCGAAACCCACGGAATGAAACCGGGTTCGGAGTTTTAGGAAGAAGCGGTTGGAGGCTTTATTTTTCAGTGGTCGGTAAACCTGTGCGAAGCGTGTTTCAGGATCCGATGACCACAAAGTGATGGAAGTCACCCACTCCCAGTTTCCATAATGACCCAGCAACATCAGGCAAGAATTGCCGTTTTGCATCCGATCTTCAAGCAATTTTATATTATTGAACACAAACCTGCGTTTCATTTCTTCATCCGAGATATGGAGCAGTTTTACAGTTTCAAAGAAGCAGTCGCAGAAGTGCCGGTAGAACTGTTTTTCTATTGAAACAACGGACTTCAGGTCTGCATCCGGGAATGCGTTCAACAGGTTTCGCCTCGTCAATCTTCTCCTGTAGCGAATCAGGTAATACAAAGGATAGAACAACAAATCCGAAAGCAGATATAGCCAATCCAGTGGGAAGAAAGCCAGGAGTCCCAACAGAAAATACATCCCAAAATAAACAATGGTGTTCATACGCCTCTCCCTATGATCGTCAAAGCGGTATGATCCGCATTAAAATCGCCCAAAGTTACGGTCATCAACCGGTTTATCATCGTTTCGTCGTACTCGGCCTCCACTTTCACATAATTTTCGGTAAACCCAAACATTTTTGTCCCTTTGCGGGTATGCTCAAACAGGACCTTTTTCGTTTTACCCTGCTGCGAGCGGCAGAAACGATCCGACAGTTCGTTGGAAATCGCCATCAGTTGTTTACTGCGCTGCT
The DNA here is from genome assembly GCA_031272075.1 of Dysgonamonadaceae bacterium. Lineage (GTDB taxonomy): Bacteria > Bacteroidota > Bacteroidia > Bacteroidales > Azobacteroidaceae > BNXB01. The sequence goes on from JAISUK010000051.1 coordinate 35,967, forward strand.
GTCTGGTCTGTGGATCCACCACCGGTTCTATCGTCAAGGCATGCGTGCCGGGACGTTCGGAATAGGTAAAAACATGCAATTTTGAAACCGGCAACGCGGCAACAAACGCGCGGGTTTTCTCGAAACAAGTATCAGTCTCTCCGCGAATACCCGCTATCACGTCGACTCCGATAAAAGCGTCCGGTATCAATGTCTTGATAGTATTGATCTTGGAAGCAAAAAACGAGGTGTCGTATTTCCGACGCATCAATCGCAGCACCTCATCGCATCCCGATTGCAAGGGGATATGAAAATGCGGGGCGAACCGTTTGGAAGCAGCGATAAAGTCAATCATCTCGTCTGTCAAGAGGTTCGGCTCAATGGAAGAAATGCGAAAGCGGTCGATCGTATCCACCTGATCCAACGAGCGTATCAAGTCGAAGAAACTTTCTCCGGTTGTTTTCCCGAAATCTCCGATGTTGATGCCTGTCAGCACGATTTCCTTCCCGCCATTGCGTCCGGCTTCGTATGCCATGGCCGTTAGGTCGGCGATGCTTCCGTTTCTACTTCGCCCGCGTGCATAAGGGATTGTACAATAGGAACAATAATAGTCGCATCCATCCTGAACTTTCAAGAAATGTCGTGTTCGGTCGTTCATCGAGCACGAAGGCGTGAAAGTTTCCAAGTCTTTTGTGGGAGAGACCACGATCGGGCGGTCGGCTTTGTTCGTCTGTGCAGCGATCAGGTATTCCGGCAGGTTGGCTTTCTGATCGGTGCCCAGCACCAGGTCTACGCCTTCGATTGCACGAATCTCATCCGGTTTTAACTGAGCGTAACAGCCAACGACGACGACGAAAGCCTCAGGATGTTGTCGGCAGATCCGACGAATCGCTTGTCGCGACTTTTTATCCGCCAATTCCGTCACCGAACACGTATTGATAATGCAAAAATCCGCTTTTTCATCCTGTTTCACATTCCGTACCCCTCGTTCAGCCAGTTGTCCGGCAATGGTTGAAGTCTCCGCGAAATTCAATTTACATCCCAACGTAAAATATACGGCATTTTTATTTTCAAAGAAAGAAGTATTTGCCATCTATATTATAAAGATTTACTCTACAGTTCATATTACAAAGGTAGGGAAAATTCTGTTTGTAACGAAATATGCCACAAATACAAAAAAAATTGCAAAAAAGTTGTTATATGTTATACAACTAAAAAAAATAGTTGTACTTTTGTGGATTCTTTCTAAGGAAAGAACCAGTTAATGACAAAATTAAACCGTTTAATGAATTAAAAAAATGAAAAAGTTAGTATTGTTCGCTGCTATTTGCGCGACAGTTGCTTTGACAGCTTGTAACAAAAAACAGGCAGCACCTGCCACTGATGATGCTGTAACAGAAGAAAAGACCGAAGTTGTTGCCGACTCCACGTTGACGACTCCTGCCGATTCTACTGCTGTTGATTCTACTGCCGTTCAATAAAGCGCTGTTTGAAAGGAAAACTAAGGCTGCCCACACGGGCAGCTTTTTTTATTCTTACATTTTTAATATTTTTAATACCTCATGACAACACGAATTTTGTTCACCTTGTTGCTATTATCTTTGATTTCGGTCAGTTGCAAAACAGATGAAGTTGCAATTGCTTTGCCTCAAGGAGCGCCGTATACCCTCAGGTCGGCGGCAGAAGACCTTCAGAAAGGGTTGGCTAAGATTTTCCCCGATGATCGGTTTACGGTGAAAGAAGGCTTCAGTCCTACAAATACAACGCGCTGTATATCAATCTTTATTGAAGACAGTGCCACTCAAGAGTCTTTCCATATCGGGAAAACCGATTCGGGAGTCCTTCGTATTGCGGGCGCCGACGCGCTTGGCGCAGCGTATGGCGTTTATGCGCTGCTAGAATACTATGGTTGCGGTTTTTACATGACCTACGATGCCTATCCTACGCCCGAAAAGGGCAAGTGGCGGCTACCGGAAAGCGATATAGCCGACCGTCCGCTGTGCCGTGAGCGATACAGTTTCAACTGGCATAATTTCCTTACGGGGTGTTCGAGTTGGAATCTCGAAGACTGGAAATTGTGGATAGATCAGAACCGCAAGATGCGTTACAATGTCGTCATGGTACACGCGTACGGCAATAATCCGATGTTCACGTTCGAGTTCAACGGCGTTCAGAAGCCTGTGGGATGGCTGGCGAGCACCGACAGGGGGCGCGATTGGGGCACGCAGCAAGTGAATGATGTACGCCGTATGGTTGGCGGGAAGTCCTTCGACAGCCCTGTTTTCGGTGCAACGCCCACGCTGTTGCCGCCCGAACAGCAAGCCGAAGCGGTGCAGACGATGATGCAGGAAGTGTTTCGATATGCCCACGCGCAAGGGATGAAGATAGCGTTTCAGTTGGATGTCGACACCGACCAGGCCATTTCGCCGGAGGCCGTAGCAACGTTGCCTGACAGTGCAAAAATCAAAGTGGGAGACGTTATACGCCCCAACCCTGACACGCCCGAAGGCAGAGCGTATTATAAAGCCGTTTTCGAAGCATTGTTTCGTTTATATCCCGAAATAGACAACATTGTGATATGCACGCGTGTAAGTCCTGTGCCGAGTGGAAAATGGGATGCGGAAATTTTTTCCGAAGCATGGAAAAAAGAATACCGCGAACTATTAAATGGCGACTTCAGCACGCCTCCTGATCCAAAAATACTTGCGGCCTATTTTTGGGTAGGGAAAGTCATTGACGCATTTCAGGCGATTGCCCGCGAGAGTGCACATAAGGACGTCAGTTTTTCGCAAGCATCTTGGTATTTCGATCAGTGGCTCGAATATGCGCACGTCTGTAGCCCAAAAGACGTACTGTTTTTACCGCTTGATTATGATGTGGTTCACTTCAAGCCTGAATTTGATACACCTGAGGGCGTCAGCTTATTGAAGAAAATAACCTCTTCCGGTCGCCGACTTGCGCCTATCCTCTGGTCGCATCACGACGACGGGCACTATCTCGGACGCACGTATACCCCTTACAATTCCTTTGCTTCGCGACTCGAAGAAGCGGGATGCGATTCTTACGGCATCATCCACTGGCTGTTGCGTCCGCACGGACTGTTTTTCAAGTCGCACGCTGTACAGACCTGGCAGACGACCAAAAATCAGTCTTTGGAAGAGACCTGTCGCACGATGGCGCGTACACTCTTCGGTGTAGAGAACGAGGCGGCGGGAGGCGCCTATCTGTTGGACTGGGTGACTACTGCACCGATTTATGGACGCGAGACGAGCGACATCCTATTTGACCGATGGGCTGCGGATTCACATTTGAATGACAGCAAGTTAGACACCATCCGCGAAGACACGAAACGCCGCAAAGCGCTGCTTGCCACCGTCAAACCGTCGGCAGGAATGTCGGAAGCTTCGAAACATCTGGCGTATTGGCAAGGGCTAGAGGATTTCAACTTAAGTCTGTTGAGCAACGAGACCGCCCTGCGCAACTCGCTACAAGCGCTCAAAAAGGGCGACGTCGCCAAATCACGCGAAGATATCGGCAAGACTGCTCCTGCAGCCTCCATTGAGGCTTACAAGAAGTTTGCATCCAACTTGAAGTTACTCAGGGGCGATCTCGGCGTCATCACACGTTTGAATTTGGTGTGGCTGCCTGCCTTTGTCGGTCAGAATCAGACGTTAGGAATCGACGATTATCGCATCAACTTCGCCCAGACGGTGCATGAGCCGCTAGCGCAGGGCGCGGGAACACGGTCGCTGTTTATCGATGTTGCCGGCAAACTCTGGCTCGTTCAGGGCGAGAAAGAGCTTCACGGCGAAGCATGGACGTTTGGCGGCAAAATGAAGACAGCGGGGCTGAGCGCTTCGGAAAAGGAGATTGCACAAACCGGTCTGACCTGGCGGCAGGATACAGTAAAAATCGATATTGTGCCCGTGATGCTGTCGTACTTTGCCGACAAGAAAGCCTTTGCGCAGTTGCCGGTGAAGGGCAAACTGCGGCTCATTGTATCCGACCCGACGCTCAAGACGGTTGGGGAAAGCGAGTTTGACGTGCTGCTATGTTCCGGCGACAAACAGACTCTTTTGGGAACAGTGCAACCCACGCCGGGCGTCGCCGAAGCCTTTGAGTTTGACGTTGACGCCCCGCAACAGGTGGTCATCGCCCTCGTCTCCAGAAAGGGACGCGCCTCGCTTTCCGGAGTGAGGCTCATACAATCCGCTTCATCAATATCCGGTGCCGGTCATATCTAAAATTTTCCCGAATCCGGTGTAAATTTTGGCTTGTGAAGCATCGAGCGTGCCGGCTGCCGCCTGCGTGATGGGAATCACATACACCTTGCCTTCGTTAGCGCTCGTCTGTGTGGCCACCATCACGGAATTATTGCTCAACGGTAGTTCGGGAACCGTGGCATACGAGCCGAGAATTGCTCCCAGATCATGCAGGTAAATGCCCTGTTGATACATTTTGGCCTTCACTACGGTTTCTCCTCCGGAGGGTGCAAATTTGGCGGTTGTGGCTACAGTAGCAGTCGTTCCGGCGCCGTAGTTGATGGCATAAATCCCTTCGGATGTAGCGACATAGAGCACCAGGTTCTTGTTGGAAAAGAATACGGATATCGCTTTGTCGAGCAGCGTTTTTCCTTCGGCAGGGATGGCGTATTTGCTTTTTGCCGCCGCCGGCTGTTCGGGTGTAATGACCGTCCACCCCGACCAGTTGTCTGGATCGAGGTAATAACCATCTTCCGACACATAAGTGCTCAGGGTGTAGATGCTGTAATTGCCGGAAGCATTGTCTTTCAGCAGGAAGACGACTTGCGTAGCATCTTCAAAGACCACGCCGGCCACCGCAGTCTGTCCCGGCAAATTGTTCGGATCGAAATTCATGCTGGCGGCAAACGTTTGTACCTGCGTGTACGTGCCCATTCCACTGAGGGTAATGAACTGTCCCTTTTCGTCGTCATAAAAATTAGCATGATTGTTGGAATACGAGACCAGGTAATTGGCACTGTAGCTCGTATTCGGACTATTGGCCACCACATTGTTGCTGACACGATAGGATTTCAGACTGTTTGTCGGACTGTTGAAGCGGTTGGCATTGGTTGGCGTCACCGAATAAATACTGTTGTTGGTCAGCGCATAGATATCCTGATAGCTTTTGAATATCGAATAAACCTGCATTCCTGCCGCTTGATCCACGAACAGCGATTCGTCGGACATACGACCGTTGACGCTGTAATCCACGCATTTGAAGCGCACACAGTCGCCCCGGTCGGTCAATGCCCATACCTGGTTGGTATGTGTGCTGCTCATTGATCCCTGCAACTGGTAAACCAGTGTTTGGATTAAACCGTCGTAAGGAGCGCCGGTCGCTGTTGTCAGCATATTGCGGAAGATGTGTTCCTCTTTGCTGTAATTCACAGTGAAACTCGAATTATTGATGAGTGTCAGGTCGGAAGTCTGCCCGTCCTGTGTGTCACAGATCAGTAAGCCGTCGAGGAATGAGCTTTGCACATACACTTTCCAAGCGTAGATGTATTTCAGATCGTCGTGGGCAGTATCGGTGATCGTCAGTTTGAGTGTATAGGGCGCCGAAGCGATGGGGCGATCCATGATCCAGTTCAATTCCTGTTCAGTGCTAATGATCTCATATTCGTTGTTGGTGGATCCATAAGTTTCTGTCAGCGCCCACTCGTATGTCAGCGCATCGACAGCGGTTCCTTCGGCCAACTGCAAGGAAGGAGCAACCTTCAGGGTTTCCTGGAAACCGATATAAAGTTCCGTCTGGTTGCCGTCGAATCCGACATTTCCGATATTTTCGGTGGCCAGGGTGCTATTGTCGTCGTAGCACGATGTCTGACACAGCAATGCTGTCAGACTACCCAAAAAGAGATAAGTTATTTTTTTCATTTTTGTAACTGTTAAATTAATATGTACGCGCTTCGATGGGTTGTCCGATTAATCCACCGGCATCATGACGCAAGGGTTCGTGCGTCAGATTGTAGTTCGCGATGTATTTCCCCAGATTAGCCGCATAGCTGGCGTAAGTAAGTTCAGCATACACAATCCGATAGTCCGGCAAGTACGGATACAGGAAATAAGAAGCCGTGTAAGGATATTCGGGGTGTGCCGCCGGGTCATTCCAGTCGTTCCAGCCAAAAGCCGCCACTATCAGTTTCAAAGCCGCAGGACTGTAATTGGCTTTACTGGTAGAGGTGAAAGCGAGTGTACTTTTAATCAACATATTGTAAGTCCGGACAACATTGTTGTTGGAAGGTTCCGGGATGGTGTTGTTCCACGACAGGGAGGCTTTCAGGTAGGCTGCAGGCCCTGCCTCCAGGTCGGGAGAAGTTCCCAGTCGCAGCACCAGCGTGTAGGTTTCCTCGTCGGTAGGGTTGTAAATTTTCACCCTGACTTGCCCTGTCAGGCTGTCGGCAGGAATTGTCGCGTCGAGAATTTCATACAAGTTTGCCGGAGCGGTACTCAATTCCGCATCGACGACACAAGCCACCGTCCGATCCTTGTCCGTCTTATTTCCAACCAATCCCAGCGGGATGCTGAAGATGGTGTACTCATCCAGCGGCGCTTCGCAAAACGAATAACTTTTATACAGCGTAGCTGTGGTGGCGTCGTATCCGTATCTGCTGTTGTTTTCGAAACGCACCGCATCTCGGGCGCTGTCGTAGTAAGGAATTTCTTCCTTGCTGCAACCTGATATCATCCAGGTTAGCAGCGATACAAGTATGATTTGATTTAATTTTTTCATTGTTTTTTTCTTTTGAGGGTTATTGAATTCTTCCCGATTGTAATTCAAAGGCCGGATAAGGCCAAACATATTGCGCATCACTCATGGGCTCCGTCAGGCGGGGAATGGCGGTAGCGCCTGTACGCTTGTAATAGTAGAACATAACGCCTTCAGACAGGAACTCTTTACCGTATTCTTTCTTGATTTCAGTCAATATTTGGGTGGCGTCAAGTCCGGTCAGCGCGGTGTATAATCCCCGTTTTTCACGCACGGTATTGAGACGCTGCAGCGCCAGCGCAAGATTGGGCGAAGATTTCAGGGCATAACATTCTGCGGCGATGTAGTAAAGTTCCGGCAAGCGGATCATCGAAACGCAATCTTTGTAACCGGTGCCCAGGCTGCCTTGCCATACTTTCAGCGGGACGTATCCTTGGTTGGTTGTTCCGGTATTCAACATCATTCCTGTGGTGAGTCGAATGTCGGTAGCTGCATTTTCATACAGGGCGAGGGCGTCGTCAGGATCCAGGTAAAATACCTGTGATTCCGTTTCATGGTAGCTGGGCTTGATGTAGTCAACGATGCGCGAAGCCATGTCCGACACATTCAATCCGAACACGTTTTCGACGCTCATCGAAGTCCGGGCGGCGTTCAGCGATTCCGGCGTCAAGAAATAGCAGTAAGTATACATCTCGTCTTGACGAAGGCCGTTACCGACGGCAGCGATCACTTCTTCGGCAGCTTCGAGTGCTTTTTCAAGGTTTTCGCTGCCTCCCTGCCACAGATAGACGCGTGCCTGCAAGGCTCGCACTGCATAATAGTTCATCCGAAGCGTGCGGTCGTTGAAAAATCCTTCTTCATTGCAAGTTTCATAAAACGAAGCGTCATGCAGTCCCGTAATGGGATCGTAGTCTTTCAACAGCACAGAAGCCTCAGTCAAATCTTTCAATATAAGCTGAATCACTTCCGCTCCGGTGGATTGCGGCGTCATTTCTTTTGTCAAGGTTGTCACGTAGGGAATCGTCAGTTTGCCGTTCAGTTCCGCAGTTCGATTCGCCCAATTTCCGTAACCGTAGAGTCGGAGCAGATCGAAATGCATCCAGGCGCGAAGCGCGAGCAATTCGCCTTTGATGATGTGGTAATTGATCTCATCGAGCGTAGCGTTGTCGATATTTTTCAGTGCTTCGTTGGCGTTGGCGATCACATTGTAGCCCTTATTCCAACAGCCTTCGATCGAAGGGACCACCCTGGAGTGCGCATAAAGATGATTTTGAAAATAGACAGGAAGTCCGGTTTCAATTAGCCTGAACTGATGCGCGATGATTTCGGTAGCAAACCACGACAGGTTTGTTCCGTAGAGTGCGTCGTCGGTCATTGCAATATAACAGCCGATAAGTGATTGCTGGAATCCTGTCACTGAACTATAATGGTCATCTTCGCGGATTTCAGAATCGGAGGTAACGTTAAACCAGTCTTCGCAGGACGTGCAAACAAGGCCGGCCAAACAGAGTAAAGTATATAATATCTTTTTCATAACTGCAGGATATTAAAAAGTTGCATTAATTGAGAATGACAAGTCGCGTGCAAACGGGTAGCTCAATCCGCGTTCAATACGGATGGACGAGAACGTGGCAATATCGTTAAGATTGAATGAGAGCCGCAGCCGTTGCATACGGAATTTGCGATAGACGGACGACGGAAATTCATACCAGGCGCTGACGGACGAGATGCTCAACTCATTTCTGTCTTGCACGAAACGGGTGGTAGCGCGGGTCATTTCGCTGGAATTGAATTTTTTGTACTGCGTGGCTTGTCCTTCTTTTTGCCAGCGTCCGGCCAGCAGACGTTTATCCACATTGTAGTTGATGTCCACATTTTCCACCCGATCGACCAATGTAGAATTATACATTTGGCAACCGGTAAGGTATGTGAGGGTAGCGCTCATGCCGATTCCGCAGTATTCAGCGGAAAATCCTCCGGTACCTCGGTATTTTGGGGCGGCATCGCCGGCAGCTATCATATCATCCGCCGAATAACTGTCGGTGAGTGAGCCATCTTTTTTGATGTAGATTTCATCGCCCGTTTGCGGATCAATTCCTGCCGATGGGACTGCCCAGATGGTGTTCATCGAGAGACCGTCCTGGTACATCAGCACCGGCGTGGTAGTGCCTGCATCTTCTGCCAGTTTCATCATGGTTTCGTTGTACTCCCTCATGCTTTCCGACAGGCGGATGATTTTGTTCCGGTTGTTGACCAATGAACCGTAGATATTGACAAAGCCTGTTTTGCCCTGCCAAACGGTATAGGTAGCTTTCACTTCGATGCCGGAATTGCGAACCAGTCCGAGATTGTCTTTCACGGTCGCGAAACCGGTGGAAGTCGGGATACTGACGTCGGTCAACATGTTTTCCGTGTCGGCGGAATACCAGTCGAACGAGAGCGACAATCCCGCTATACGGGCATCTAAACCGATGTTTTTGTCTTTCTTTTGCTCCCATTTCAACGAAGAATTGGGCATGTTGTTGAGATAAGCGCCGGTCATATAGTTGGTATATCCTCCATAAGTGACGCCAGAAAAATACTTGTAGGTAGCGATGGCGGCATTCGTATCGAAGTTCTGATTGCCGGTAAGACCGATGGACGCCCTCAGTTTGAGTTGTTTAATCCATTCGATCTCTTTGGCAACCCCCTCGTTGTGGATGTTCCATCCCAATCCGAACGACCAGCTGTTGGCCCAGCGGTTGTCAGATCCATAGAGCGAAGAAGCGCTCTCGCGCAGGGTGAAATCGGCCAAGTAGCGGTTGTCGTAGTCATACGAAGCGGCCAGCAGGAAACTTGCCTGACGGTTAATAGACGAAAAACCGACCGGCGTCATTCCGGCGGCATATTGCCTGGCGAAGGTGATGTCTGCTTTCTGGTTGTTGGAAAATCCTTCGGCAGTATATTGATAAGCTGAATACTTCTCTTCGGAGACGAAAAATCCCGCATTGGCAAACAGGCTGTGCAGTCCGATCTGTCGGTTGTAGTTCATATTGAAGTCGCCCGACAGAGAGTTGGATTTTCCGGTTTCCATGACATAGCGTCCACGACGAATTATATCGCTCTGGCTGGTATATTTAGCAAACATAGAATGTTGTGCCGGATAGAAATCGTCGGCGCCGTTGCGTTTCTGTGCGACGCCTACCCGCATGGTTGCTTTCCATTCGGGCGTAATCAGCCATTCGATGTAGAAATTGTTGACGAACCTGAGATAGTCTGCCGTAATACTGGTTCCGATGGTCGCATCGTACAAAGGATTAGGCACCATCAGATTGCCGCTGTATTCCGCCCAGCGCACTGCGCGTCCGTCGGCATCGACAGCCTGCCAGTAGGGGTTCATTTTTGTGTAATCGCCGAAACTGCCGTAGGGAGAATCGTCGCTTTTGTTAGAAACGACCGACAGAATATTTCGGAAAAGGAGGTTCTGACGGCGGTAAGAGAGGTTGACATCGCCGGAGATGTTTTGGCGGTCTGAGCCTTTCATGACGCCCGTCACCTGATTGTAAGTGAAATCGAGTGTAGCGCGCAGATTCCGGGCGTCTCCCACCTCCACATTCAGGTTGTGCTTGTGGCCAATTCCGGTACGCAGCGGCTTGGAGAGCCAATAGGTATCCAATCCTTCCAGGATCAGCTTCTTACGGGTATTATACAATTGATCGTAGCCAAGCTGGTAGTTGACGTCGTTGCTGGTATAAACGCCGTCCAGCCGTTCTGCTTCCAATTTCTCCCAGGCATTGCAGAGGTTGTAGCTGGTCAGATCGGGCATTTCTAACGACACACTGCCGTTGTAGGTCACCCGTTGCTGGTTGCCTGTCAGCCGCTTGGTTTCGATCACAATAACGCCGTTGGCAGCCTGTGAGCCATACAGCGCTTTGGCTGCGGCATCTTTCAGGATCGTAATGCTTTCTATCCGGTTCATATCCATATCCATGACGGTCTCCACAGTGGTTTCAAAGCCATCCAGAATAAACAGCGGCTGATTGGGCTGATTTTGGTAATTGCTTTTCAGCGAGCTGCTTTCCGTCGTTGGGAAACTCGACGTTCCCCGCATAGAGACATCAGGCAGGGTGTTCGGATCGGAACCCATCGTGAAGTTATCCGCGATGTAGATGGTCGGATCCAGATTTTTCAAACTTTGAAACACGTTGCGGTTGCCTACCCGCATCAGTTCGCTGCCGGAGATGGTGGAGGCGGCGCCCGTAAAGCTCTCGGCCTTACGCATGTAGATACCTGTCACAATCAATTCGTTGAGGCGGTTGTCGTTGACGAGTGTGATGTTTTTCACCAGATCGCCTGCGCCTTTTTCAATTTCTATCCGTTGTGTTGTCAAACCAACGTAAGAGAACTGCATGACGACGGCGATATCGGCAGGAATCGCCACGGTATACTTCCCGTCGTTGTCAGTAATGACGGTTGAGATCGGCGCAGCGCCTGTCCCTGCAACCTGCGAAGAGATCACGATACTCACTCCGAGCAACGGTTGTCCATCTTCATCGACTACCTGGCCTGCCACTGTCCGTTTGCCAACGTCATCTGTGGCGGCAATCGATGTCCATGTCGGCAACAGTTGTAATACCATTACCAACGATAGCATCAGCAAATGTTTTCTGCTTCTTTTCATACGTCCTTAATTTGTTTTTAAAAGGTCGTATGGAACTTGCATGTCATTCTTGTCATCAACTTGGATGTTTGAAAATCATGCTCGTTTCATACATCAATAATTTGTTTTCAAAAGGTTATAATGCTTTTTTTTTGTCTGAATTCAACTTTACGTTGATTACAAAATGCCTTTCTACTCAGAGCAAACAAACATACAACGTTAAAATAAAATGCCCAAAAAGGGCCGAAAGGCGAGACAAATGTAATAAAAAAGTTGGATTTATTTCGTCGATCACTCAATTTTGCAAAGAATTATTATCTTTTTTTTGTTTTCCTACTCCCATAAACAGGGGCAAAAACAAAAACAATCCAACGAGCGACATTACAAGCCCGCCGATGGTGCCTGCTGCCAACGGATACCAGAACGATTCGCGTTGTCCGATCATAAACGGGATAAATCCCAGTACGGTTGAGACGACTGTTAGGAAAATGGGGCTGATTTTGGCATTCCACGCCTTGATATAAGCCTTGAGAGGAGAGAGGTGTTTCCGTTTGCGGCGTAGATTATTGTATTCATTCAACACGTATATATTGGCATTGATCGACAGTCCGCACAGCAAAATAAACGAGGCAAACCCCCCTTCGTCGAAACGGAGTTTGAAGAAATAAAACGTCAGGAAAATCCCGATAAACGAGATTGGGATCACAAAAATGACCAGCAACGGCTGTTTGAGGGAATTGAAAAGGATGCTGCACATAAAGTAGATGATGACAAAAATCAGGAACAGCAGTGGATATTGATGCCTGACTTCAGCGCCCCAGCCCCAATAACGCTGTTGCGATTCAATCGAATAGCCCATTGGCAAAATCTTGCGGGTTTCCTCGATGTCATTTTTCATGACATTCATCCCTTGATCGTAGGAACCGATGTATTCATATTGCACGCAAAGTTTGTATTGCTGGTTTTCTTTCACGATATCTCTTGGCGCTTGAACAAGCTCGATGTCCGCCAAATCGCCGAATTTAAACTCACGTTCGGCGCTCGCTTCAAACGGGAAATATTTCAACGACCAGACATCATATTTCTTTGCCCGCTGCGAATAGAGCAGAATCTGCTCATCGCCGTAGTCGCCTCTGATTGAGCCTACCATTACCGGACGGTGGAACATCGACGTCGTCGCACCCATCAAATCGTAGGGACGAAAACTGCCTTCCGCGATTTTTTGCGGATTTAATTTGAAGATAAATTCTTCATAATCGTCTTTGTAATAACTGAATCGTGAATTGATTATCACATCTTTGATTCTGCGGTGCTCAAGCAGACGACGTTTAAACGTTTCCGCTTGTTCCCACAATTCGTCGTAATTGAAACCATAAAGATTGATTTGGTTTTGTCCGGCATTTTCCCTGACGTCGTTGCTGAAGCCGTCGCCGAAGCCATTCACCTGCCAGCTGCCGCCGCCCAATTGGGTCGCTTTCCAGATCAGTTCGTTTTTCAACATATACGGAAAACCTGTCCGTGCGCTTTCTTTGGTAAAAAAGATATTGATATTTGCCGATCGTGGCATAACACTGGTAGTAAACAGCCGGATTTCACGGTGTCCGCTGATAAAACTTTCCATTTTCCGGACCAGGTCGTCCATCTGTTCCAAGGTAGAACCGTCAGGCAGTCGGCCTGCTACAAAAATCGTCGTTTCTTCATGATCTTTGCGGTCGTTATAGGAATAATACCTGCTTTCGGAAACTTTTTTGGCAAACAGGCGCAATGTTCCGCCGAGGCAAAGGTCTGTCCACGGTTTGATTTTTTCTTTGTAGACGGCCGAACCCAATGTCTTGTTGTAGGTCTCCGTCAACAACAACGATGCACGTTTTGGTAGTGATAAGTCTTGTCCCGTTTCAAAAGTTTTGTCGTTATTAATCTTTTCCGGCAAAAGGAAAACCGGCAATCCGAATGTCAGGACAATCACAATACATATCGGCACTTTCCAGCGCCAAACAAAACGGCACAATGCCGCATAACACCGGTTGAAAAAAAATGAAAAATGATTGCGTTTTAACTTGTTACGCTTTCGTTGTATCCCCAGTTTCTCTATCAGCGCCGGCACCAGGAAGAGTGCGACAAACAACGACACCGCCAGATTTACCATAATCACTTTTGCAAAATCCAGCAGGTTAAACCGCACAATTTCGTTGAGGAAGAAGATGATGACCATGGACGCAATGGTGGTCAGCGTAGCCGCCAGGATGGCGGGAAAAGCCAACAGGTTGTTACGCCTGATAATCTGGTCGGACATCACTATTGTATTATCTATCAACAAAGTAAGCGATATTGTAATCCCCGCAAGCGAATAGAGTTGGATTTCCATTCTGCCGAAATAGTAGAAAATAAGCGCTATTGCAATGTTCATCAACAGCGAAAGCGCGATCAGCAGCAAATATTTTAAACTCCTGTAAATCAGCAGTACAAAAATAAGCAAGATAATCATTGTCATGCCGCTGCGAAAATACACTTTGTTCAGTTCTTCGTCGATATAATCCGTTGCGTCGTATTGAAGATGCATCTCATAAGCAGGCGGGAACAGCGCTTCCTGCGCTTTCAGACAAGCCTTGACCGCCGCACCCAGTTCCAATTGATTGGCGCCTTCCTCCGCCGTAATCTCTAAAGTGACGGAATTAAGTCCGTTGATACGGTAATAGCTGTTCGGTTCCGCTTCGCGATAGGAGATGGTTACCAGTTTACCGAGCGGGATCAGTTGTCCTTCCACATTGGCCACCGTCAGTTGCATAAAATCGGAAATATCGTGGAAAGACTCGCTCGGTCTGCAAGCCACACGCAACCATTCCCGCGTTCCATGTTCCTCTGTCCAGGCCATGCCGAGCAAGCTCTTGTTCAAACTTTCCGTGATGGCCGAACGGATATTTTCAGGAGAGAGATGGAGTTCTTCCAATTGCTTGTGGTCGTATTCGAGTCGCCATTCCATGGGGGTAGCGCCGCCAACTCCGACCGACTTCACGCCATCAATCTGCGCAATTTTCGGTTTAATGATTTTCTCCACATACTGACAAATCACAATCGGCGTTGCCGGCGCATTGACGGTATAAGTGAGGAATGGGCGCGAAGCTTCAGCGCTTGACCGTGTCTGCGAAATATAGGGATACCCGACATTGTCGGGCAAAAACGGCTTGGTCTGGCGCACAACTGTCGAGACTTCAAACCGCACGGCGTCGATGTCGACATGTTTGTCGAAATCAATGTCGATATGACCGCCGCCGTTTCGCGAAGTGGAAGATATGTTTCGCACGCCCTTGATGCGACTCAGCATTGCTTCCAGTTTCGAGGTCGCCTCCATCTCAACCACCCGCGGCGAACTGCCCGGCATAGAAAACCCCACGCCGAGATGCGGCAAATCGCGGGAGGGCTTCAATTTCACAGTCAGTTGTGGAATCAAAGCAATGCCCGCAATGCTCAAGCAGACGAATACGAGGATGGTGGAGAAAGCGGAAGCTTTCATAGACTAACTAATAACTGATACATGATCGTTTTATTCAAGGAATACTTCAATATTCTGGTTTTTCTCGAAATCAAACAGGGTCATTTTCCGTATCTTGTAATAACTCAACCAATAATTTTTCAGTGCGGAAAGGTAGTTTTTCCGAGCATCCTTTTGACGGTTGAGCGACAGGGTAAGGCTATTGACATCGGCTTTCCCGATCATAAACCGTTCTTTTGTTTCCGCGTATGCACGGTTTGCAAGTTCTACTGCCTCTTCCGCACTTTCAATCATGCCTTGCTGCATATTGAAATCGCTGATGGTCATGACCACATCCTGGTCGAGGCTGATTTCTTTCTGTTCGGCGGAGATTTTCGCAACCATCAGGCTGTTGCGAGCCATATTCGCCTTGCCTTTGCGCACACCCCAGTCTACCAGCGGGATCGAAAACCCGATCGACACCACATCTTGTTGCGAGGGATTGAGATATGCGTCGCGGAAAGTCGGCGCCACCTGGTTGAATCCAACGCTCACATTGAAAGATGCATCGAAGATGGCGCTTTTGACCGCCTGGTCGAGATTGCGTTCTGCCTCCAGCACTTGCTGTCGGTTTTCGAGAAATTCCGGATTGTTTTCATGGGCAAAGCGAGCGGCTTCATCCACCGAGATGTTGATGTCTTTCGGACGACTGGGCAATGTCAAGTGGATTTGCGCCTCTTTTTCGAGGTTGAGAAAGGAGACAAACGCCGTCATTGCTCGCTTGAGGGAGATTTCTGCGTTTTTCAGTGAATTGCGCGAATTGATGATATCCAGTTTCAGGGTCAGCAAGTCGGCCTGTGAAATGGCGGCAATCTTCTTGCGTTCTTCTCCTGTTTGGTACAGTTTTTCTGCCGACTCAAGGTTATCGACCGCCATGTCGTATTCCGATTGAGCCATCGCCAGATCGAAGAAATACCCGATTGACGTTACCGAGATCTCTTCACGGCTTGCCAAAAACTGCTGTTTCGCTTTTTTGAATTTCAGCGGCTCGATCCGTTTTTCCCACTTAAAACTGTTGAAGCCGAACAAATCCTGTTGATATCCGATCCTGAAAGGCACGGAAGTGTATTGCGAAGAAACATTATCGCCCATATTGCGGATATAACTCAATTCGCTGTCGAGGTAGAATGTGCCGCCGGTGAGGTCAAAATTCTGTCTGATCGACAGGTTGCCCGACGAATAGAGCGACTGCTGTTCACGATAGACATCCACATTGTTGGCATAATCGTAGCGTCGCGTGATATCACGGTAATATTGCAGGGGCGTCAGTTGCAGATTGAGCGACGGCAATCGTGCGGCTTTGTAAGAGCGAAACGCCCAATAGCTATAGAGATACTGGTTTTTGGCAATAAACGCCTGCAACGAACTGTCGGAAGCAATTGTTATTGTCTTCTGCAAAGTCAACTCCACCGTCTGCTGCGGGAATAGTGCGGCAGGGACAAGAAAGAAGAATCCCCATACGCAAAAGGCGAGCCTATTGCTTATCATCCATTTCCAAATAAAATGTTTCTTCATCATCTTTTAGTTCTTAGTTCTATAAATTCTCCAGTAGACCAGCGGCACAAAAAACAGGCTCACCGGTGTGCCGATCACCATTCCGCCGATGGTAGCGATGGCCAAAGGTTTTTCGAGTTCCGAACCCATATCGCTGCTGAAAAGGAGCGGAAGCATACAAACCACCGAAGTGAGCAAAGTCATCAGGATGGCTTTCATACGGCGGCGACCGGCCTCGTGGATGGCATCCATCAGCGCCATTCCTTCGCGCCGCAACTGGTTCATCACGTCTACTTTGAGGATGCTGTCGTTGATGATCATACCGCAAGAAACCACGATACCGATCGCCGACATCAGGTTCAGGCTGTGACCCAGCAGCATCAGCAAGGCAAGCGAAGCGGTGAGGTCTATCGGGATTTCAAGCAGCACAATGAACGGCTGTACGAAGCTCTCGAACTGTGCCGACAGTATAAAATACATCAACAAGATAGAAATCAGCAGGATGACCGCCAATTCCGCGAGCATCTTCTTGTTGAAGAAATAGGCACCGGAAAAATCTACTTTCCAGAAATCCGTCTCCCGCACATCGTCGCGAGCGATCTGCATGATCTGTTCCACATTGTCGGTCTGGAAATAGTTGAGCGGGATATATTCACCATTCCTTCCCGCCACAATGCTTTTCAGGTCTTCAGCGGGAGAGGTAGAAACGAAGAACGAAAGCGGGATTTTCGACACAAACGCCTTATCATCCGGCGGCAAATCGACCGTCGTATTGTCGATCACATCGCGGATATTCTGTTCTTCATAACCGATCACGATGGGCAAATATTGTTGGTACGAGCGCAACAGCGCAAATTCGTTTTCGCGGAATCCTGTTTGCAGCGCCTGCAACACCTGCCCTTGCGAAACGCCGTAGAGCAGCAGTTTTTCCATGTCGATGTGGATATTCAACTGTTTTTGGAAAGCATTGCTTGTAGGCGTTTCTCCTGTTTTCCGTGCAAAAGATGCTTCCAAATCACGGATTGTCTGTGCATCAAGCGTTTCGATGTCTTCTTCGCGCATGGTATAATATTCTACCGTCAGATCGGGGTCGCCTGTGGTAAATATTTTTTCAAAGATATTGTCTACCGGAGAAAATGACACCACTGCATTGGGGTAATTTTCCGAAAAATAGTCGGTTATCTTCTGCTGCACAGCCGGAATGTCTTGTTTTTGCGTGGTTTTGAGGTAGATTTCCGTTTCCGACGACGACTGTTCCTGTTCGCGGTTGAGCAGGAACTGCTGGGCAGCCACAAGCGCAGCATTTTCTACCACCCGATTGTCGAGCGTCGCAATGAAATCATTTGTGCGACGGGCATTTTCACGGACATGGATATTGGCATTCCAGTCGATTTTCACCAGGAACTCGTTGCGGCTGATGTCCGGCATTTTCTCTTTTGGGATTGCCCTGAACAGGATGACGCACAGCGGCAAAATCGCAAGTACGCCCACTGTGGAAGCGACTTTATGACGAAATACCCATCCGATGCAAGCATCATAAATCCGATCGAGCAGCGCATCCCCGCTGTTCCCGCCGTCGGGACCTTTCCGACGTTTTTCGTCCGGATCGTCCAGCCGTTCTTTTCGTTTCCCGAATGTCAGTTTGTAAAGCACCGGCAGCAGCATAATCCCTGTAAAATAGGACACAATCAACCCGGCCGTAACCGAAAATGCTTGGTCGAAAAACAGCGCTCCTGCAATTCCGCTCATAAACACGAGCGGCACAAACACCGAAATCGAGGTGAACATCGAACTCAGCATCGGCGCAATCACTTCATTTGTCCCTTTCACGCAGGCGTCGTCGAGCGTCAATCTGCGTTGCCGGTATTGCCCGATGTTGTCGGTGACGATAATCGAATTGTCGATCATATTGCCGAGCGCAAGAATCAACCCGGTGAGTGACACCACATTGAGCGATACACGGCACAAGTAGAAAAACATCAGACTGATCACCAGGGCTACCACCATCGTCAATCCGATGATCAGCGGTGAACGGATGTCGCGCATGAAGAATACCGACACCAGACAGACGAAAAGGAATGCCAGGAGCAGGTTTTGTTGAAGGTTGGAAATGGTATAATCAAGCAATTCAGTCTGGTTTTGGGAGATCGAAAATTCCAATTCGGGGTATTTTTTTTTCAGGTTGTCGATGCTTCTGCCGATGGCCTTTTGCAGGTCAGACATATTGGTATCCGACTGCTTGATGATCGACAACACCACCGCACGATTGCCGTTGTAAAACGCCATTCCGCGTTCTTCTTCCGGGGCTATTTCCACACTTGCCAGGTCGCGAAGTTGGTAAATTCGGTTGTTTTGGCGGATATAGAGGTTACGGATATCTTCGACAGTGCGCATCACTTCCGAAAAACTGATGTTGTATTCATAATAACCGTCGCGTACATTGGCGCTGACACCTTCGAAATTGCCGTTACGCAGACTTTCTTCCAGCCGTGCGAGCGAGATGCCGCTGATAGCCATTTTATCACGGTCGGGCTGGATGATGACACGTTTGCCTACCAGTCCGGTCATATCCACCATCGCCACTTCCGGCAGCTGCTCGATTTGTCGGCGAATCACCATTTCCGCTATCTCACTCATATTGAGGAACGCCTCTTCGTCGTCGGGTGCATTTCTCAATGTCAGGTTGAGGTTAAACACCGGAATGTCCGTCGCACTGGCTTTGATGACACGCGGACGCTCTGTGCCTGCCGGAGCATTGCGCATTGTTTCGTCGATTTTCTCATTCACGTCGATAAAGGCAAGGTCGGTGCTGGCGCCGTACTCAAAATTCAAACGGATTACCGCATTGCCGTCGCGCGTCTCGGTGCGGATGTCGCGCAGGTTTGATACCTGAAGCAAGCTTCGGCGTATCGCGCTCACCCGTGCATTTTCCAACTCTCGCGCCGACATGTCTTTTCCCGTCACTTGCACAGTGATTTCCGGAATGGCAATATCGGGCAAAAGCGACACCGGCACGTTCAAATACGTGATGATGCCGAGAATGAAACATGCCGTAAACGACATGATGACGGCGATGGGTCGATGGATGAGGAAGCGAATCATTTTAGCTTCACCGGCGTTTCGTGCGCCAAATTCAGATTCCCTTCATAAATCACACTGTCGCCCACATTCAATCCTTCAGTGACTTCATATTCCGAAGCGTTTTCAAGTCCGGTAGTGACATAGACCCAGATGGCTTCGTTGTTTTGGAGGCGGAACACCACTTTGCGGTTGTTGCGCAGCACGAGGGCTTCTTTGGGGATGGCCAGCCGGTTGTCGAGGGCTTGCCCCAGCAGCAGGCGGACGTTCATGCCTTCAAAAAGTCTGCCGTCGGCGCCATTGATCGCCGCCTTCACGCGCACCATGCCGTTTTTGTCCACCACAGGATTGATTTCGCTGATAGCCCCCTCGCAGGAATAATCACCGACCGAAAAAGGAGAAACCCGCACTTTGTCGCCACGGCGGACGGCACCCAACTCGTTTTCCAATATCTTGAAATCTGCTTCCAGGTGGATGTTGTCGATGATGGTGCAGAACTGATCGCTTTCGGGACGGTTGTGCGCTTTGGAGAAAAGATTGGCGACAAGCCCGTCGAAAGGGGCATAGAGCGTAGCGTTCTCAAAATTGTATTTCGCCACTTCATATTGGCTCTGGCTTTGCCGGTAACCGCTCTTGATGCTCGCAAGGCGGCGGTCGTCGACAGGAATCTGTGCGGTGTCGGCGATGGAGAAGCCCATGCCTATCAGTTCGTTGAGGTAATTGAGTCGAGCGCTTTCGAGCGCAGTCTCTGCCTGCGCCAGGCTGTGTTGCAATTCATAACGCTCCAATTGGGCAAGTTTCTGCCCTTGACGCACCCGGTCGCCGTTTTTCACGAAAACACTGTCGATCACGCCTTGCACCTTGAATTGCAGGTTGGCGCAGTTCTTCGCTGAAATCACACCATTGGAAATCAATTCGTGGTGAAACACCTTCGGTTCAAGCCGCATCGCCCGGACTTCTGCAATCCTGTCCGGCAACACCGTCTGAATGCCGCCGGCATCTTCGGCTTTCTGCTTTTTCGACCCACAGGCCGCGAGCAGCAAACCGATCCACAATCCCATAATTATTTTACCAGTGCTCATTGTTCCATTATTTTTCACGAAGGTAGCAAGTATTTTTTGATTAGCAAGAAATTATTCGATATTCTTTTAATGAATCACACCGGTTTCAATGCATGAATACAGAGCACAGGATTGCTTTCTGCATCCAAATGCTTGTAAAAATCAGGTTGAAAATGGATGTTTCGCTTTTCGAGATTTTGAATCGTTCGGCATATTTCTTCGGGATGTTTGAAAATCATGCTCGTTTCATGCTATCAAACGAGCTGTATCCCTGATGGTATTACTAATATCTTCGAGCGCTTTTGCCAGTGCAATTAATTCCGATTCGGTAAAGAAAGTGATCTTCCCATTCTTAATATTTCCGTTCAATTTTTGCGAAAACCATCCTTTACTTTTGTGAAAGTATTCCCTGGCAATATACGACATTGAAACAACGCCGAGCACTTTTTCAAGTTTTATCCTGATAGTCATCTCGTTAATCATTTCCTTCGTATGCGCTGCCTGCTTTTTTGCCGAAGCAGCGAAAGCATCGGCAAATGCTTTCTTTTCACTCTCATTCTTTGAAGCAATAAGTTTTCTGAATTTAATATCAAACAACTTTCTTTCTTCTTCTGTGTTTAATAAAACAAATTCCTTTTTTAATTTTTCAATTTCTTGCATTGCGTCCATAACTCGTTAATTAAATTGGTAAAGCAGGTTACTCTTTCAACAGTCGATAGAGGTTAATTAATTCGTCCAGACATTCATCAACCTCGATCTCCCATTCCAACCGGGAACTCATCGCAATAATATCCTCCCGGTATCAGACATAGAAGATAAGAAGTTTTTCATTTTCTTCTATGCAAGCATTTAGCTCTGTTTGATCAATCATTTCAAACATCTTTGTTTAACGAAACAAAAATAGTAAACATTTGTTTACTATCCGAATTTCAACCTAAATATTTTTTTTTGAATCATATTTATTTAACTTTTTTTTTACGTTTTTACCATCATTTTAGCCCGTTTACGATAAATCTTTTGTTTATACAATCAAAATAACACACAACAAAAGGATTTGTATTTTATAAAACAGTCTCATACAATCATTTATTTGAAATAAAATTTGACTATCACCTGATTACTTTCTTCGTTAACGGATTCAAGTTTACGTGCATTTTCAACATCCAACAGTTCGGGTTTGACTACAAAATCCAATTTATCGTAAGTAGTCACCGCGTACATCGCTTCCTTGTCAATATACTCTGCGAAGCATTGAATATTTTCAGTGAACGTATTAAAAACTTTGATTTCATGCTTTTTTTTATCAATCAAGATGTGTTTGGCCTTTTGCTTAAAATAAAACCGGCTGAAGAAATAATCCGGATTTTCATTTTCCGGCATAAAAAAGGTGGCATACTTGTTGGAAACATAATTACGAAATTGAAGGTAATATTCGATCGTTTCATCTCTGGGAATATCTGCAATCGTAAAGTTATGTTCCTTAAAATCAAACAGGTATCTTGGCAACAATTTCATGCTTTCTTTGTCTATGGCATACACATCTCCATTATAGAGTTGAGAGAAACAAACCGTATCATTCACAATATAAAATGGATTTTTGCTAAATCCGAAAGAAGTTTTTCCCATATAATCGGGATAATTATCGTAAGTCTCGTATATGATTTCATTTTTCGATTTGGAAAAGAAAAACATCTTATTTTCCTGTACTCGGAATGGATTGATGAAAATATAAATATCCGGAGTCAGTTGCGTATAATAATGGGTTGTCGTTTCACTGTCGGGAAGTCTGATCGTTTCTTTATAATCCTCGCCCGATTCATCGTAGACGAGGATACGACACCAAGCGTCCATCAACTCCAAATTACCTGAAAACCGGTTGAAGGAAAAATCATACAGCGTTTTATATTCTCCTGGACCATTGCCTTGCTTATTGATCGTTTTGACATATTTCCCGGATAAATCAAACACGAATATCAGCATTTGTTTTTTATCGAAACAGTAATAATGATCCTTGTAAACCAGGAATTTTTCAATTCTTGGGTTCATTACCGACTCTTTGCGGGTTTCTAAAGGGATCACTTCGATGTGCGAAAAATAATCGAATACCGAGACCTTATCGTCTCTCTCAATGTCGACGGCTATCACACCATCTCCTTCTCTGCCTGCCTGCTTGCTTGTTTTTTTATCGCAGGAGGCAAAGAAAAAGATAATTAATGATAAGCAAAGAATGTTACTTTTCATAATAAAAGTTGCAAGCAAATATTACCGATTTGAATCAGAATTAAGGAACAATAATCATAGGGATCACCTGTAGCATTACATTCCAAATGACAATCAGACATGTATAAGTCCCAAACAATACAAGCCGTGTAACAAATGCCACTACCTCCACCATCACAAGTAATGCCTCCAATAACACCACCATCATCATCATCATCGTCAGCGTCTTCATCACATTCTTCAGTGCCATAACAGTCATTAGCACTCCAGGGAAAGTCACAAAACTTTAAATCATTATTCCAAAGTAATCCTTCTGGACACTCGTGTCTAATAGCAACGTTATCCCAACACTCATAGTACTTGTTACAGCATTCAGGATCGGGAAAAAAAGTACCACTTTCAACCCCCGTGCAGCTCGGCTTCGACGAAGTAAACACCATCGACAGCACTGCTATCGACATAAACAACACCACATTTTTAATCACTCGTTTCATACATTTAATTTTTTAGGATTAGTAAATAAAAAAATCTATTATATATCTGTTTCTTTCTATTATTTCTGTTCCAACACATTAGCTGTCATTTTTACCGTCTTGATTGCACGAATATCGTTTGAAACAAAACTGATTTCGCGGTAGACGACGCCTTCGTGCTCGGCCGTAAACTCAAAGTCGATGTCGGCGGACTTCCCTGCCGCAATGGTGTGCTTCTTTTCGCTTTTCAATTTCACGCACGAGCAACTGACGGTAATATCGGATATCTCCAGCGGCGCCTGGCCTTCATTCTTCACCGTAATCTTAAATTTTACCGGCGTGTTGGGATAGCAGCCGTCAAGTTTCAGTTCTTTTTCAACCGCAAGAACAGCCCTGTTTTCTGGATTGCTGTATTCGGGGTCGATGATCGACCGCACTTCGTTTAAGAGATTGTCATACATTCTGACATTGTAAGCGTCGTCGAAATGCAGCAATTGTTTCGCCAGCGCAACAACCATTTCATGATTGCCCTGCTTTTGCTCATTCAGGCATTTCAGGTAAATATTATATGGATATACAATCTGATCGAAGGTATTGGAGATGGCTTCGTCGATATTTTCGCCTTGTTCCAGGCGAAATTTGCAGCTCAACACCGCGTCGAGGGCGGGGAATAGATCGCCGCTCGACTGAAATTGCCGCGTATAAAGATAGGCCGCACACGCAGGTTCGCCCTTCAGGACAGACCGGATGCAGTCGAAGCACTTATCAGCAGCGCCAGAAACAACCGCCGTCAACTTGCCTGAGGGAGTAAATATGACGGTCGTTGGCAGTCCGCTACAGTTAAGCCATTGCTGCCACCAGCGATTTTCGTTTTGGGTCACGTCAACGACATCAAAGAGGGCATCGGCACGCAATTGGGCGTGTGTGTCATTCAAGTTGTTGACGTAAATCGAACAGGGTGGACAGTCGGTATTGGAAAGCACCACACAAAAAGGTTTGTTGGCTTTGCCCGCCAGCGTTTTCATATCATCAATACTTTTTTCGTACAGGATTTCTGCCGCGCTTTGCCTTTTGCAGGAAACCATCAGCATGGCAAGGAGAAAGAATAGTAAGACACCTTGTGTTCTCATAATAGTATATTGTTTGATAATATAATTATGCCACAAAGATAATTGACTTTTTTTTTTAAAATGCAAATTATTTCCAGATATTAATAGTTAATAATCGTTAAATTAACCATGCATTTTACTTTATAAGCTATCATTTTGTAAGACGACCGAGACACGAAGGAGCATTTACTCAGCGCATCGTGTCAGGGGCGGCCATTTCGATTTCGCTTAATGTGGCCAGGTCGCTGAAATCATCAAGCGTAAA
>JAISUK010000067.1 GCA_031272075.1 Dysgonamonadaceae bacterium
CAAATCCCCAAAGTTGTGTGCAAATTGTGTGCAAATAAAAATCAAAAGAGGCTCGCAACTTCTTGCAAACCTCTCTGTTTCAAAGTGGTCCCACTAGGGCTTGAACCTAGGACTCCCTGATTATGAGTCAGGTGCTCTAACCAACTGAGCTATGGGACCTGTTTTTGTAACATGTCTCATTTAAACAGGGACAAAGGTAAAAAAAACTCTTGAGGATACAAGCGATACTCCAATATTTTTGTTTTATCTTTGCATTCTTAAAATATTCTATTATGAGACGTAAGTTACTATTATTTGCGATTTTGATTACGGTATCGCATCTTTTTGTTTTTTCTCAGATTACTCCTAAGCGGGAGTTTCGCGGCGCGTGGATGCATGTCATCCACCAGCGACAGTATCAATCCATGAATTCCGATTCCATGAAACGCTATTTATCGTCGGCGTTGGACGATCTTCAGTCGATGCATATCAATGCGGTTGTTTTTCAGGTACGGCCAACAGCAGACGCCTTTTATGCTTCCCAATTGGAACCCTGGAGCAGATACTTAACAGGAACACAAGGAAAACCACTGGATGATGGATTTGATCCGATGGAATTTATGATTTCGGAATGTCACAACCGGAATATGGAATTTCATGCCTGGTTGAATCCGTACCGAGTGACGTCTTTAGAGACCGATACTTTACACGAATCGCATATCTACTACCGTCATCCGGAATGGTTTGTCAGTTATGGAAATAAGCTTTATTTTGATCCGGGACTTCCCGAATCGCGCGATTTCATTTGCGAAGTCGTTAAGGATATTGTCGGTCGTTATGATGTGGATGCCATTCACATGGATGATTATTTCTACCCCTATCCGGTTGCAGGTGAGGCATTCCCGGATGACGATAGTTTCCGTAAATATGCGCAGTCGCAAGGTTTTTCCGCAGAACAGCGTGACGATTGGCGTCGCAACAATGTGAACCTGTTGATCGAGCAGATCAAGCAAACAATTTTGTTGACAAAACCTTGGGTGCGCTTTGGAATCAGTCCTTTCGGAATCTACCGGAATAAAAAGAACACGCCTGATGGTTCGGGCAGCGATACCAACGGACTTCAGAACTACGATGATCTGTATGCCGACATCAAACTGTGGGTAGAAAAAGGATGGATAGATTACAACCTGCCGCAACTTTACTGGGAAATCGGGCATCCGCGTGCCGATTATGAAGTATTGATTAAATGGTGGAGCAGAAATAATTATGGAGCGCATTTGTATATCGGCCAGGCAGTTTCGAGTACGATGAGAGATTCGCAATTGGCTGCCAAAATGGAATTGGAACGTACTTTGCCGGCGGTTTACGGTAATTGTTTCTGGCCTGCATACGAATTGTTGAAGAATACAAGAGGCGTTGCCGACAGCCTGCGTACCGATTATCAACAATATCCTGCGCTGATTCCTGCTTACTTGCATCTGCACCGAAAAGCGCCCAAAGATGTCAAATCGTTGAAAGCCGAATGGACACCGGAAGGCTATAAACTCCACTGGAAACGGAACGGAGATATCCGCGATCCGGAA
Organism: Dysgonamonadaceae bacterium; assembly: GCA_031272075.1. GTDB lineage: Bacteria > Bacteroidota > Bacteroidia > Bacteroidales > Azobacteroidaceae > BNXB01. The sequence goes on from JAISUK010000067.1 coordinate 1,563, forward strand.
AAAGCCCAGTATTTCGTGATTTACAAATTTGAGGACAAAGAAAAAGTCAATTTGGAAGATCCATCCAAAATCGTGAAAATCACCCGCGAAGAGGAATTATTGTTGCCCTACAGCGATGGGAAACGAAAAGTCAAATATGTCGTCACCTCCGTCGACCGGTTTCATAACGAGACGAAAAAAGGAAAATCGAAGACGGTGAAACTCTGATTGCCGTCGTTTTCCGGGAATTATACTGTCTGTATCCGGTCGATTTCCACATACCAGATGAAAGCGTTGATATCCGGGTAGTTCATTTTTTGCAGCAGGGCGATATAGCGTTTCATCTGTTCCAGGTGCGCCGGTTGAGGTTTGCCGAATTTGTAGTCGATGATTACTGTTTTATCCTCCGACAACAAGATCCGGTCGGGACGCAGGTGCGTCATTGTTCCGTTGAGCTCGGTCAGGATTGTACATTCGTTGTAGATTTTGTATTTGTCTGAAAACCAGTCTTCCACATGCGCATTTTGGATAGATTTCCTCACTTTCCGGATGTATTCCGCTTTTTCGGAAGGGAGGATCATGCCGTCGAATATCAGCAGGTTGACGGCCTGTTCGATATCGTTCATTGTCCGGATACGTGAAAACAAGGCATGCATGATATTCCCATACAAAGTATAATTGTCTTGGGAGTCCGAATCGTCCGACCAAACAAATTCGCGGGAATTATTTGACTGTTTGAAAATCGGTCTGTCCGGATCAAATGTCTCCGACACGAATCCGATATTGAGCGGTAGCGGTTTTTGTTTCAACAGATTGTCTGTTTGCTGTTCAACGAGGAGGTCTTTGGCCGCCAAAGCGCCCGTTGCATACGAACCGGAGTCGCATCCCTGATCTTTCACCCAGAGCGACAGGAGGTCGGCCACCGTTTTGATGTTCGCGCAAGATTCCAGATCTTTTTTTTCTTTCGCGAGAATCAATAAATGGTGTTCGGCGCGGGTAAACGCCACGTATAGCAGATTGAGATTATCCATCCAACTCAACAGGGTCTCTTTCATGTATTCCGAAGAAAAAACCGTATCGGCCATTTTGGAAGTGTATTTCACCGGAAGCAGTTTCAAGTCGTAAAGATCCGCTTTCGGTCCGCACCAGACGATGGGATTTTTTTTCGGAAAAAGTTCCCAGTCACAGAAAGGAAGCAGCACGGTATGAAACTGTAGTCCTTTCGATTTATGAATGGTGATTGCACGGATGCCATCGATGGAAACCCCTGAGGGTGCGGGTTTGCGTTGCAATTCTTCATCCCAGTAACGTAAAAAAGAGTGGATATCGGAAGGCGATTCCCGCAGGTAATTCGTCAGATTGTCATAAAACGAAAACATATAATTGCTTTGTCCGGGTATCTGCTTCAGATCAAAAAGCCGGTATAAATGCCCTGAAAGTTCCGATAACGGCAGTTGAACCGATTGTTCTTCCGGAACGATGGAAGGATCCAATCCTTGCTCCTGCAAATAAAACGCTAGTCTGGCACGAAACAGGGCGGTCGAAGGATTTGACAATACCCGCATCGCCTCGATGAGGATACGCAGGGCAGGAGAAGAACTCAATTGGAAGGCTTCATCTGAAACGATGGTGAGGTAATGGTCGGCGGCCAGTTCTACGTATGATTCCCGTTGCGATGCCAGGTATTCGGCTATCCGGATGATGATTTTATTTGTGCGGGTCAGGATACAGATTGAACCTGCCGGAATTCCTTTGCTGCGCAACTCTTGCAGTTGATCTAACAGCCGACTCAATACCAGGTCTTCATATTTTCCATCTTCCGATTTGTCGGGAAAAAAATCCACGGAGACATAGCCGCGGGTTGCAATTTTGGGCGATTGCTGGACGACCTCCGAGGGTTTGTAAGCGTACTCGAAAGGCGATTCTTCCTGAGTGCCGAACAAGATGGACTGTTTGAGGCTCAATTGTGATGCCGCAAAAGTAAAAAATTGGTTGTTGAAATCAATGATCTGTCGTTCACTGCGGAAATTTTTGTCCAAGGTGCACGGCGTGACCTGCAATTCCTGCCCGATCCCGTTCAGGATGGTCCAGTCGCCGTTGCGCCACCTGTAGATCGACTGCTTTACGTCTCCCACAATCAAGCTAAACAGATTCCTTGACAGGATCTCTGAAAGCAATGATTTGAAATTTTCCCATTGGATACGCGAAGTATCCTGAAATTCGTCTATCATGACGTGTCTGATTTCTGCGCCGATCTTTTCAAAAATGAACGGGGCGTCCGAATCATCGATCATGTAGTTGAGGAATCGGGCGGTATCCGACAGCATGAACCGGTTGTTTTCGCTATTCAGACGACTGATGACACGCGTGATGTCCCAAATCAATCCCAATTGATGGAGATTTTCTGTGATCATCTTGGAATTGAGGAAAGTGCGTAAAGTCTGCAACGACTGATTGAGCAGCGGCAACCATTCGTTTGTGGCCAGTGCAATGATTTCCGCTTTCATATTGGTTTTTGACGCAGGCCATTTTTCCGGACTTTCACGACATGCTTCGATGGTCGCTTTGTTGGTATCGACGCTCTGTGGATCGTCTGATGCAAGGGCTTTAAAGAAATTGAGCACAGTGCCGTTTCTGTTGAAATCCGAATAATTCAGACCAAGGTCGGTCAGTTGTTTCGACAGAGCGGCAAAGGTCGTTTTGAAAAAATGGCGGCATTGATTCTGGACGCGCGTATGCTGTTGCAACAGTTGCTTAAACAAGTTGGGATTTTCGTCGATCTGCTGTTTCAGTTCCTGTTCGTGTTCCTGAAAAAATTCTTTGTAGATACACCGGCTGAAAGAGGTCAAGTCGCGATCAATACGCCAGTTGCTTCCATCGTCTAATTTATTTTCTATATACGTCATCAGCCAGTTGAGCAACTGCGCGTCTTCATTTGCTTGTTCGATCAGTAAATCGACTGCTTCAGATAAAACCTTATCTGTATCCATTTCCAGGTTGAAACGGGAACATTTTCCCAATTCCCTGGCCAGGTTTTTCAATACTTTCTGAAAGAAACTGTCGATGGTCGTGATATGCAACCGACTGTAATCATGGAAAATCGACTGCAATATCAGTGTTGATTTTTCCCGGATTTCCTCATTACTCATTGGCTTCCCTTCGTCTCGCAAGGCTTTGCTGAGCGAATCTCTGAAGGTTGCCGAATCGTCGCAGTCGAATGCCAATCCGTATAATTCCGAAAGAATCCGGTCTTTCATTTCGCCGGTCGCATCTTTAGTGAATGTCACGGCCAGGATATGGCGGTGCGTTTTTTCCGGATAATTGACCAGTAATTCGCGGATGTATTCCAGCGCCAGGGTATACGTTTTCCCTGAACCGGCGGATGCTTTATATATTTTCAGATTGGACATCATGATCGACCGCATAAGTTTTTGAAATCACAATAGCTGCATTTAGCAGAAAAAGCTGTCTGAACAAACGGGATGTCCGGATTGAACAATTCCGCAATCTTGGGGATAAACGCTTCTTCAAAAGCCGTATTCAGTGTCCGGAAATCCGAGATCGGTTCTTTCTCGAAAGCGATCACCGGCGAATAGTCGTCTTTTCCGGCTTCCTGTAAATAAAACAATGCCGGAACAACCGGTAGATCGTATTTGCCCTCTTTGATGAGGACAGAGGCATATATGAAAGTTTGCAGGACATGCGCCGCTCGACTGTCTTTGGGTGCAACCAGATCGTCCATCGTCTTGAAAGTCTTATGTTTACCGCTCGTTTTATAATCGATGATGTAGCATGTTCCGTCTTTTTCCTCAAATCGATCCACGATGCCGCTGATTTTCAGGGAAGCGTTCCATGCTTCCAGTTTGAAATTACCTAAAACACGGTGTTCCAACCCGCGGATAATGAACGGAGTCCGTTGTTTGTCAATCTCAATCAGTCGATGCAGCAAATGGCAGACCACCTTGAAGTTGATCAATTGTTCGCCGTTGTATTGGCCCAAGTCTATTTGCCGATTTTTGAAATATGCAATCGTGAATGCTTGATTCACAATTCGTTCTGTCAAGTGTGGCCATTTCAGATAGGGATCCAAATCCGCTTCGCGAACCAAGAATGAATCCGCGTCGTGCTGTCCGTTGTTTCGTGCAATTTCGCGATATAGCAATTCCGCCGCCTTATGAAAGAGGGTGCCGAAGATGGCATTGTCCAGTTCGTCGGTCAATTCTTCCTCGGGCATTAATTCTTCGATGTACTGGAAATAAAATTGGAGCGGGCAGTCGATGAATTTGTTGATTGCAGATGGAGACAACCGTATGGAATCGGGATTTATCAACGAATCGTATTTCCCCCTGATTTTAGACATGAGCGCGTCGTCTTTCCGGATTTCAATCGTTTTCGTTGGTAGCGGAATCAGTGGTGTTTGAATAGAGAAACGTTTGATATTCAATCGTTTGTCAATCAGCAATTGGAGAATAAATCGGCTCATTTCGGCTTTACCCAATTGTGTTTTGTCGGTAGAATATACCAAAGTCACTTTTTTTGCACGTTGAATCAACCGATAGAAATAATACGCATAGATCGAATCCTGATGTTCAAACGTACTCATTTCAAAATGTTTACGAAGGAATTGCGGGATAAAAGTATTGTCGTCGGAGGTGCCCGGCATAAAGCCTTCGTTGACGCTCAGCAACAGCAAGTGATCGAAATCAAGCGCACGGGTTTCCAACATGCCCATAATCTGTAAGCCTCTCACAGGTTCGCCGTGAAATGGGACCTGCGTCGATGCATTAATTTTTTTTAACAAACGGAAAAATGTCACTTTCTCAATGCGGAGTTCTCCGGAGGAGATCAATCCGTACAGGCGGTTCAACAACTGATAAGCCCTGAAGACGGATTCACGATACAACCCGCCGTAGATATCGTCTTCTTTTTCAGTGCCTTTCATCGCTTTTCCAAGGCGGCGGATGAGTGTCAGCAGGTAGTTGGCCAAATCTGTCACATCGCTCGTGTTTCGGAAGATTTCTTTATCAATCAGTGTTTCCTGCGAAGGGAAAAACAGATTGCTTTGCAACAGCTCTTTTTCTACCGATTTTGCTTCAGGGAGAATCAGTTGCGTATATGGATGTCGCAATACCGGCAGCACGTATTTATACCTGAATGCCTGCCGAGATGGCGATATCCCCTTGATTTGCAGCTCCAGAAGTGCGTACAGAAAACTGGTGACCGGCGTTTGCGCGATCGGAAATCCCATGGTAATATTGACGTTCGCTACCTGCTTCGGGGGAATGCTGTGCATGACGACCGGCAGCAGCTGTTCGTTGCACAAAACGATGGCGGAATCCGGCTTTGTGAATGCCTGAGGATGGCTGATAGCGTCCAGCCAGGGAGCGATAGCAGCCGATTGTCCGCTTTCGGAAGCCGAATGAATGATGGTGATTTCCTTTTCGGGCGAAAGCAGACAGTCGAACGGCGACTTGTCGATGGCCGAACCGAACTTCCGGAGGTTGTGTGCCAGGAAATTCCCGGCCTCGTTTCTCGCATTTCCTTTCTCGTCGAGATAATAGAGATCGGTATCCCAATAGAATAACGATTTGTCTTTGAGTCGGCTGAAGAGTTGTTCTTCGCATTTGTTCAACACATTGAATCCGGCAAAGACGTAGCTGTCGTGCGAAAAAACATGCGAGTCATTTTCCAGTGCGCGACGCATCATCATTCCCGGATACGCGAGTTGTTCGTTTTCCAGTTGCGCCTGATAGGTTTGGTACACTTCTCCCAACATGTTCCAGATCGACCAGAATGCTGTCTGAAGCGAAGAATTTCCCTGGAAAGTCTGTCGAAAATAACGCGCCAATGCTTCCAATTGTGATTCATTCAGGTGGTTGAAATCGTCTTTCAGCGCGTCAAGATCTTGCAGATTGCTGAATAGCAAGCGTGTATTAACCAATTGCTTGTCGATGTCGTCAAAATCGCGAAGTAAAATTTCCCCGAAAGCATAAAATTCGTCCAGCGATTCTGCAACGGACGATTTGCCGACTTTGTCCTGATGTACCTGGATATAAGCCTTATACAATTCACAAACCAGTTTGATCGGATCGGCCGGACGCAGCGTTGTCATTTGCCGGAACAAGTCGTCTATAGCGTAATAGGTAGGCGCCCATACCGGTTCGTGGACATGCTCGTAGAGATAATTATTGAAGAACAGACGCATCCGACGATTTGGAAAAATCACCGCAACGTCGGCCAGATTTGTCCCGAATCGGGAAATCAGATCCTCTGCCACAATACTCAAAAACGACTTCAAATCAGCCATAGCTCACCACTTCTAACTTCTAATTTCTAACTCCTAACTCCTAACTCCTAACTCCCTCAGTACCTGCTAACTTGTTTTACTCCCTTCACAGCCTTGATTTTTTTTATCAACGAATCCATTGCGTTTGTATTGTTCAGCATTACCGTGATATTTCCCTGAAATAATCCGTCGACCGGATCAATATTGATGGAACGCAGTTCCATCCCGTTTTCTTTCGAGATGATGGAGGTGATGTTGGTGACAATGCCGATGTCGTCGCGCCCAACCACCCGCAACGTGACGGGGTAGTTTGAACCCGACTTGCCAGACCAGCGGGCGCTCACAACCCGATAGCCAAACCGATTGAACATGGCGGGGGCGTTCGGACAATTCGTCCGGTGGATTTTGATGCCTTGGGAGGAAACAAATCCGAAAATATCGTCGCCATAGATCGGATTACAACATTTTGACAATTTATATTCTACGCCCGTCAGGTTCTGATCGATGGTCAATACATCCTCCTGATTGGCCAGTTCTTCGGCCGGAATAAACGCATGGTAGTTCTCCAGACTGCGTTCGGAATGTTCCTGTAGTTCGGTTTCTTTCTTTTCCAATTCCAGGTATTGATCAATGACCGTATTGACGTCCAATCGTTCGTTGGCGATGTCGGCATAAAAATCCGTCACCGTTTTATATCCCTTTTTCTTGATCAGTCGCATCAGCCGTGCTTCGTCTTCGTCCAGCTTTCGATTTTTGAATCTTCTGTGTAACAGTTCTTTAGCGAACTCAACCTGCTTTGCTGACTGTTCTTTGAGCGACTGTTTGATCTTTATCCGGGCTTTGGAAGTGACGGCAAAATTCAGCCAATCTTGTTTCGGGGTCTGATTGGGGGATGTCTGAATGTCGACCTGATCTCCGCTTCGCAATTTGTGTTTAATCGTCACATTTTTGCCGTTTATCTTCGCGGAAACGCATTTAGATCCCAGCTTAGAATGGATGGCGAAAGCAAAATCCAGTACAGTAGCATCTTTCGGTAATTTAAACAAATCTCCTTTGGGCGTAAATGCAAATATTTCTTCGTCATAGAGATCCAACTTGAAATCGTGAATCAAGTCGGCAGGTGAAGAATCTTTGTTTTCCAACACTTCCCGGATGCCATTGAGCCAATCGTCCAAGCCATTTTCACTTTTGAGGCCTTTGTATTTCCAGTGTGCTGCCAGCCCTCTTTCAGCCACTTCATCCATCCGTTTCGAACGAATCTGCACTTCCACCCAGCGGCCTTGTGGCCCCAAGACCGTCGTGTGCAACGATTCATATCCATTGCTTTTGGGAATGGAGAGCCAGTCTTTTAGCCTGTTGGGATTGGGCTGGTACATATCGGTGATCACAGAATAGACCTGCCAACATTCCGCTTTTTCTTTTTCCGGCGTAGTGTCCAGGATGACCCGGATAGCAAACAGATCATAGATGGATTCAAACTCAATCTTTTGTTTCAGCAGTTTGTTGCGAATGGAATGAATAGATTTTGTCCGCCCCTTGATGTCGAAATGAAGCCCCATCTCCCGCAGCCGCTTTTCTACCGGTTCGATAAAAGCATTGATGTATTGGTCGCGCGACCGTTTGGTTTCATTGATTTTTCGGGCGATCATGTCGTACATTTCGCGGTCTTGAATTTTTAACGAAATGTCTTCCAATTCCGATTTTATCTGATACAGTCCGAGTTTATGTGCAAGCGGAGCATACAGGTAAGATGCTTCTACGGCGATTTTCAGCCGGTGCTCTTCGTTGCTGATTTCTTTCGACATGCGCATCAGACACAGGCGGTCAGCAATCATGATCAGAATGACACGGACATCTTCGGCAAACGACACCAGCAGTTTGCGGAAGTTGTCGGTTTCGATTGCAGCATTTTTGGCATACAGTTCGTTGGTCTTGATCAGTCCTTTGATGATTCGCGCCACGTCTTGGCCGTATGTCTTTTCTACGCTATTCAAATCCAGTTTCCCTTCCATCACGGGGTTGTAGAGCAACAAGGCGATCAGGGATACGTGTTTCAGTCCGATCTCCTCCGCTACAATCAGTGCGGTATGAATATTCCGTAACCACAGATTGAATCCGTACATATCCCGCAAGGAAGCACCGGAACTGATGGTCTCGTAGATCGTCTTCCGGACTTTCCGGATATCGTCTAAAGACAAGGCATCGCCAACCGATTGAAGCAACCGGCGATAGGCGATAATTAATTCCTTATGCTCGTGCAGTGAAAATAAATTTTCCATATTCGATACAAAAATACAAACAATCTTGTTGTTTTTTTAATGTTGATTTCATAAATTTGCGGTAAATGATAACTTTTTACCATTATGACGATGTTTAGTTTATCCGATTTATCCGCTTTGGAACGCAAAGGAATTGCCGTTTCGCAGATTGAAGAACAGTTGGAACATTTTAAAAAAGGGTTTCCCTACCTCCCGATTGTTGCGTCAGCATCTGCTGCCAAAGGAGTGATGCATATCCCGCAAGAACAACAAGCGGAATACCTGGATGCCTGGGATGCTTACCGTAAGCAAGGCAAGCAGATCCTCAAGTTTGTTCCGGCTTCGGGAGCCGCCAGCAGGATGTTCAAAGACCTGTTTGAATTTCTGGATGCTTCCTACACGGTGCCGGCTACCGAGTTTGAGCAGACGTTTTTTAATCAAATTATGCAATTCGCTTTTTTTGACGCCTTGAATCAGGCTTGCATAAAAAATGAAAAAAAAGATGCACTTCAGTTGATTGCCGAAGGGAATTGCAAATTGGTAGTAAAGACCCTGTTGCAAAGCCATGGATTGAACTACGGTTCGTTGCCCAAAGGATTGATCCTGTTTCATCGATATCCGGACGGTTCCCGTCAGGCGATGGAAGAGCACCTGGCAGAAGGGGCGCTGTATGCGGATGATGCGAGCGGTAATGTGAATCTCCATTTTACCGTCTCTCCCGAACATCGTCGTTTCTTCGAACAATTGGCCGAAAAAGCGATCCCCTGTTATGAAAAAAAGTTTAACAGGACGTATTCCATCACTTTCAGCGAGCAGAAGCCTTCGACCGACACCCTGGCTGTCGATGAAAATAACCTGCCGTTTCGTGAAGACGGGCGACTGCTGTTTCGTCCGGGCGGTCATGGCGCATTGATCGAAAACCTGAACGATCTGGATGCCGATGTCGTCTTTATCAAAAATATCGACAATGTGGTTCCGGATGGATTCAAAGGCATTACCGTGCAGTATAAAAAGTTGATAGCAGGCGTATTGGTACAGCTGCAGAAAAAAATCTTCGATTATATCCGCCTGATTGAATCGGGAAAATATTCGCATGATCAGTTGTTGGAAATGCTCTATTTCCTGCAAACGGAATTGTGCATCAAAAATCCCGAAACCAAAATGCTGGAAGATGTCGAATTGGTGCTTTACATCAAATCCAAATTAGACCGTCCGCTGCGTGTCTGTGGAATGGTGAAAAATGAAGGAGAACCGGGCGGAGGACCGTTCCTGGCAGTCAATCCCGACGGGACTATCTCTTTACAGATTCTCGAAAGTTCCCAGATCGACCTCAACGATCCCGAAAAAAAGCAATTGTTTCTCAGCAATGCCTATTTTAACCCGGTGGATCTGGTTTGCGCCATCAAAAATTACCGCGGCGAAAAATATGATCTGCCTGGCTATGTTGATAAAAATACAGGGTTCATTTCCCATAAATCGAAAAATGGGAAAAAACTCAAAGCGTTGGAATTGCCAGGATTATGGAATGGCGCAATGTCGGATTGGAACACGGTCTTCGTGGAAGTGCCCATCGAGACATTCAATCCGGTGAAGACCGTCAATGACTTATTGCGCCCTGAACACCAGTAAAATTTGCCGCTTATTCCTGGTTGCCGCCGTAAACGTACAGATTTTTGGTCAACGCCGCCTGTTTGAAAGCAGTCACTCCGGCTTGATTTAACGCGACGGTCATCGTTGTCCCGTCGGGCAGGAACATCAATGCTTGTTTGTCGTCTCCGATTTGTAGCAATGGAGTGGATTCTCCATTGATTTCCATACTCCATACGCGGCTTTTGTGGTTGAAACGAAAATCAAAACTCGCTTCCGTTCCGTCCTTTTCGATATGGTAACCGTCTTTTTGAACAGTGACGGTGAAGTCGCCGTTCGCACTTTTGATGTGTCTGACATCTCCTTCCGCCAAAGGATTTTCGTCCGACCAAAATTCCAGAGAGTTGAGAACAACAAGGTCGGCAAGCATCGCGATTTGATAGACCGGAACAATCCATAACGCAATAAAAATCAGTTCATTGATAAACTTGTCGTCAATCGTTCTATTCCAAGACAACAGCCTGTTGAACAGACTGAAAGATCCCAGACACGAAGAAAAAAGCACACACGCACTCAACATGATTGTCGCCAAAGGGACAAAGAAAATTCGTTTCATTTCAATAATTTGTTTAGTTTGTCGTTCGTTATCGGGTTTCGGGCTCGAATGCCGTATCCCGTCGGACAAATGTAGAACATTTATCGGCAAATTAAAAATTTTATTTCAAAATTGTTGTATTTTTGCACACTTGAGGCCATTATATCGACAGTTTAATACAATACAAACACAAATTATGAACTTATGAAAATGCTTGGTTTATTGTTATTTAGTTTATTCATCATGGTGGGATGCAGCGGTGGAAAGGAATTGAAAATTTCAGTCATGAATCCCGCCCTCACTGATCGCCACAATGAAATGGTTACAGTTGCATGGAATGCCGTTTCGGAAAAATTACAACTCACCGAAGGCGGCGCCATCATCGTCGTCGACAGCGCCGACAATCAGCTGCCTTATCAGATTCTTTACCAGGGAAATGAAACGCCTGTGTCGATCATTTTCCCTGTTACATTAAAACCCTGCGAAACGGCACATTATGCAATCAAGAAAGGTATGCCGGATTCTTTCGCTATCCGTACCTTCGGACGATATGTCCCCGAACGCAAAGATGATTTTGCCTGGGAAAATGACCGGATCGCCTTTCGGATGTACGGGCCTGCATTGACTCCCGAAAATCCCAGCAACGGTGTGGATGTGATATTGAAACGCACAGAAGCATTGTTTCTTGACGGGATGTACGAAAACGATGCCAAGGGCATTTCTTATCATGTCGACCACGGTTCGGGTTTGGATTGTTATAAAGTAGCGCATACGCTCGGTGGCGGCGGAATCGCCCCTTTCTTTCATGATACGCTGTGGATTGGCGGCGCATATTCTTCTTATAAAGTGCTGGATACCGGTGCGCTTCGTACGAGCTTTGAGCTTGCTTACGATTCTGTTCCTTTTGGGAACAAACACATCACGCAAAAAATCACCGTCACGCTCGATGCTTTCAGTCAGTTTAATCAAGCGACTGTGACTTACGATGGGGATTTCGAGTCGTTTGAACTGGCAGGCGGATTTTGGTTGCACAATGAGATGGGAAATATTCGCTCAAGTCAAGATTTTGGCTATATCGCTTATGCTGAAAATGCTTCCGATTCCCCAATTCCCGTTGGCAGAACGTATATCGGGGTCATTTTCCCGCAAGGCATGAATAATATCATCCAACACGATGCGCATTTGCTCGGATTGGCCGATTATGTCAAAGGGAACACCTTTACTTATTATTTCGGAGCAGGATGGAGCAAATGGGGATTCGATTCGGATGAGGCCTGGTTTGACTATGTGGAGCGCTATACGTGGCACGTACATCAGCCTTTAATCCTCAATTATCAATAATCGATGCAGCAACTTTTCCTGGATACCCGACGGGCTGCGGCTACATTGCCGCGGGTTGACGATGAAACCGTCGGCCAAATATTGTGTGCTGTCGCTTCGCGAATCGAAGCACAGCAAGCGCTGATTCTCTCAGAAAATCAAAAAGACCTGGCGCTGATGGACAAGAAAGATCCGAAATACGACCGGGTTTTGCTTTCCGCTGCACGCATCGAAGCGATTGCTGCCGATATCCGAAATGTCGCAGGATTGCCTTCTCCCCTGGGTCGTGTGCTGAAACGCGATCTCAGACCCAACGGCATGGAAATCACGAAAGTCAGTGTGCCGTTCGGCGTCATCGGCATCATTTATGAAGCGCGTCCCAATGTCAGTCCCGACGTGTTTTCCCTTTGCCTGAAATCAGGTAATGCCTGCATGCTGAAAGGCGGTTCAGATGCTGAATTTTCCAACCAGATACTGGTAAACACGATCCGTGATGTGCTTACTGCCCATGGAATAGATCCCGCCGTTTGCACCTTGTTGCCGCCGGGTCGGGAATCGACGACCGCTTTGCTGAATGCCGACGGTTATGTGGATTTGATTATTCCCCGCGGAAGCCAGGGACTGATCCGGTATGTGCGCGACAATGCCCGTATTCCGGTCATCGAAACAGGCGCCGGAATTTGCCATACCTATTTCGATGAATTTGGAGATAAATCCAAAGGCCGTGAGATTGTCAACAATGCCAAAACCCGCAGAGTCAGCGTCTGCAATGCGTTGGATTGTTTGATTATCCATGAAAAGCGATTGCCGGATTTGCCGTTTTTGTGCAGCAAGTTGCAAGATTCACAGGTGATGATTTATGCCGACGATAAAGCCGCTGAAGCATTGCAGGGACATTATCCGCCGCAATGGTTGTCATTGGCCGACGAAGCCAGTTACGGCACAGAATTTCTGGATTATAAAATGAGCATCAAGACCGTCACTTGCATCGACGACGCGCTGGAACACATCGCTGCCTTTGGATCCAAACACAGCGAGTGTATCATTTCTGAAAATGACGAACGAATCCGATTGTTTCAGAAAACGGTGGATGCCGCATGCGTCTATGCCAATGTCTCGACGGCTTTTACCGACGGCGCACAGTTCGGCTTGGGCGCGGAAATCGGCATCAGCACCCAGAAATTGCATGCCCGCGGCCCGATGGCTCTGGAAGCATTGACCTCTTATAAATGGATTATTAATGGAAACGGACAAATAAGAACCAATTGAAGTATGAAGACATTTCTTACAGCAAACGATTTAGGCAACCTGCAATCGGCAGTACACGAAGCCCTGGAGTTGAAAAAAAATCGCTATGCGTATAAACAACTGGGAGAAAACAGAACCCTCCTGTTGGTATTCTTTAATTCCAGCCTGCGAACCAGGCTTAGTACACAAAAGGCGGCATTGAACCTGGGAATGAATGTGATTGTGCTGGACGTAAACCAGGGCGCCTGGAAACTGGAAACAGAGCGAGGCGTCGTCATGGACGGCGACAAGCCGGAACATATCCTGGAAGCGATTCCCGTGATGGGCTGTTATTGCGACCTGATCGGTGTGCGCTCGTTTGCACGGTTTGAAGACAAAGAAGCGGACTACAGTGAAAAACTGTTGAATCAGTTCATTCATTATTCCGGCAAGCCGGTATTCAGCATGGAGAGCGCAACAGCGCATCCGCTCCAGGCTTTTGCCGACCTGATCACCATCGAAGAATATAAAACGAAGCCCCGCCCGAAAGTGGTATTGACCTGGGCACCACACCCGAACGTATTGCCGCAGGCTGTCCCCAATTCTTTTGCCGATTTCATGAATGAAGCGGAGGTGGAGTTTGTCATCACGCATCCCGAAGGCTATGAACTGAGCGAACGGTTTACTCGCGGCGCAAGGGTAGAATACGACCAACGGAAAGCGTTTGAAGGCGCGGACTTCATCTATGCCAAAAACTGGTCGGCGTTTCGGGACCCGCATTATGGGAAAATCCTCAGTAAAGACCGCAACTGGACAGTCGACAGCGCGAAAATGGCCTTGACTGACAATGCTTATTTTATGCACTGTCTGCCGGTTCGTCGCAATATGATCGTTACCGACGATGTGATAGAAAGTCCACGATCAATCGTTATTCAGGAAGCTGCCAACCGTGAGATCTCGGCAGAAACAGTGATTCGCAGGATGCTAAGCGCTCTGGGTTGAGGTTGGAGACATGGTGAGTTCCAGCGGATCCCGGACTTGTTCTTTCAGCAGGGCAATGTCGAACACTTCACGGATGTCGTTCACATAGTGAAACGTGAGTCCTTTCAGATAGATCTCGTTGATCTCGTCGATATCTTTTCTGTTTTCTTCCGAAAGGATGATTTCCTTGATGCCTGCCCGTTTTGCTGCAAGGATCTTTTCTTTGATGCCGCCTACCGGCAGCACTTTCCCACGCAGGGTGATCTCGCCTGTCATGGCGATGTTGCTTTTTACTTTGCGTTGTGTGAAGGCAGAAACCAACGAGGTGGCCATCGTGATTCCCGCAGAAGGGCCGTCTTTCGGGATTGCCCCTTCTGGAACGTGGAGGTGCACATTCCAATGTTCAAACACGTCGCTGGGGATGCCCAGTTTGGAGGCATGCGATTTGATGTATTCCAAAGCGAGTACAGCCGATTCTTTCATCACATCTCCCAGGTTGCCCGTCAATGTGAGTTTGGTTTCTTTCCCTTTGCTCAAACTGGTTTCTACAAAAAGAATCTCGCCGCCGGCAGCTGTCCAGGCCAGTCCTGTCACCACACCGGCGTATTCATTCCCTTGGTATTTGTCTTTCGTATATTCTACCGGGCCAAGAAATTCATACAGGTCGGCAATCTCCAGCGATTGATGGTATTCTTCCCCTCCGGCTATCTTTCGAGCGACGCGGCGCATGATTTTTGCCAGTTTCTTATTCAATTCCCGAACGCCCGATTCACGGGTATAGGATTCGATGATTGCCTCCATTGTCCGTTTGGGAATGTCGAACGCTTTGGAGGGAATGCCGTGGATCTCTTTTTGATTCGGCAACAGGTGCTTCCGGGCGATTTCCACCTTTTCTTCCATGATATATCCGCTGACGTCAATCAGTTCCATACGGTCGATCAAGGGCGGGGACACCGTATTCAGATTATTGGCGGTAGCGATGAAAAGGACTTTCGATAAGTCGTAATCAATATCGACATAATTGTCGTGGAATGCGAAATTCTGTTCGGGATCCAATACCTCAAGCAAGGCGGCCGAAGGATCCCCCTTGTAGTCATGCCCGACTTTGTCGATTTCATCCAGGATGATCACCGGATTGGACGATCCCGCTTTCTGCAGACTGTGGATGATGCGTCCGGGCATTGCGCCGATGTAGGTGCGGCGGTGCCCCCTGATTTCCGCTTCGTCGTGCAATCCGCCCAGCGACAGCCGGACATATTTCCGGTTCAACGCTTCGGCAATGGATTTTCCCAGTGAAGTCTTTCCGACTCCCGGAGGGCCGTAAAGGCACAGGATCGGTGATTTCATGTCTCCTTTCAGTTTCAGCACGGCCAGGTGTTCCAAAATCCGTTCTTTCACCTTGTCCAATCCGAAATGATCCTTGTCCAGGATCTTTTTCGCGCGTTTCAGATTGAAGTTGTCCTGTGTATAGTTGTTCCAGGGCAATGAAAGCAGGTTTTGGATATACGACATCTGTACGGAATAGTCGGGCGAGTGGGGGTGAAGCCGTTCCAGTTTCTGCAACTCTTTGTCGAAAGTAGCGCGCACTTCCGCCGAGAAATTGGTTTTTTTGGCTTTTTCTTTGATTTCGGAAATTTCCAGATCGTGGATATTGCCTCCCAAAGCTTCTTGGATGTTTTTCATTTCCTGTTGCAGAAAATATTCGCGTTGCTGTTTGTCGATATCCACTTGTGTCTTTTTGCGGATCGATTCTTTGATTTCCAGTAATTGCACGTTGTGGTCGAGCAACGACAGCAGTTTGTTCAGCCGTTCTTTCACTTCGTCGCAGGCAATCACTTCCTGTTTTTGGACGGCGGAGGCTTCTACCGTCGAAAACGCGAGATTCACGATGTAGTTGTAGTCTTTCGATCGCTGAAGCGAGTCCATCACGAAATCAGGAAGCCCCATTTTGGAGGAAAGCATCTGCAAAGTCATGTCGCGGATGCTGTTCAACTGGGCTTTGTATTCCTTGTCGGATTTCGGCGGCATGATGTCTTGCAATTCCATGACTTTCCCTTTCAAATAAGGGTCGTGTTTGGTAATTTTTTCCAGTCGCACACGCTTTATTCCCAGCAGCACGATTGTCATGCTGTTTTCATTTTCCTGCATGATATTGACGATTCGGGCAACCACGCCCACGGGGTAAAGATCTTGGAGTTTCGGCTCGTCTTCGTTTGCGTCTTTTTGGCAGAAGACGCTCAAAAAGCCATCGTGCCGCTGTACGTCATGAATCAGTTTCAGGGATTTGGAACGACCGACATTCACCGGCGTAGGGATGTCCGGAAGAAACATCATACTCTTCAACGGAAGAATCGGCATTTCTTTTTCAAACTCTTCGGGGCCTATCGGTTTGTTTTCTATGATAATTTCTACTTGAGATGAAATATTGTCACCCATTTAAGTGCTATTTTGTCAGTTAATAATTATTTTTTACTTTTATTAGACAGGTCAATTTTCATGCCAAGAAAGGAGTTTATTTTAGTTAAATTCTTCGTTAAATGAAAAATCAGCCCTGTTTTTTGTGTTATGTATAAATAAACTCACTACTTTTACACCTTGAAAATATACATTTGATGTGTGTTCAAAATTTTAATTACTAACGTATGTAACGAGCATGATTTTCAAACATTCAAGTGGATGACTATAAAGACATGCGAGTTCCATACGACTTTTTAAAAACAAATTATTGACGTATGAAAAGGGTTATTTCTATCGTAGCACTATGCTTCTTGCTTTGCATGGCTTCATTGCAAGCCCAGATCCGCTTCGGGATACGGGCAGGGGTGAATATTGCCAACATTTCCAATATTTCGGAAAGCACGCTCTCCCCGGATAATATCAACGGGTTTCAGGCTGGCGCCCTCTTGGAATGTTTCATCCTGAACAATCTCGGATTCGATGTGGCCGCCCTTTATTCACAACGGGGCATCAAGATCAACGAGATCCAAATCAACAAACATGTCGGTTATCTGGACATTCCGGCCAATCTGAAGATGAAACTGGATGTCTTTGAGAGTGTGAAACCCTACGTCGCGGCAGGCCCGTATATCAGTTTCAACCTGGCGTCGTCGAAGGTATCCGAACAGTGGAAAGCCAAGAGCTTCGGCGCAGGTGTCAATGTCGGTGCAGGCATTGAGCTGATCAATCACTTGCAGGTGGGACTCAATTACGGCCTCAGCCTGACGGACGATTACAGCACCATCAAAGACACCGCCGTCAAAGACCTGAAAGCCAAGAGTAGGACCTGGTCGCTGGTCGCTACCTTTTTGTTCTGATCAAATGATACACAATCTGGTATTGAATCCCGATTCGTGGATGGCGTTTCTGACGCTGGTATTTCTGGAAGTGGTGTTGGGAATCGACAACATCATTTTCCTGACGATCATGGCCAATAAAGCGCCGAAAGCACAACAGGCGAAAGTACGCAATATCGGGCTGCTGCTGGCCATGCTGGGCCGCATCCTCCTGTTGTTCGGCGTATCGTTCCTGATTAAGTTGACAAAGCCATTGTACACATTCGACAGTGAATGGCTGTCGTTCATCGTCAACGGACAAAGTGTCATCATCCTGCTGGGCGGTTTGTTCCTGCTGTATAAAAGCGTGAGCGAAATTCATCACAAACTGGAAGGGAGAGACGAACTGCGGGTCGTGAAATCCAACAAGCGGGGCATCGCAATGATTCTGACGCAGATCCTGTTGCTCGACCTGGTTTTTTCCATCGACAGTGTGTTGACAGCCATCGGAATGGTCAGTTTTAAGGAATTTGGCTATGGCGGCGCCATGGTGATCATGATTACCGCCATCGTGGTGACGGTAGGCATCATGCTGTTTTTCTCCGCGCCGGTCAGCAAGTTTGTCAACAATCATCCGACGATACAGATGCTTGCGCTGTCGTTCCTGATTCTGATAGGAGTTACATTGCTGGTCGAAGCAGGCCACCTGGCGCACCTCACCGTGCTGGGCAATCCCATCGGTGAGATCCCGAAAGGGTACATCTACTTTGCGATCCTGTTTTCGTTGGGAGTCGAGACACTCAACTTAAGGATTGCCAAGAAAAAGAAATGACTCGGTTACTTTATTTTCGTAAAAACGATCGTATCGTCATCATTTTCGATAAACGTCATTTTATTTCCGTTGACCGTGCCGGTGGCAGTCGCCGTTTCGCCGTCATCGTAGGTGAGTGTGAGGGTCACTTTCGGCGCTTTGTAGGTGTAGGTGAAAGACTCAGAATCGGTTTCCTTTTCTTCTGTTCCGCCGTAAGTCCAGTAATATTCAGTGACAATCGTGCCTTTTCCGTTGGACTTAAAGTTAAGAGTCATCACAGTCGTCCCGTCATCTGTCGTAGTGTTCGACCACGAAGTGCCGGATAATTCATCGTCGTCATCCTTGTCGCAACCGGTGAATCCAACAGTCAGTGTGATCGCCAATAGTGCGATCATCCAAAATTTTGCTCGTTTCATGCTTTTTTTGTTTGTTTTAATGGATATTTCATCTCTCGAAGAAATGGAATATCCGGATAATAGTGAATAAATATTACGATAAAAAGTTAAAAATTTTACTTTGTGGCGCAAAGTTAAGGTATTATTTATGATAACAATGATTTTTGTATAAAAATTTTAACTTTCAGGAAAATATGAGCCTGAACAACTTATTTTCTTCCAGCACTTCGTTGGCTATCTCCAGCAAAAGGGACGCGGAGAGGTCGTCGATCATCCTGTAAACTTGCGGCAAGTCATTGTATTTATTCAAATGCAAAAACGATTTTGCAATGCTAAGAGCGACATTTTCGCGGTGTTCAGCCGAGATGCCGAGCTGTCCTTTCAGTTGTTTTTTTGCCGTCGATAGGCGGGCAGTGCTCAATTTTTCCGTTCTGAGTCTGCGTAGTTCTTTGTAAGTCAAGTCGATGCAACGGTCTTTCGATTGGTGGTCACATCCGAAGTAGATACTGATGACGCCGGTGTCGGAATAGGCGGTGTAGCCGGATTCTACCGTATACACCAGGCCGTAGCGCTCGCGGAGCGTCAGGTTGAGGCGGCTGTTCATTCCGGGTCCGCCCAGCAGGTTGTTCAAGAGATACAGCCCGGTCTTTTTGTCATCACGCATATCGTAGGCTTTGGCGCCGATCATCACATGGGTTTGATGCAGCTTCTTGTTTATTTCCGATTGTCGCGTGCAATTCAGTTCGGGAATCAGGCGAGGTGCGCGAGCGACGGAGAGCGGGGGTGGTTCCGGCAGGTATTTGGACAGCATCGCGACCAGTTTTTTCAACGGTGTAGCGCCATAGCAGAAGAAGATCATGTTGTCGGGTTGGTAAAAATGATGAAAGAAGCGGACGCACTGTTCCCGATTGAAGGTTTTCAATGTCTTTTTCTCACCCAAGATGTGGTGTCCGAGTGCATGACCGTCGAAAATCAGGTTTTCAAAATCGTCAAATATCAACTCCGAAGGACTGTCCTTGTATAAATTGATTTCATCCAGCACCACTTCTTTCTCTTTTCTGATTTCATTTTCAGGGAATTGGGAAGCGCTGACGATGTCGGCCAGGAGTTCCACGGCGCGTTCCGTATCGTTGTTCAACGAGACAGTGTAGATAAATGTCTCTTCTTTGGTGGTATAGGCATTGAGTTCTCCCCCCACATTTTCCATCCGGTTCAGGATATGGCAGGCCTTGCGTTTTTTCGTACCCTTATAAAGCAGGTGTTCCACCAGGTGAGTCAATCCATATTCTGCGGGCGCTTCGTCGCGCGCACCGGCATTGATGGCAAATCCGCAATACGATACCGGATTGTTGGATGGAATATGGATCATTCTGAGGCCATTTGAAAAGGAATATACTTCCGCTTGCATAGATTTTTTTAATTTTTCGAGCGTACAAAATTATAAAAATATACCTTTGCACGAAATAGCCTTGATAAAATATCACAAGGAATAATGTGTAGATTGTATGATTAATAGTCTGAAAGAGATAGTAAAAAAAGAATCGGAAGCCATCCTGAATATCCCATTGACAGCCGATTACGATCGGGCTGTCGGGTTGATCATCGAACAGGTTCATCGGAAGAAAGGCAAATTGGTGACCAGCGGCATGGGGAAAGCCGGACAGATAGCGTCGAACATTGCGACCACATTCAGTTCCACGGGCACCAGTTCCTGTTTCCTGCATCCCAGCGAAGCGCAACACGGCGATTTGGGCATCTTGCGCGAAAACGACCTGATGTTGCTGATTTCCAATTCGGGCAAGACCCGCGAAATTGTCGAACTGGTTGACTTGGCGCGCGGGCTGATCCCGACCATCCGTTTTATCGTGATCACCGGTAACGAAGACAGTCCGCTCGCCCGGCTGGCGGATGTATGCCTTCCGACCGGCAACCCGAAAGAAGTCTGCGTGTTGGGATTGACGCCGACTACTTCTACCACAGTGATGACGGTGATCGGAGATTTGTTGGTGGTGGAGACGATGAAGCGGATTGATTTTACGATTGAAGATTATGCCAAGCGGCATCATGGCGGCTATCTGGGAGTGCTCTCCCGCCAACAATGCGGCAACCGATTAAAATAAATAATTGCAAAAAGATGAGAAAAATTTTCGGTATCGGAGAAACGATCTGCGATATTATTTTCAAAGACAATCAGCCTTTCAGGGCTGTTCCGGGCGGATCTACGTTTAATTGCCTGATATCGCTGGGGAGATTAAATCTTCCGGTGTCGTTTATCAGCGAAATAGGAAAAGACAAGATCGGATCCTTCATCAAATCCTTCATGGAGGAGAATAACCTGTCGACGGAATACATTGATTTTTTTGAAGACGGCAATTCGCCCGTCGCGTTGGCATTCCTGGATAATGAGAAAAAGGTGGAATATACTTTCTACCGCAATTTCCCCGAATCACGCCTGAATATTGACTTCCCGACGACACAAAAAGAGGATCTGCTGGTTTTGAGTTCATATTATGCGGTGAATCCGGTATTGCGGGAACGGTTTTTCGGCTTTTTGCAGCAAGCTGCCGAACGCGGGACGATCATTTACTACGATATCAATTTCAGAAAAGCCCATGCCCATGAACGCATCAAGCTGATGTCGCTGTTTCTTGAGAATTTTGAACTTTCCGACATCATCCGTTGCTCCGACGAAGACTTGGAGACATTGTATCCGGGGAAATCCATCGATTCAATCTACCGCGATCATATCTCGTTTTATTGCCGAAATGTCATTGTCACCCAAGGGCCGCAAAATGTTTTGCTGAAAACCGGTCGTTTCGATAAGCAATACGAAATCAAACCGTTGCACCCGGTCAGCGCTATCGGCGCCGGTGATAGTTTCAATGCGGGATTGATCTACGGAATCATGAAATACAACTATACCAAAGAACAGCTCACCCGGCTGGAGGAGAAAGAATGGGACGGGCTAATTGCGCTGGCTATCCAATTTGCTTCCGAAGTCTGTATGTCGCTGGACAATTATATCTCCCCGGCGTTTGCGTCGTCGCTGTTGTAAGTAAACTATGCTCAGGAGAGGTCTTTTTTCCGAATCCGTATAATTTTATTCCCCGCCTTTCAACCGCATCCCAGCTTCGCCGTGATGTCGTCTGCAATTTTCTGAAATTCGTGCGGCTGCAGTGCCAGTTTCGGACCGCCGAAGTGTATGTCGGATTCTTTGTTGAGCGGGATGAGGTGGATATGGGCATGGGGGATTTCCAGTCCGATGACAGCCACGCCGACCCGTTTACAGGGAATAGCGTCCTTGAGAGCGACGGCAATCCTTTTTGCAAAGACAATCATCTCGCCCAAAGTATCGTCTTCCAGGTCGAAAATATAGTCTTTTTCTGTTTTGGGGACGACCAGCGTGTGCCCTTTCGTCAAAGGATTGATATCCAGGAAAGCAAAAAAATGTTCGTTTTCCGCGATTTTGTAACATGGGATTTCGCCCGTGATAATTCTGCTGAAGATGGTCATAGCTATATATTTATTAGGGTATTAAACCAAATGTTGTTTGAGAGGTCAGTAATGTAGAGATTAGATTGAGATCTCCAGAATTTCGAAAGAAATAACGCCCGACGGCACTGTAATTGCTACATTGTCGCCAACTTTCTTTCCCAGCAATCCTTTCCCGATAGGCGTATTGACGGCGATTTTCCCTTCTTTCAGGTTCGCTTCGTTTTCCGCCACGAGGGTATATTCCATTTGTTGGTTATTATTCAGATTCCTGATTTTCACCTTATTCAAGATTTGGACAATATCGGTAGAGATCTGACTTTCATTAATCAGACGAGCGTTGGCTATCAGGCCTTTCAATTGGGCAATCTTTGATTCGAGAATGCCCTGGGCTTCTTTCGCAGCGTCGTATTCGGCGTTTTCCGACAGGTCTCCCTTATCGCGCGCTTCTGCTATTTGTCTCGATATTTCCGGACGTTTTACTGTTTCAAGATAACCGACTTCTTCAAGTAATTTTCTGTATCCATCTTCAGTCATGTAACTTATTGCCATAATAGATTACTTTTTTATAACATTTTTCTTTTTATTGTTTGGAACTATACAATGCAAAGGCGACAAAAAGAGTTCCGGTCTGGAGGCCGGAACTCTTTTTGCCTTTCTGCGGTATAGATAACCTACAAAGGTATATTTTTTTTACCAACTAAAAAAATAAGACCGGATTTTTTTCAATTATTTCAGAAATTCGCCGACTTCTTTCTCCAAATTATTGGTTGATTCGAGGCGTTTCACGATCTCTCCTTCGCTGTTCATGACGAAGGTAGTAGGCAAGTTTTTGACATTGTAACTGACGGCAACCTTGGAATAGACGGATGCCGGATCGTGCACGCAAATCCAGGGCAAATTTACGGCTGCGTTCTTCCAGAAATGTTCATCCGTATCCAACGAAATCTGATAAATCTCCAGCGGTTGGCGCTTGTGCTTTTCATAAAATTCCGCCAGTGCAATGTTGTGCACAGGCGATTCTTTCATTTGATAAGCAGTAAAATCGATCAACGTCACCTTCCCGCGACACGATTCCGAGAGCGAAACCTGCTGGTCTTTGATGTCAGGCAATTTGATCTCAAAATGTGCGACGGCATCCGTCACGGTATATTCGAGCGGTCGTTCTCCACGGATGGATTTCAAGGCGCGCAATGCCAGGTTGTACAGGTGCTTCGAGCGAATGGCGTTCGGGAAATACTGATTCCAGCTGGTAGCTACCGCGCCGAACACTTTATAATCTTCCTTGTTGAAAGGATCGAAAATCAGCATCCCGTTAATTTGTTGAAACAGTGCAAAATAGGCCGACATCGATTTTGGGTTGGCGTAGATATACGCTTTGGCCTTGTCCTTGTATTCATTGAGCGCCTGCGTGACCTGTTCCTGGTATTGGTCGACCGTGATTTGCCCCTCGTTATACGAATTTTGGAGCTTGTTGTATTCGATGCTCGCTTTGAGTTGCAACAGCGTAAGTTCCTTTACATTAATACAATCGTCCGACCCGTCTATGGAATAATCCTGGGCGAAATTGCTGCCGTCGGCCTGTATGTTGACGGTTTCGGTGCTGTCGACGGGAATATTGATCAACTGACCGCCCAGCCGCAAGCGGTAGAAATCGGATTCTCCGCTGTTTTGATGTTTGAACCGGAAGTTTCCCGATTCTCCGAGTTTCAAGGAATCCATCAGTTGTATGTCGCCGATGCGGACATGTTCAAGAAAGAGGGTCTTGTCTTTTGCATTTTTCACATTCCCTTCGATGGTAAAAGTATCGTTTTTATTGCAGGAAATGAAAAAGCACGATAAGACAAAAAAAATCGTTTTAAACTTTGCTGTTGATCTTTTAGTCATATAATATATTAGCTAAATTACTGTTTGATATATCAATTTCGATATCTCGCAAAGATACGACTTTTAACGCATATATACCCCATTTTTAATTGGAAATCGCTAAAAAAATACGGAAAAAGTATTTTTATTTGATCTACGCAATCTTAACTGAAAGTTTTTCTTTACCTTTGCACGATTTTTATGTAGAAAAAGAAATTTAGAAAGATTATTTATGATTGATCCTATTGTTAAAACAATTGATTTGGGTGACGGAAGAACCATTACCCTTGAAACCGGAAAATTAGCCAAACAGGCAGATGGTTCCGTGGTTGTAAGAATGAACAATACAATGTTGCTGGCAGCTGTTTGTGCTGCAAAAGATGCAAATCCCGGTGTGGATTTTATGCCTTTACAAGTTGAATACAAAGAAAAATTTTCTGCATTCGGACGATTCCCCGGCGGATTCATGAAGCGGGAAGGACGTGCGTCCGATTATGAAATATTGACCTGCCGCCTGGTAGACCGTGCGCTTCGTCCGTTATTCCCGGACGATTTCCATGCGGAAGTGTTTGTAAATATCATCCTTTATTCTTCCGACGGTCAGGATATGCCGGATGCTCTTGCCGGATTAGCGGCTTCTGCTGCTTTAGCCGTTTCGGATATTCCTTTCAACGGCCCTATTTCCGAAGTTCGCGTGGCGAGAATTGATGGAGAGTTTGTGGTGAATCCGACGTTCAAACAGCTGGAAAACGCGGACATCGACATCATGGTCGGCGCTACCATCGACAACATCATGATGGTGGAAGGCGAGATGGACGAGGTTTCCGAAAGCGAAATGCTGGAAGCCATCAAAGTGGCTCACGAAGCCATCAAACACCAATGCCGCGTGCAATTGGAACTCTCGGAATTGGTCGGCAAGACTGTGAAACGGGAATATTGTCATGAAACAAATGACGAAGAGTTACGCAAAGATGTGCGTGAGAAGTGTTACGATAAAGTTTACGCCATCGCTAAGTCAGGTTCCGGCAAACATGAACGTACCGAAGCTTTCGAAGCGGTGGTAGAAGAATACAAATCCCAATTTACCGAAGAAGAACTGGAAGAAAAAGCCCCATTGATCGCGAAATACTACCACGATGTGGAAAAAGAAGCGATGCGGCGCTGTATTTTGGATGAAGGCATCCGGTTGGATGGCCGTCAAACGAACGAAATTCGCCCAATCTGGTCGGAAGTGGATTGCTTGCCCGGACCTCATGGCTCTTCCATTTTTACGCGCGGAGAAACACAGTCGTTATCCACAGTTACTTTGGGAACAAAACTGGATGAGAAAATCGTGGACGATGTGCTGTGCTCCGACAAAGAACGATTCATGCTGCATTATAATTTTCCACCGTTTTCTACCGGCGAAGCCAAACCACAACGTGGCGTAGGTCGTCGTGAAATAGGTCATGGCAACCTGGCGCATCGCGCATTGAAGAATATGTTGCCGGAAAATTATCCGTACGTCATCCGGATCGTGTCGGATATTCTGGAATCGAACGGCTCTTCATCCATGGCGACTGTCTGTGCCGGAACATTGGCACTGATGGATGCCGGCGTACAGATCAAAAAACCCGTTTCAGGAATCGCAATGGGCCTGATCTCTGAAAATAAAGGAACGAATTATGCCGTACTCTCCGATATCCTGGGCGATGAAGACCACTTGGGCGACATGGATTTCAAAGTCACCGGCACGCGCGACGGGATCACCGCTACGCAGATGGATATCAAGGTCGACGGACTTTCGTACGAGATACTCGAAAAGGCCTTGGCGCAAGCCAAAGAAGGGCGTATGTATATTTTAGGCAAACTGCTAGAAACAATTTCCGAGCCGCGTCCGGACTTGAAGCCGCATGCTCCGCGCATCGAAGTGCTGATTATCCCGAAAGAATTTATCGGCGCTGTGATAGGCCCGGGTGGAAAAATCATTCAGGGAATGCAGGAAGAAACCGGCACAACGATTACCATTGAAGAAATTGACGGTTACGGACGGGTGGAAGTTTCAGCAAACAACAAAGATTCGATTGAGATGGCAATGGCCAAGATCAAAGGAATCGTTGCCGTACCCGAAGTGGGTGAAGTCTACGAAGGAAAAGTTCGCTCCATCATGCCTTACGGATGTTTCGTAGAATTTCTCCCCGGCAAAGACGGATTGCTGCATATCTCCGAGATTGATTGGAAACGGCTGGAGACGGTTGAAGAAATCGGAATCAAGGAAGGAGATATGATCGAAGTTAAATTGATTGATATCGATCCGAAATCAGGTAAATTCAAACTCTCCCGCAAGGTATTGTTGCCCCGCCCGGAACGTCAGGAAAAATCCGGTCAGCAGGGTGGCGGTCATCAAAGCCACCACCAAGGCCACCAGGATCGTCAGCATCGAGGAAATAGATAAAAGATTTGCATTATATCGCGTCGCTGCGGTCCGTATCCGACAACGAAAACCTCGGTCGATATGTCATTGAAACGCACCCTTCAATCCTTCAAGGGCATCCGCACGACGCCTTTTCCGGATCTAAATTCACCGGGAGGATTTGTAAGGTAGGTTTATAGTTTGTGTCGAAAATCAGCGTGTCTCGAATTTTCCCTCTGTAAAAAGTATTATCGGAAGGTACCAGGTGGTATTGAATGGTTATTTTTTCTGCCAAGTCTTTGTAGTTCAGAGAGTCAACCTTACCGTAATACGCTGATTTGAGTGGGAGGATCAGGTTGAAATAAGAATCGTCGAACGGCAAAATTCTGTTTTCGCCTGCGCCCGACTGATTGATGATGATTGTATCTTTCGGATATATACAGGAAAAAAAGAACGATTTTGTTTTGTATTGAAGGTTGACGCCGCCTTGGTTCGGCATAAAAACGGTATCGCGAGAATTATTTTTGACCCGAATCTGCATGTAGACTTTTATTTCATTCGCTGCGGAATCGTCGTATTCGTACTGTACCATCCTCATGCTGATCAATTGGGCATTCGGATCGACCGGCTGATCGGATTTCGGCCGTGCGTAGCAACTGCTGAAGCAGGAAAAAAACAGGCAGGCAATAAACAGGTAATGTTTGTTTTGCATAGCGATAAATTCTTAGTGATTAACTCAATATCTCCAATGTGTCCAACGCAATCATGTATTCTTCATTTGTTGGAATCACCAACACTTTTACGCGCGATTCGGGGAGGCTGATGATTGCTTCTCGGCCTCTCAAGTCCTTGTTGAATGTATTATCGAGTTTTATTCCCATAAATTCCAATCCTTCACAGACTTCCTGACGAGTAGAAGCTTGGTTTTCGCCGACGCCTCCGGTAAAAACCAGCAGATCGAGACCTCCCAGCGCAGCGGCAAACGCGCCGACATATTTTTTGATTCTGTAGTTGTACATTTTCAGCGCCAGGATTGCCCGTTCGTTGCCTGCTTGTACGGCGGCTTCAATCTCGCGCATATCCGAAGATACGCCCGAAACGCCGATCATTCCGCTGTATTTATTGACAATGGTCGAGATGGCCTGAAATCCGATATTTTCTTTTTCCATGATGTAAGTGAGTGCGCCGGCATCTACATCGCCGCTTCGGGTGCCCATCAACAATCCTTCTACGGGTGTCATTCCCATCGAGGTGTCGACGGATACCCCTTCTTTGATCGCCGCAATCGAGGCGCCGTTGCCGATGTGCGCAGTCACAATCCGCTGTTGTTCGTAGGGAACGCCCAGAAATTCACACGCGCGCTTCGATACATACCGGTGGCTGGTGCCGTGAAATCCATAGCGGCGAATGGCGTATTTTTCGTAAAGTGAATACGGTAACCCGTACATATAGGCATGTTCCGGCATCGTTTGATGAAATGCCGTATCAAAAACCCCTACTTGCGGAACGTCGGGCATGAGTTCTTTGACCGCATAAATGCCGTTCAGGTTCGGTGGATTGTGCAAAGGCGCCAATTCGATACATTCTTCCATCTTCTTGATCACATCGTCGGTGATCAACACACTGGAGTTGAATTTTTCGCCGCCATGCACCACGCGGTGTCCGACGGCATCGATCTCATTCAACGATTTGATACATCCGTATTTTTCACTGGTGATCACGCCCAAGATATATTCAATTCCGGCGCGATGTTCCAGAATTTCTCCTTCCAGAATCACTTTTTTGCCGTCGGGGAGGGTCAACTTCAGAAAAGAACCCTTCAAGCCGATTTTTTCTATTCCTCCTTGCGCGATCTCAGAACCTTCGTGCATGTCGAATAATTTATATTTGATGGAGGAGCTCCCGCAATTTAATACAAGTATCTTCATATTTTTATTTTCCTGTTTCAATTTATACAATTCGTCGCGACGGGTTGCCCGTTTTCATAAACATAAAAGCCTTTTCCTGTGGCGACACCTGTCTGGTTGGTACGATACAGCCGCCACAATACCGGCGACGGTTTGTATTTTTTGTCTCCATATTCATTGAACATGTCTTCCATGAGCGAAACCAATTTCTCAATCCCAATGATGTCGGCCATTCGGAAAATGCCGACGCGCATGCCGTAGACCACTTCAAACAACCGGTCGATGCTTTCCATCGCGGACACATTTTCCATCAACATCTGGCAAGCTTCGTTGAGCATCACCACCATCAGCCGCAGACTGACCAATCCGTTGCTTTCATGCACGTCGATCGTGTCGTATTTGATCAGTTTTGCAAAAAGCAAGACCTTGTTATATACCTCGTTGGAGGTATACATTCCTTTCACGATTTCCAGGATTTTGGCATCGGGATGAGCGACCGGAAAATGGAGGCTGATGCAACGTTCCTTGTATTGCAGTTCGGCGGCCAGTTCGCTGATGATGACGGTGGTGGCATTGGTGGCAATGATGGCGTCGGGCGACAGGACGCTTTCCAGCGTTTTAAACACATCCTTCCTCAATTGCGTACTGCGCGCTCCTTGATCGTCGTAACGGACACATTCGATCACAAAATCGCAATCTTTGAGCGAAGCATAATTCAGTGATCCGTTGATCCGTCCCATGATCGTTTTTTTCTCTCCGGGAGTCAAACCCCAGCTTTCGATTTTTGTGTCCAGGTCCTGACTGATTTTTTCGAGTGCAAAATCGATTTTCTCTTGCGATATTTCGATAAACGTCACTTCCAATCCTGCTGAAGCGGTAAGCCTGACGATGTTTCTTCCGTCTTTTCCACATCCGACAACGCCGATTTTTGAGAACAACGATTTATTACGATCTTTCGTCGAAAGTCCGAAATTTTCAATAGGTTCGATGATTGGTTCAGACATATTTTCTTTTTTTTTATTTTACTTATAATTTAATTCTATAAAGATTTATTGATAACCGTAAGATTTTAATATTCAAAACATTACGGTCGCGTCATTTTCGCTTATTTTTGTGTCGCATTAAAAAAAACGTGAATATGACAGGCATAAAGGTATTAAAAAATTTGCAAACCATCACTCAATTTGCAGAATATCTCTTATTCATTGCCTGATTGGCGCAGATGGCGACCATCTTGTAAATATCGTCGACGGAACATCCTCTGGATAGGTCGTTTACGGGTGCGGCCATTCCTTGCAGAATAGGGCCGATGGCTTCAGCGCCGGCAAGTCTTTGCACTAATTTGTATGCGATATTGCCACATTCGAGGTTGGGAAATATCAATACATTTGCACTTCCTGCGACCGGACTTCCGGGGGCTTTGGAAGAAGCGACCGACGGGACAATGGCGGCGTCGGCCTGCAATTCGCCGTCGATTTGTAATCCCGGATCCGTTTCTTTGGCAATTCGGGTGGCTTCGATGACTTTGTCGCACAGTTCGTGTGTGGCGCTTCCTTTGGTAGAAAAACTCAACATGGCGATTTTGGGTTCTATTCCGGCGAGCGCGCGTGTGGTCTGCGCTGTGGCCAAAGCAATTCCGGCCAATTCTTGTGCGGTCGGGTTCGGCATGACGGCGCAGTCGGCAAAAACGAGAAATCCGTCCTTGCCGTATTGTTTTTTATCGGTAAACATCAGGAAAGCGCCGGAAACGACTGAAATCCCGGGTGAGGTCTTGATAATCTGCAAAGCAGGACGCAACACATCGCCCGTCGTATTCTGAGCACCGGCAATTTCGCCGTCGGCGTCTCCGTTTTTGATCATCAAGCACCCCAGGTACAATGGGTTTTCTACCAATCCGGCCGCCTGTTCGGGCGTTAAACCTTTATTTTTCCGCAATTCGTAAAGCAAATCGGCATAGACTTGCTTTTTGGGATGATTGAGCGGATCGATGATCGTAGTGTTATCGATTTGCCGAAGGCCGTACTGTGAGGCCAACGATTTTATTTTGTCCGGATTTCCCAGTAGAATGATGGAGGCGACTCCGTCTGATGCCAGGCGGTCGGCTGCCTTGAGTGTTCGTTCTTCTGTCCCTTCAGGGAGGACGATTCGTTGTTTGTTTGCTTTTGCCCGAAGGATGATTTCTTGTATTAAATCCATAATGAAAGCGATGATTTATGCTTGTTAGCGGTTATTATTTTGTGCAAAAGTAAGCAAAATATAATAAATTACACCCATATAGCGGCTAAATAACTGGAAAAAGGGGTTACCGGACAGAGAGAGAGGTATCCGGATATGATGCGGTTATGCTCAATGATCAACGGGAAATTGGATTGCATTTCCTGATGCATTTTAGAAATCATGCCCGGATGTTTGGTAAATTCGATCTGAAAATGTCCTGACGCATCCTCGTTCAGGTAATCGCGGTATAAGGTATTTGCCAGCCATCCCATGCTGTAACGGAAATTGATTTCCACACAGGGATGAAGCCGAATCTGATTTTTTTCGCGATAAAGCATCATGTCTACGCAGATGCAGCCTTTATAGACGGATGCGATGCGGCCTGAGAGAAACCGGATGATGCTTCGTTTGGCATTTTCGAGCAGTGACTCGTCGATGAGTTCGGTAAGAACCGATCGGATGCGGCTTTGCGAGCAGAGGACATTTCCCCGGTAATTCCCCTTGGTATTGGTCTGAAACAACGAATAGGCCTGGAAGGTGATCGTCCCGTTTTCGTCAGCATGAAACAGCATCGCAAAATCCGTTTCTTTGTGCAAGGCCTTTTCGAGTGAGACTTCATACTGTCTTTTCAACATGCCTTGCAAGATTTGTCGTGAAGCGCGATCCAAGATTCCGGCGCGAATCCACAACAATCCTCTCCCGGAAGAAGAATAGGGAGATTTGATCACAAAATCAGCAGGGGCGTTCTGTTGAAGTTCCATCTCGATTTCTTTGATGTCTTCAAAAAATGAAGGGATGATGTCGGGAGAAATATTCGGAACTTCCGAAATAATGGCTTGCAAACATTGCTGCGCAGTCCTGCGACTACACAACCGGCGGTATTCTCCGGAATAGGTCGGAATCTTCAAATGCAGGTCGTATCGTTCGTTGATCTTCTTGAAGAAATGAATGCTTTGCGGTGAATTGCCCCATAACGACACTTCCATGTTATATGTCATTCGGTTCCCTTCCAGAAATTCTTTTTCCGAAACAGAGGCAGGAAGTGAAGGAAAATGTCCATAAACCAAAGATTTAAATGATTCGTCCAACGGCTCTTTGACCAATACGCAATCGTCGGGAGCGGAATACCATGCAGGCAGGAATCCCAAATCCATTTGCATTTTCATCGGATTCACCGGCAAAGTGTAGTAAGGAGAATCATTCAAGACTGCCGTCTCGTGTCCCGGATTAAAATAGTGTAACATTGCGCGTTGGGGATTTAGAGAAACTTTTCCGGGAATTGCATGGTCACGCAATGCAGCGAACCGTGTTGCCGAATCAGCGGTAAGCAATCGATGCCGATGATCGAACGGTCGGGAAAGGCCTTCTGCAGCCGGTCGCGGGCAATCGCGTCTTTTGGGGACTGATAGAAAGGGAGTAATACGGCGTCATTGATTATCAGAAAATTGGCATAAGTTGCAGGTAAACGTTCTCCGTTGAAGACAACCGCATCTGCCATGGGCAACGGAATGAGGCGGTAGGGCTTCCCCTGCTGCGCAGTGAATTGCGACAACTCTTTTTCCATCAGGGAAAAGTCTTCGTAATGGGCATCGTTTTTATCTTCGCAACTGACATACGCAATGGTGTCCGGATCACAAAAACGGGCAAGGGTGTCGATGTGTCCGTCGGTGTCGTCTCCTTGCAGCAATCCGTGATGGAGCCACAACACCCGTTTTGCCCCGAATATCAATTGCAGATAATCGGAAATTTCCGTCAGGTCGCGATAAGCGTTGCGGTTGGGCGACAGCAGGCATCGCGATGTTGTCAAGAGTGTGCCGCATCCGTCATTCTCAATGCTCCCACCTTCCAGGACGCAGTGCATCATGTTTTTATAACCTACTTCCGGACGAAAAGCGTTACGCTCGTAGAGATTTCGAGTGATCTGGTTGTCGTGATTTGCAGCGAATTTCAATCCCCAACCATTGAAAGCAAAGTCGTACAAATATGGTTTACCGTCGGCAATTACGGAAATAGCTCCGTGATCGCGCGCCCAGGTATCGTTTACAGGCATTTCTCTAAACACGACATTCGCAGGATCGAAAGGCGCCAGCGCCTCAGTGACATCACGCTTATTCCGGCAAACAACCAGCAATTTTTCCCGTTTGAGGATCTCGCGGGCGATGGCTACGTAGCAAGCCGTCACTGCTTCCAACTGGTCGTTCCAGTCGGTAGCGGCATCAGGCCATGTCAATAGTACTCCGCTCTGGCGTTGCCATTCTGCGGGAAATATGATCTGCGGTTGATTTGCGTTCATTCTGCCGGAGGCAGGAATTATCATTTGTCTTTTTCTACTGTTCCTTTGATACGAAGTTCCAACATGGCAGGCTTCCCGCTTGATTCGACCGTAATGGTTTTATCAAACGGCCCGATACGTCCGGGCGTATTGTATGTCGCTTTTACATAGCCGCTTTTTCCGGGGTTAATCGGCTCTTTCGTCCAGTCGGGCGTCGTGCAGCCGCAAGAAACATGCACTGTATAGATGATCAGGGGAGAATCGCTGTTGTTAGTAAGCTTGAAAATGGTACTGGCCGTTTGGTCGCTTTCTTTAATTTTGCCGAAATCATGAACCATTTTGTTGACGGTGATTGTACTTTTTTCCTGATCCTGAGCATTTAAGTTCAGTTTTTTCGTTTGCGGCACGACAGGGGCTTGCGCCGTAAGATTGAGGCTCGCAAAAAAGAATGTCGCGAGTAAAAATCGTGACAATGAGATAAATCCGAAATTTTTCTTATCCATCGCTATCATAGTTCTTATGTTGAAAAAAAATAAAAATTCGGGCGCAAGTTACGATTTTTTTAGATTCAAAAAAATATACTACTTTTGTAGTATGCCGTCTGAATTGTAGAATTGGCCTAAAAAAGAATTATTTAGGAAATTATAACATTACTTAATGAATGAACAACGACATATCGAGAGACGAACCTTCCTGAAAGCGGGCTTGCTTTCTGGGATTTCACTGACGATTATTCCACGGCGACTGCTTGGTGGGCCGGGATTTATCGCTCCGAGCGACGAGATTACCAAAGGGGTGGTTGGTGTCGGTTCGATGGGTTTTGCACATCTTTCCTATATCGGCAGAACGCTCGCGGTTTGCGATGTCGATTCCGTCCATTTGACCAATGCCCATTCCAGATGTCCAAGCGGAGCAAAGGCTTATCACGATTACCGTGAACTGTTGCTCGATTCCGGGATCGATGTCGTTCATATCGCTACGCCGCCCCATTGGCATGGCATCATGGCGGTGGATGCTGCGAAAGCGGGTAAAGATGTATGGTGCGAATGTCCGATGACGCGAACCGTCGGGGAGGGCATCCGCGTGAAAGAGGCCATGGCGCGTTACGGCGCTATTTTCCGGTTGAACACGGCTTGCCGCTACGAGGGATTGTTGTATGGAATGAATATTCCCGTAAAACCGATAAAGAAACTGGTAGAAAACGGATTGCTAGGCTGGCCTTTGAAAGTGACCATCAATGCCGCCACCGGGTTTGACTGGAAATCCTATTGGGTCGGAAAGACAAATTTGAAGACCGAACCCGTGCCGGAAAACTTGAATTATGATTTATGGCTGGGGCCGGCGCCATATAAGCCTTACAATAGCCATCGCGTTCATAATACTTTCCGCGGCTATTGGGATTACAGCGGCGGAGGAATTGGTGAGGTGGGACAACAATACCTCGATCCGGTTCAATATATACTGGGCAAAGATGAGGACAGTCCGGTACGGATCGATGTCGATGCGCCCCAGCAGCATTGGGATGCTTGCGGAAGCTGGAAGCGTGTGGAAATGACCTACGACGACGGCTGTAAAATCATCCTTGACGGCGAAAACAAGGATACTTCCGCCGCGTATATCGAAGGCCCGAATGGAAAATTGTTTCCTGGACTTCGCTCTAACATCCCGCAATTGGATCGTGTTTTGGCAGCATTCCCGGATCCTGAATCGCAATTCACCGATTTCCATCAGGCGGTGCGGAATCGTCGGTTGTTTGCTTTGAATGAACGGAACGGATTCCGTTCCTGTACCCTGGCAAATTTGGCGATCATTGCTGTTCGACTGGGACGTTCGCTGGATTTTGATCCGCTGAAATTGGAGTTTGTCAATGACGAGGCCGCCAATCATTTGCTGTCTCAACCAATGAGGGCTCCATGGACAATATAAATTGAGACGAGTATGACTGCGAAACGCTTCTTTTATACATTCGTTGCATGCCTTGGGTTTTTCCTGTGCTTCGTATTGAAAGCGCAGGACAGGGATTCTTTGGAAACCCGCATACCTACGGCTGCCGACCTTTGCCGGTCGCTCGACACCCTGTCGCAAAAAGAGCAAAAGCGGGCTGTTTTGACTCAATTGCAATATCTCGCAGGCGAAGAATCGGTCGAAACCGTCAGCGCCTATTTGTCCGATCCGGAATTGTGCGACCCGGCGGTTCGTATCCTGAACCGCATCAATTCGGAAGCTGCCAATCAAGCCATGCTAAACGCATTGCCCAACGCCGACACGACCTGCCTGATTGCGTTGGTGCAAGGCCTCGGACAGAATAGATACAGCAAGGCGCTTCCCGCAATCTCAGCTTTGGCAGGAAGTGCAAACCCGATATTGCAAAAAGCAGTCTTGTTTGCAATGTCAGAAATTGCATTACCGGATTCGGAGAAAATCCTTGAAAGCGCAGCTGTGAAAGCCGGATACGGCTATGATCGCACCAATGCTGCCGACGCCTATTTTAACTGGCTGGAAAATCTATATAATAAAGGTGAACAACGGTTGGTGGGAAAGAAAACCGGTTATCTGGTTAAAATCTTGAAAACGCCCCAACAGACACCTGCTAAATGTTTCGCTTTGAGACTGTTTTCACTCGCCTCGGAAGAAAAAGCCGTTCCGGAAATCTTCAAGGCATTGGATGACAAGGACGAGCGGTACCGCGGCGCAGCATTGCTTTGCTTCGAAAACAGCCGGTCACCAAAAATCACGAAAGAACTACTGAAGAAGGTCAAGACGGCTGTGCCCGAAATGAAAGTCCAAATCATCCATTTCTTGGAACATACCAACGATTCAGCGCTCTTTTCCGCCCTGTTGGAATTGCTGACCGCCAAGGATGAGTCAGTGGTGGAGGCTGCCATTGAAGCGGCAGGAAAATCAGAAAAAACACAGGCGGTTGCTCCGATTATCAAGGCGATGAATCAAGTCAATACACCAGCAGTTGTAAAAACAGGAAAAGCCGCGTTGCTTTCGCTGGGATCCCAAACGGTGGTGAAAACATTCGCTGAAGCCGTCCCGAAATCAGTGCCTGAAGTGAAAATCGCTCTGCTGGAAATACTTGCCGAAAAGAGAGCGTCCCCTTTCAGTGCGGTGGTCTTTGAATCTGCCCGAAATGATACGGGATTGGTGCGTAAAACGGCGTATACCGCACTGAAGAATGTGGTGCGGGAAGCCGACATGGACACCTTGGCGGCTTGTTTGGAATTGTTGTCGGACACAAGTGAGATCAATGCCGTTCAGGATGCACTGTATGCAGCGATAAAAGTGGATAACAATCTCGACAGACAGCGCGACCGTTTGCTTGGCTTGATGGACGGGGTTGAGCGCAAGGAATTATTTTTCCGTCCATTGGCTTTTGTGGGCGCTCAAAGCATGCTGCCTGCGATCTGCGATTCGTTGAAGAGCAACGACCCTGCGATACGCAAAATGGCTGCCGATGCCTTAATCAACTGGAATGGACAGGAAGTGATACCGTTATTGTTCGCAATGGCCAAATCCGCAACGCCCGACACTACGCTTGATGAAATATTGATGAGTTGCGTCAATAAAATCAAGGATTCGGACTTCAACAATGTGCAGAAATTATTGCTGTTCCGGAAAGCCAATGAGTTTGCCATGAAGTCCAAACAGCGGCGCGTCATCCTGGAATATATCGGAGAGACAGGCCTCTATACGGGATTGATGACGGTGGTAAAATATCTGGATGATTTAAGTCAAGAAGTACGACAGACGGCCTTGAACGTAGCCCTGTCTATGGTATTTGACCGGAACGAATACGGCGATAAAAAAATCAAAACACTGCTCGAAAAAGCAATCCGGGCAGCAACAGATCCGGAAATGAAATTTAGACAAAATACGCTGTTGGAATTTTTTGATTCGTTGCCTGACGATCATGGATTCGTATCTTTGCTCAACGGGAAAGATTTGTCCGGATGGAAAGGTGCAGTGGAAAATCCGATCGCACGCTCCAGGATGAACCCTTCCATGTTGGCTGAAAAGCAAAAGAAGGCCAATGATATCATGTATCATGAATGGAAAATTGAAAACGGATCGCTTGTTTATACCGGACTTGGCACCCATACGATCTGTTCCGAAAAACTCTACGGCGACTTTGAACTCTACATCGACTGGAAAATGACTCCTCGGAGTGAGGCGGGCATTTATTTGAGGGGATCGCCGCAGGTGAAGATACAAGGCGCTGCGTCTGCAACGGGAGAAACTGCCGTCGGCTCCGGGGGATTGTCGAATAACAAACAATACCCGAATGTGCCGCTGGTTGTCGCTGATAATCCTTTGAATGAGTGGAATACGTTTTATATCCGTATGATTGGAGAAACGGTAACCGTTTATCTGAACGGACAATTGGTGACCGATCAAGTGGTCATGGAGAATTACTGGGACAGGAAACAGCCGATTTTTCCATTCGGACAGCTGGAATTACATGCCCGCGGTAACCGCGTGGAATATCGGGATATTTACATCAAAGAAATCCCTCGTACGGAATAAGTGCCGTGCGAGAAAAAATAAATTTATTAATCATAAAAATTAAGTTATCATGAAAAAGATTGCAACTAATTGTGTTTTAAGTGTATTGATGGTCTTGTTTTTCGCTTGCGGCGGAGAAAAGAAAAAGGTTGAAGCGCCTGTAACAAACGCTGCTACCGAAGAGTTGAAAAAAGACACCACGGCAGCGCAACCCGTTGACGCCGAAACAGCGCTGGCGGCATACGAAAAATATGTCACAGGCTTTGTCGATGTCATAAAAAAAATGAAAGCCGGCGATACGAAAGTAATTCCCGAATATTCCAATTATTCGCAGCAATTACAACAACAGTCGGCCGACATGGCGCGTTATCAGATTGATTTTTCGCCTGCGCAGCTCAAACGCTGGGAAAAGGCAAAAGCCAAATTGGAAGAGGCGCTCAAATCATTGGACACAAAAAAGAAATGATTGAGTAACTGCGAATTGCGAATTATGTTTCCACTTTCCGCTTCCATATTTCAACTTTTTATTACTTTTGTTGCCGATTAGCGAGATTGATAAATAAAACGAATCACATCTATGAAGGTATTTTTATTATTTGTTGTAATGACTTTGAGTCTGAATGTCGGACTGATGGGGCAAACTACAAAAGCGGCGCCGGACTCGTTGCGAGAGCTGGCTCAAAGAAAACTGAACGAAGAAAAATTTATTGAAGCCCGTTATTTTTTCAAGAGAGCGTATGAAGCTTTTGCTGCAAAAGAAGATTATCGGCAAGCGATTGAATGTGGGCTGGAAACAAATTTGCTCTTTGTGAGGGAAAATCTTTACAAGGAGGCTTTTGAACTCTGCTGGAGTATGGAGAATTTGGTCAAGGTAGCGGAAGAAAAGCAAAACGCCAAATTGCCCGAGCTCGAACTCCTTGTGTCGAAAGAGCGGTTTCGTATCTATATGAAAATCGGCAATTCTGACCGAGCCAGGGAATTTTTGACCACGATGGAGGGTATCAGCAATACAATGAATAATGATTCTATCAGTGAAGAAATCTTGTATGCAAAAGCGATCTACTATTATACATTCGGCCCTACAGAACGCGGGACGGCTTGTTACAAAGAGCTTATCGGCAAATACCGGCAACAGGGCAATCTGGAAAAAGTGACCGAATGTTATCA
Source organism: Dysgonamonadaceae bacterium (assembly GCA_031272075.1). GTDB lineage: Bacteria > Bacteroidota > Bacteroidia > Bacteroidales > Azobacteroidaceae > BNXB01. The sequence goes on from JAISUK010000067.1 coordinate 40,096, forward strand.
AAATATGGTGGCGCGAGCAGAAAAAATGAACAGCCTTCCGCTGGTGATCAATACCTATCAGCAGTATATTGCCTGGATTGATTCGGTAAAAATGCTTACCATTTCCGATGTGCTGAACGAAACAAATCAACAGCGCGAAGAAATTCACAAAGCATTGCAGGAAAACGAAAAGAAATTGCAGTCCAAACAGTATGTGATCATTGCGCTTTGTGTGTTGGCCGCGATCCTGGTTGCCGCTCTGATTGGCCTCGTTGTCGTTTTGTTGCGTTATATCCTGCTAACGAAAAAACAAAAAAAGAGCATCAAAGTGGTGAACGAATGTAGCCAGTTGAAATCGCAATTCATCCAGAATATCATGGCGCAGATGGATCCGGCATTAAATTCGTTGTCGCAGACAGCCGAAACGGTGTCGGACAAAAAAGAACAACTGGTGCAAATGCAGCGCCAGATTGATGCCCTGAAGCGTTTCAGCAGTGATATCCAGGAATTTTCTTCGCTCGAAAGTTCATTGAACGAACAGTATGAACTGCAAGAACAGTATGTGAATACGTTCTGTGAAGAAATCATGCGGAAAGTGAAACCCTACGTCAATCCGGGTGTGGAAACACAAGTGAATGCTTTCCGGTTGCAGGCGAAAATCAATGCCGAACAATTGGAGCGTGTGCTGATACATCTGTTGCGAAATGCGGCGGATTTTACCAAGCTGGGAAGAATTACGCTGGAATTTAAGCGCAAAGGCGCTCGCGTTCATCAATTCATTGTGACCGATACCGGACACGGCATCCCGGAAGAACAACGGGAAAACCTCTTTAAGCCGTTCGTTGAGATTAAAGACTTGACCAAAGGCGACGGGATGGGGCTGCCGATTTGTTCATTGATCGTCGCTAAAATGAACGGTAACATTATTTTGGATACTGCTTATACCAAAGGCAGCAGGTTTATTGTCGAATTGAGAACTTAAAATTTGAAAGTTGATCCTCGTAATAATTGAATAAACATGAAGAAAATTATTGTTTTAGTAAGTTTTGTGCTGGTGTGGGTCGGATGTGATGTGGCGAAGAATCTGGCAGGGACATACAGCCTGATGCAGTGCCAATACAAGTACAATTCGATCTCCAATATCAACCTGTCGGGTGTCAGTGTGAAAAATGTCAACAGCCTGACAGCTGCGGATATCCTGTCGTTAACCGGGTTGATTAAAGCTTTTTCGGGCAGTACCATTCCCTTGCAGTTTACGCTGAATCTGGATGTGACAAATCCGAATTACCAGCCGGCAATCCTGAATACCCTGCAATATATTTTGGAAATCGACAACATTGAAATGACTACCGGAACGGTTGACTCCAAGATGCAGATAGCGACGGGACAAATTGCGCAGCTGCCGGTCAATATCGCTTTCGATCTGAAAAAAGCGATGAAGAACGAAACGCTGGATGCGGTTAAAACCATGGCGCTCAATTTTGTGGGATTGGGAGACAGAGCAACGAATGTTACGATCAAACTGAAGCCATCACTGGATATAGGCGGGCAGCAATTGGTGAGCCCGATTTATATTCCGGTGACGTTCTCCTACGGGAAAACGAATTAGCGCGGTCGCTTTATTTCGTCTCGTTGAGTTCGTTTAATTTCTTTGTGTCGAATAATTTCCGGATCTGACATTCGATGGCTTCGTCCTCGATCTTTTCAAACAGCAATTCGGGAGCGTTGATGGCATGTCCTGTCGGCAACAGATCAATCTCTCCGAGTTGCGACCAGTTCAGGTGCGGTTGATTGAGGAGTCGTTTGATTTTAGCAGACGAAAACGGCAAGAACGGCTCGAAAGCGATCGCCAGATTCGCCACCATTTGCATGCTGAGGTACAACAGCGTTGAAGTCCGTGGCACATCCGACTTGATCAGTTTCCAAGGCTCGGTATCCGCCAGGTATTTATTCCCGATGCGCGCCAGGTTCATCGCTTCTTTCAGTGCTTCCCGGAAACGGAAAGTCTCCAGGTAGTTGTCAAACCGCATTTTGGTGTCGGAGATTTCTTTCAAGGTTTCCCGATCGTAGTCGATCAATTCGCCGCAAGGCGGGATTTTTCCTTCAAAATATTTGTGCGTCAGGACAATGGCGCGATTGACGAAGTTGCCGAAAATGGCGACCAATTCGTTGTTGTTTCTGGCCTGGAAATCTTTCCAGGTGAAATCATTGTCTTTGGTTTCGGGTGCATTGGCCGTCAAGACGTAACGCAACACATCTTGTTTGCCCGGGAAGTCTTCCATGTATTCATGCAGCCAGACCGCCCAATTGCGGGAAGTGGAGATTTTATCGCCTTCGAGGTTCAGAAACTCATTGGCGGGCACATTTTCCGGCAAGATGAAAGAACCCTCGGCTTTCAGCATGACGGGAAAAACGATGCAATGGAACACAATATTGTCTTTGCCGATGAAATGAATCATCCGGGTATCTTCTTTTTTCCACCATTTCTCCCAATCATTCGGGGAATATTCTATGGTATTGGAGATGTAGCCGATGGGTGCGTCGAACCAGACATACAGCACTTTGCCTTTCGCGTTGTCGAGCGGGACTGGCACGCCCCAATCCAGGTCGCGGCTGACTGCGCGCGGCTGCAAGCCCATGTCGAGCCACGATTTGCATTGTCCGTAGACATTGGGTTTCCATTCGCTGTGTTCTTCCAGGATCCATTGTCGGAGCCACGATTCGTATTGGTCGAGCGGCAGGTACCAATGTTTGGTCTCTTTCATCACGGGGATGCTGCCGCTGATGGCCGATTTCGGATGGATCAACTCTGTAGGACTCAATGAGGTCCCGCAGGATTCACATTGGTCACCGTAGGCATGTTCGTTGCCGCAATGCGGACATTCGCCGGTGATATAACGGTCGGCCAAAAACTGTCGGGCTTCTTCGTCGTAGTATTGTTCGGTGACTTTTTCTATGAATTTGCCTTTGTCATACAGTTGTTTGAAAAAATCGGACGCCGTCTTGTAGTGAATGGCAGAAGTAGTACGCGAATAGATGTCAAATGTGATTCCGAAATCTTCAAACGATTTTTTTATCAGGTAGTGAAAGGTATCGACAATTTCCTGCGGAGACACATTTTCTGCTTTAGCCTTCAATGCGATCGGCACACCGTGTTCGTCCGAACCGCCAATGAATAATACTTCCTCGCCTTTGAGACGGAGGTAGCGGGCGTAAATGTCGGCAGGGAGATACACTCCGGCCAGGTGTCCGATATGTACAGGCCCGTTTGCATAAGGCAAAGCAGATGTTATCAGCGTTCTTTTGAATTGTTTGTTCATATTGCGGGTGATGTTGTTTTATGAAAATAATTTGCAAAGATACGATTATTCCGCGAAAATACCATCTCGGTTTTATTTTGAGATGTTGAAAAAAACGATTAACTTCGTCACGTCAATTACTTAATTAATCATGAATCATTTTATGTCTGACAGAAGAGAATTTATTAAAAAATCGGTCTTGCTGGGTGCTACGACCATGATGGCGCCTGTAAGCGGATTGTTTGGAGAAGAGATGAACAGGGATCGAATCGTCGGTGAATCCGTTGGTGTGCGTCGCGCTGCCTCGAAAGGAGATACCTACACTGTGAACATGGGTTATGTAAGGGCAGCCCAACGTTCTCCCCGCCAGATTGTTGTGCCCGATGTGAACGGCTATAAGGTGTTGAAAGGCGACTTTCACATTCACACGTTGTTTTCGGACGGAGCTGTGATGCCTGTCGACCGGATGGTTGAGGCTGTCGACAACGGCCTGGACGCCATTGCCATTACCGACCATTTCGAGTATCGACCCTTCTTCAGCGCAGTGGGCAAATGGAAACTTGTTGATGCCACTGCCGACAACTTCAACCTGTGGTACGAAATCGCCAGGGAAGAAGCCGAAAAACGGAACCTGCTGCTGGTGCGCGGCGCTGAAGTTACCAAAAGTACGATGCCTCCCGGACACCTGAATGTGCTTTTTACTACCGACAACAATCCTGTGTACGCCGCAGTAAACGACTGGCGAAAGATGTTGCAGACAGCGCACGATCAGGGAGCGCTCATCCTGTGGAACCACCCCGGTTGGGAAGCGCCCAAAAGCGGAGGCATCGAAAAAGGAGCGCCGCTGGTTTTTCACAAAGAACATGAAGAAATCGTGAAAAAAGGGATGCTTCAGGGAATTGAGATTTTCAATCATACCGAACATTATCCCATCGTTTCCGACTGGTGCAATGACTATGATCTCGCTCCGTTTGCCAATAGCGATATCCATGCCTCGGAATTGTCGCTCTATGGTATTCAAAATCCGTTACGCCCAATCAATCTGGTGTTTGCGAAAGAACGTACCGTCGAAAGTCTTCGCGAAGCCATGTTTGCCAAACGCATGGTGGCCATGGCTGCCGATACCCTTTGGGGACGCGATTCATTGCTGACAGCATTGTTTAACAGTTCTGTCGAAATCAAAACGGTGACGCCCGGAACACTGTCGCTGCGCAACAAGAGTTCGCTTCCTGTGTCGGTGACATTGGGAGGGGTGGTGTTCGATCTGCCGAAAGACGTCGAACGGCAGGTCTACAAAGCGGAAAACGCGAAATCGCTGACCGTTGTCAATTGGATGGTCGGAATGAATAAAGCGTTGGAAGTGACGTTGAAATAGGATTATTTTGCAGCCATGACGGCAATGATTCATTTGAACCTGCAGTCCAACTGAATCATTTTGATGGCGGTGATGGCTGCTTCATTTCCTTTATTTCCGTAGATGCCGCCTGCTCGGTCGATAGATTGCTTCATCGTGTCGTTTGTCAACAATCCGAAAATAAATGGGATGTCGCCTTGCGCGTTCAAGAGGGCAAAGCCTTGTGTGACTCCGGAACAGACGTAGTCGAAATGCGGTGTTTCGCCCCGGATCACACATCCCAAGCCGATGACGGCATGCGGCTGCACCGTTTTGGCGAGCAATTTTGCTCCGTAGATCAGTTCAAAACTGCCTGGCACATAGATTACAGTGATATTTTCCGGCTGGGCGCCATGCTTGAGGAGTGTATTGCAAGCGCCTTCTTTCAGTTTTTCGGTGATTTCAATGTTCCATTCCGAAACGACGATGCCGAAGCGCATGCCTGAGATATCAGGTATTTCGTCCGGGTTGTATTCGGACAAATTGTGATAAGCTGTTGCCATGCTGGTTATTGCATCGCGCGCACGCGATCGATGTATTTATCAATGGTATTTCCTTCCTGAGAAGTGGGGAATTTTTCTTTGATGCGGGTATAGACGCCGAGCGCTTTGCCGTATTCTTGTTCGCTTTCGTAGGCCAGTCCGGCTTTTTTGAGATAGAGCGGCGACAATAAGGGGTTGTCCGCTTTGTTGGCTGCTTTGATGAAGCAGGAAATTCCTTCTTTGACTTTTCCCATGTCGACCATGCAATCTCCGATGAGCGCGGTAATGGCGGGCGAAATCATCTTATCGCCGGCGCTGAATTTCTTCAGGTATTTTACAGCACTTTCAAGATCGCCGGTTTTATAATAACAGATTCCTGCGTAAGCTTTTGCCAGATTGGCGGTTTTGGTAAAACCATATTGGTTGATAATCTCTTCAAATCCCAGATAATCAATGCTGTCGCCATACAAGGCGATGTCCCAGCGAGTTTGCGAGAAATAGTTTTCTCCTTTAAATATCATGTTTTCTGCTTCACGTTCTTTCGGAATCAGATAAAAATAACGGATTCCCATTACCAATACGACCAACAGGATGATCGCACCGATTCCTGTAATGATTTGTTTCCGGTATGTTTCAATGAACTTTTCGGATCTTGATAAAATTTCACCTACATTTTGTTCTGCATTAGTAGCGCTTGTTGCCATTTGAAATATGTTTTTACGATTTTACGGAGTGCAAAAGTAAATCATTTCATCAAATAAATAAAATTTTACTGCATCTTTTTTAATAAAAAAAACGTACATTTGTATCTAAACCGGCAAAATTCGGTTGTATGGTTAAATAATTTTCAAGGATCAATGATTATTGAAAAGATCTCAATTTTGAATTTTAAGAATATTGCGCAAGCAGATTTAAGGTTCTCTCCGAAAATCAATTGTTTGTTCGGAAACAATGGTATGGGAAAAACAAACCTGCTCGATGCTTTGTATTATCTGTCGTTTTGCAGGAATCACACCAATCTTCCCGATTCGCAGCTGATAATGCACGGTCGGGATTTTGCGGTCTTGCAAGCCTGCTATCGTTTTGAAGATCAGACAGAAGATATCTATTGCGGCATTCGTTACCGGCAGCGGAAAATCCTCAAGCGGAACAAGAAAGAATACGAGCGGCTTTCCGAGCACATCGGGTTATTGCCCCTGGTGATGATTTCTCCTGCCGATTCGGACTTGATTCATGGGGGAAGCGAAGGTCGCAGGCGATTCATCGATGTCGTCATTTCGCAGTTCGATAAGGCCTATTTACAAGCGCTGATTAAGTATAACAAGGCATTGTTGCAACGCAATTCGCTGTTGAAAGATGCTTCGTTGCCAGATCAGTCACTGTTCGAGATCTGGGAAGAACAGTTGTCCACGCATGGGCAAATGATTCATCAGAAACGGAATGCCTTTGTCGCCGAGTTTTTGCCTATTTTCCGTCAGTTTCATCAGACAATTTGTCAGGAAGGAGATGCTGTCGGACTGCAATATGAATCGCAATTGAACCACAAGGAACTCCGCGGAATGTTGAGTGCCGAACGTCAGCGGGATCGTTTGTTGGGTTATACCTCCTGCGGAATCCACAAAGACGATTTTTATTTCATGCTGGATGATTATCTGATCCGTAAAATCGGTTCACAGGGGCAAAACAAGACCTGTCTGATTGCGCTGAAACTGGCACAGTTTTATTTCCTGGTGAAGACAGGCGCTTCTGTCCCCATTTTGATATTGGACGATGTTTTCGACAAATTGGATAGCCGTCGTGTTGAGCAGATCGTCGGTTTGGTATCGCAATCGCAGTTCGGCCAGATATTTATCACCGACACCAATCGCAAGTATCTGGATGAAATCATCACTGCGATGCACCACGATTATAAATTATTTCAGGTGGAAAACGGTCGGTTTGACGAAATAGAAAATAAAGCATGAGACGAGAAAATACACAAACATTGAAAGAAGTGATTGCGCTTTTTCTGGAACAAAATCCGGCATTGAGCTGGAAACTGGCGGAGACGCGACTGATGGGCGCCTGGAAAAATGTGTTGGGTCAGCCGATGAATCACTATACGACTAAACTGTTTATCCGCAACAAAGTGCTGTATGTCACTATTTCATCTTCTGTATTGAAGAATGAATTGATGATGTGTCGCGAAAAATTGATCATGCGTTTGAACGAAGAAGTCGGGAAGCAGGTGATCACCGACATTGTTTTTTCAGGATAGCTTGGGATAATATTAAAAATAAGAAATATTAATAAGAATTTTAATTTGGTTTATTTATTGATTAGTTTATGGAAACAACAAAAGCTGTTTATTTGGGAAATCTGCGTACGGAAGCCGTACATTTACAATCGGGAGCGAAAATTACTACCGATGCTCCGGTAGACAATCAGGGGAAAGGAGAGGCGTTTTCTCCGACGGATCTCTTCGCCGTTTCTTACGGTTGCTGTGCGTTGACGATTATGGGAATCGCCGCACAAACGCATGGGTTTAATATTGACGGCGCGGAAGTGAAAACGACAAAAGTCATGGCCTCCAATCCGCGGCACATTGCGGAACTGATTGTTGAGTTTATCGTGCCTGACAATCATTTTACCGAAAAAGAACGTAAAATCATTGAGAAAGCCTCCATCGATTGTCCGGTTGCAAATACCGTTGCGTCTGTGGTGAAAATTACGAAGACAATCAGTTATAAGAGTTATTGACGTATGAATTACTTAAGAATGACGGTATTAATTATCGGGATGATGATTGGTATCAGTGGCTGTATGGATAGATCGGTAAGAAAAATATCCAGGAATCTTCAACGGGAGGGAATGGCGGTCGGTTTGAGATGGAGGACCCAAACGGGGGCGGAAGTGGCCTGTGTTTCACGTCCTCTCCCCGGATCGGGCAATAGCCATTATGTCGGAAATCGCGCCCCGTTGCAGCCTTCGCAGTTTATCAAATTGCCGGTAGGCGCCATCCAGCCGGGGGGGTGGATGAAGGAATACCTCCATCGCCAGCGCACCGGGCTGACGGGTCAGCTGATGCACATCAGCAGTTGGCTGGAGAAAAACGACAATGCCTGGCTGAATCCGAAAGGACAAGGATCGTATGGCTGGGAAGAAGTGCCGTATTGGTTGAAAGGCTACGGCGATTTGGCTTATTTGTTGAACGATCCGGAGATGATTGCGGAAGCGGAAATCTGGCTCAACGGCGTGCTGGGAAGTCAACGGCCTGATGGTTATTTCGGTCCATGGATCGAAAAGAACGGTAAACCGGATTTGTGGGGAAACATGATCATGCTTTGGTGTTTGCAGTCGTATTACGAGTTTTCGCACGATGAGCGCATTATCCCGTTTATGACAGCCTATTTCCGATGGCAGTTGTCGCTTCCCGAAGGCTTGTTTCTGAAAGATTACTGGGAAAATAGCCGCGGAGGAGATAATATGTACAGCGTCTATTGGCTCTACAATATTACCGGAGAATCGTGGTTGCTGGAACTGGCGGAAAAGATCCACCGGAATACGGCAAACTGGCATCAAGATTCACGTTTGCCCAACTGGCACAATGTGAATATTGCACAAGGGTTTCGCGAACCGGCTACGTGGTGGATGCAAAGTAAGGATTCTGCCGATTTGCAGGCGACATACAATGCTTTTTGGTTGGTTCGCCGGACGTTCGGGCAGGTTCCGGGCGGGATGTACGGGAGCGATGAAAACTGTCGTCTCGGATGTATCGATCCTCGACAAGGCGTAGAGACCTGCGGCATGGTGGAACAGATGTCGTCGGATGAAATGCTCCTGCGGTTTACGGGCGATCCTTTCTGGGCGGATCATTGCGAAGAAGTGGCGTTCAATACGTATCCCGCCGCTACCATGCCCGACTTCAAGTCGTTGAGGTATATCACCTCGCCCAACATGGTCACTTCCAATGCCAACAACCACCATCCCGGCATCGACAATCGCGGCGCGTTTCTGATCATGAATCCTTTCAGCAGCCGTTGTTGTCAGCACAATCATACGCAAGGCTGGCCGTATTACGCGGAACACCTGTGGTTGGCCACCCCGGATAATGGTCTGGCGGCGGTGCTCTTCAGTGAAAGTTCCGTCAAGGCCAAAGTAGCCGATGGCGAGGAAGTGACGGTGACGGAAACGACCCATTATCCTTTTGAAGAGCAGATCCGCTTCCGGGTAAGTACCGCCACCGACGTGCGTTTCCCGCTTTATATCCGTATTCCGGCCTGGTGCAGTAAAGCTAAAGTCACCCTCGACGGAAAAAAGGAGAATGTGACCCTGACGGCAGGAACCTACGTACGCATAGATAAAATATGGAAAGACGGCGATGAAATCACGGTCGACTTGCCGATGGAGATTGAGGTTCGTCAATGGGAAGTAAATCAGAAAAGCCTGAGTGTCAACTATGGACCGCTGACTTTCTCTTTGAAGATTGACGAAAACTACAAGGAAGTCAAGAGTGACGAATCGGCGCAAGGCGATTCCAAGTGGCAAGCCGGTGCGGATGCTGCGCAATGGCCTTCGTGGGAAATTTCTGCCGAAAGCAGCTGGAATTATGGATTGCAGTACGACCCGGATCAACTCAATCGGTCATTTACCGTAATAAAGAAATCCTGGCCGGACGATAATTTCCCGTTTACTACCGAAAGCGTGCCGGTAGAAATCAAAGCCAAGGGGCGACAGATCCCGTCATGGACAATCGACAAATATGATTTATGCGCCGTATTGCCGACCTATCCGGTGGTGACTGCATGCCCGACGGAAGAAATCACGTTGATACCGATGGGTGCCGCAAGGTTGCGAATCACAGCGTTTCCGCCGGTAGAATAATGAAATCTTGTGGTGAATATTTGTTAATTCAGCAATATTCGATTACTTTTGTGACTGGAAATCAAAATAATATACAATAAATTATAAAATAAAGTCTTATGTATTGGCTATTTAACTCTTCAATTGGCAGGAAAGTCGTCATGAGTATTTCGGGAATCTTTCTCGTGCTGTTTCTGCTATTTCACATGTCGATGAACCTGACACTCGTTTTTTCGCCGGATGGCTATAATCTGATTTGCTCGTTTTTAGGAGCCAATTGGTATGCGCTTGTCGGGACGATGGCGTTAGCCGCCGGTTTTTTCATCCATATCCTGTATGCCTCCTGGCTGACGCTACAGAACAGGCGTGCGCGCGGAAGCGACAAATACGCTTCATCCAATAAAACGAAAACGGAATGGGCGGCAAAGAACATGTATATTCTGGGCGCCATCATTGTGCTTTTTTTGCTGCTTCACATGTATCAGTTTTGGTATAGGATGCAGTTTGCCGAATTGGCTAATCCTGCGGAAGTCGTCCACGACGGGGCGGCATTGGTGATCGATTTGTTATCCAATCCGCTTTACTGCATTTGCTACTTGTTGTGGTTCGTTGCAATCTGGTTTCATCTGACCCATGGCGTATGGAGCGTCTTTCAATCGCTGGGTTTGAACAATGCAACGTGGTATCCCCGTGTGAAAGTTATTTCAAATATCGTTGCGACTATCGTCATGATTGGATTTGCAGTCGTCCCGATCTATTTCACAATGCATAAACTCTTATGCGGCGGCTGTTGCGGAATCTGAATTTCAGTTACAACTTAATTAAAATTAATCAGTTATGACAAAGATAGACTCTAAAATTCCTGAAGGCCCATTGGCTGAGAAATGGACGAATTATAAAGACCATCAGAAATTAGTAAATCCTGCAAACAAACGCAGATTGGATATTATTGTGGTAGGAACGGGTTTGGCAGGGGCTTCGGCGGCTGCCTCGCTCGGTGAACTGGGGTTCAATGTGTTGAACTTCTGTATTCAGGATTCGCCTCGACGGGCACATTCGATTGCTGCACAGGGTGGAATCAATGCTGCCAAGAATTACCAGAATGACGGCGATTCGGTTTACCGTTTGTTTTACGATACCATCAAAGGAGGTGACTACCGTGCGCGGGAAGCGAATGTTTACCGGTTGGCGGAAGTCTCGAACAGCATCATCGACCAGTGTGTGGCGCAGGGCGTGCCCTTTGCGCGTGAATACGGCGGGTTACTGGATAATCGTTCGTTCGGGGGTGCTCAGGTTTCACGTACATTCTATGCGAAAGGACAAACCGGGCAGCAATTGTTGCTTGGCGCATATTCGGCGTTGAGCCGACAGGTCAAGAAAGGTTCCGTCAAATTATATACGCGTTACGAAATGCTCGACCTGGTACTCATCGAAGGACGCGCCCGCGGCATCATCGCCCGCAACCTGGTGACCGGAAAGATCGAACGCTTTGCGGCGCATGCAGTGGTGATCGCTACCGGCGGTTATGGAAACACTTTTTTCCTTTCCACCAATGCCATGGCATCCAACGGATCGGTGGCGGTACAGTGTTATAAAAGGGGGGCCTATTTTGCCAATCCTTGTTTCGCACAGATCCATCCGACCTGTATTCCTGTTCATGGCGAATTTCAATCGAAACTGACATTGATGTCCGAATCGTTGCGCAATGACGGTCGTATTTGGGTACCGAAGAAAAAAGAAGATGCCGAAGCGATTCGCGCCGGGAAGTTAAAACCGACGCAGATCCAAGAGGAAGATCGCGATTACTACCTGGAACGGCGTTATCCGGCTTTCGGCAACCTGGTGCCGAGGGATGTAGCTTCTCGTGCTGCCAAAGAACGTTGCGACGCGGGGTTTGGAATCGGTTCGACCGGTTTGGCGGTTTACCTGGATTTCTCCGAGGCGATTAACCGCTTGGGATTAAAAACTGTGGAAGCGCGTTACGGCAACCTCTTCCAGATGTATGAAAAGATAGTAGACGAAAATCCGTACAAGACGCCGATGATGATTTATCCGGCCATCCATTATACCATGGGCGGTATCTGGGTCGATTACGAATTGATGACTTCCATTCCCGGTCTGTTCGCTATCGGTGAAGCCAATTTCTCCGACCACGGCGCAAACCGGCTTGGCGCTTCCGCGTTGATGCAAGGTCTTGCAGACGGTTATTTCGTTATCCCTTATACGATACAGAATTACTTGGCCGATCAGATACGGGTGCCGCGCTTCAGTACGGATCTGCCGGAATTTCAGGAAGCGGAAAATGCCGTCAATGACAAAATCGCTCGTTTGATGGCCATAGGCGGAACCCGTTCCGTTGATTCCATCCATAAAGAACTGGGACATGTCATGTGGGAATATGTGGGCATGGGACGCACCAAAGAATCTCTGGAAAAAGCCCTGGTACGATTGAAAGAAGTGAAAAAGGAATTTTGGACGAATCTCCGTATACCGGGCGAGGTGACGGACCTGAATGTGGAATTGGAGAAAGCCCTGCGGGTTGCGGATTTTCTGGAAATCGGCTATCTGATGGCGCTCGACGGCCTGAATCGGAACGAATCGTGTGGAGGCCATTTCCGCGAAGAATACCAAACGCCCGAAGGCGAAGCATTGCGCGACGACGAACATTACGCTTATGCCTCTTGCTGGAAGTGGACAGGAGAAGACAGCGAACCGGAATTAATCAAAGAGCCGCTTGAATACGAGTTTGTGGTAAGGCAGCAAAGAAACTATAAAGTGTAAAAGTCATGGAAAAAGTAATAAATATACAGTTGAAGATCTGGAGACAAAAAGGACCCAAAGCGAAAGGCGCTTTTGAAACTTATCGTTTGGAAGGCATTTCGGGAGATACTTCATTTTTGGAAATGTTGGATATCCTGAATGAAAAATTGATCAATGAAGGGAAGGATCCGATTGTTTTCGATCATGATTGCCGTGAAGGGATTTGCGGGATGTGTTCACTCTATATTAACGGACATCCACATGGGCCGGATGAAGATATTACGACCTGCCAATTGCATATGCGCAAATTCAAAGACGGCGAAACCATTGTCGTCGAACCTTGGCGTTCGGCCGGATTCCCGGTGATTCGTGATCTGATGGTAGACCGTTCGGCCTTTGATAAGATCATTCAGGCCGGAGGCTATATTTCCGTCAATACCGGCGGTGTGCCGGATGCGAATGCCATTCCGATTCCGAAACAGAAAGCCGATGAAGCGATGGATGCTGCTTCCTGCATCGGTTGCGGTGCTTGTGTGGCGGCATGTAAGAACGGTTCGGCGATGCTTTTTGTCTCTGCGAAAGTCAGTCAATTGGCATTGCTGCCCCAAGGTCGCGCCGAAGCTGCCCGCAGGGCGAAAGCGATGGTGGCGAAGATGGATGAGCTGGGATTCGGAAACTGTACGAATACCATGGCCTGCGAACAGGAATGTCCTAAGAGTGTTTCCATCAGCAATATCGCCCGAATGAACAGGGAATTTATTGCGGCAAAATTCAGCGATTAATTCGTCATATCGGACGCTTTTCAGTAAAAACGACGACGTAATCTGTTGTGGCGATGTAATTCATCCTGAAAGATTGTCGCTGTTCGGTAAGGGTCTCATGCGCCTCGAAAAAAGATAATCGGTTCATTACGGGTTCAAACGGCGCGACGTGCAGATGTGCCCGGAAATCGATGCCGGTTTCGTCCATGGTCTTGAACATACATTCTTTGGCAGACCAATGGAGCAACAAATGAATTGTTTCATTGTCTGTCGACAGGTGCTGACTTTCGGCTTCGCTCATAAAACGCGCACTGATCTGATGCACCCGCGGCGAGACCGATTCTATATCAATGCCGACAGGAAATTGTTTACCGAGAATGACTGCGGCATGGTTGCGGCTATGGCTGATACCGATGTGGTAGGACGAGTCAGTCAGGTGGGGTTTTCCGGCAGGCGTATAGGCGATCGCTTTTTCTTCACCCAGGAGTTCTTTCAAGAGCAACCGCACCGAAAGCCATTCTCGCTTTCGCTGTTCCGATTTCATTTTTTGCAACGTCGGCAGATACAGCGTTTTGTTCTCAAGCAGATCCAGCATCGCTACGGAGGATCCGCGAATCTCGCGAATCCCCCATATCAACGTATCTGAAACCGATTCTGCAAAAATCATGAAAGACAGATGGGTTTATTGGCGTTTCACTCCTGCAAACGTCCATTCGTTGCCCAAGTTGCCGACACGCGTTTTCAGATGGAGCGAATCCCCTGTAAAATGACATTCGGCATATTCTGTGTGTGGTGTCTCAGCGTATTTTAAAGCCAACAACACGGTGGCGCTGTCCGAGATGCTGTAACTGCCGAAAACATTAAACGGAGGAAATTCCCTGAAAGCCCAAACGCTTGGAAGCAGATTCGGAGCAGGACGCTCGGTTTCGCCTGCAATCCATGTGCCGTTGCCGAATTTCAGATTATATTCGCCCCAATTGACAATGCAGGTGTCATTGTCGAAATTCAACGCAAACGTGCTTGTTTGGCCGCCAAAGTCCGTGATTGTATAAGTGCCTTCGGCAGATGCCGGAATAGTTGTCGTAGCTGCGAGCGGCGCTATTTTCAGCGAAGCCAGTTTTTGTTTCAGCGTCTCTGCTGCAACCTTGTTTTCCGGCAATGCTTCCGGGTGCATTGCAGGAAGCAAGATATCCCAAACATAATTGATTTCGCGTTGCATGTTGCCGACATTGGCTTGAATCGCGATCACGGCATCCCAATCGGGCATCACGATGATGTACTGTCCGTATGCGCCGTCCGCACGGAAAGCATTGTTGCGACAACGCCAAATCTGATAGCAATAACCTTGTGCCCAGTCGTCAATTGACCGCTGTTCGTCGCTAATTTCAGGCTTCTGAAGTATTTTAGCGGAAGTAGCCTCTGCAATCCACGATGCAGGAAGAATTTGCTTGCCGTTCCATTGGCCTTTCTGTAAGTATAATTGTCCGAGTTTTGCCATGTCTTCGGTATGGATACGTAATCCCCATCCTCCGGTATTGACGCCTGTGGGCGAGAGTTCCCACTCTGCGCCTTCGATGGCGAGCGGTTCAAAAAGACGGGGTGTAAGATAATCCAATACGCGCTGTCCGGTAAGTTTTTGAATGATAGCCGAAAGCATATAGGTAGCCATCGAATTGTAACTGAACACCGTGCCGGGTTCGTATTTGACAGGGGTGGCGAGAAATGCCTGTTCCCAATTATCAACTTTCCGCGATGATTCGTATTCCTGACCGGTTGCCATCGAAAGCAGATTCTTGACGGTCATTTGTTCAAGGTAGGGGCAAACGGTGTCGGGAAGCAAGTCAGGGAAAAAGGAGACGACCTTGTCGTCCACAGTCAGCAGGTTTTCCGCTACTGCAAAGCCGATTGCGGTAGAGGTAAACGTCTTGCTGGTAGAGTAGATTGTCTGTTTCAATTCCGGTTTGAACGGATCCCACCAGCCTTCGGCGATTACTTTCCCGTGCCGCAGCAGGATGAAACTGTGAAATTCGTCGCCGCTGCTCTGTTCGAGCGCTTCAACAAATTTGAGGATACCTTCGGAAGAGACACCTTCCTTTTCGGGGATGCTGCGCGGCAGCGAACCGATTGCTTTGTCTTTGTTACAGGCGCCCAGCAACAGGGATAGAGAAAAAAGAATACAAATAAGATTTTTCATACGTCAATAAAATTAAGCAATTAATGACTGCAAATTTAGGAAAAAGTTGAAAGTTGAAAAATATTTCATACGTCAATAAATTGTTTTAAAAAGTTCGTATGAAACTCGCATGTCATTATTTTCATTGGCTTGGATGTTTGAAAATAATGCTCGTTTCATTACATTTGCACCGAATATTCATAAAACTTTAAGCAGATGACCATCATTGAAAGTATTCGGAAGCGTCGGTCGGTTCGCACCTACACCGGAGAACCGCTACGGGAAGCGCATGCGACCCGCGTCAAGCAGTTTATTACCGACGTGCAGCCGCCATTCGGCGTCAATGCCCGTATCGAACTGATACAGCCCGACCTGGACGTTAAATCCGTGAAATTGGGCACCTACGGTTGGATCAAAGGCGCTGTCAATTACTTGGTGTTGATCTACGAAGAAGCGCCTTTTGCTGCAACGGCTGCCGCCTATTTCTTTGAACAGACGGTGCTGTTTTGCACAGGATTGGGATTGGCAACCTGTTGGATTGGCGGCTCTTTCAACCGTGCCGATTTTAAGAAACAGCTCATCTTACAGCCGGGTGAAAAGCTGAAAATCGTGTCGCCGATAGGATATGAGCACGCACAAAAACGTTGGTTCCTGGAAAAAGTCGTGGTCAATGCCGAAAAAAAACATGCATCGCGCAAGCCGTTTGAAGCGCTCTTTTTCGATTGCGATTTCACTCATCCGTTGCACCAAGCCGATGCAGGCGATTTTGCTACGGTACTGGAGATGGTGCGTTTAGCGCCTTCGGCCAACAATTGGCAGGAGTGGCGGGTGGTGCGTGACGGAAATCGTTTTCATTTTTATCGGACTGCTTCGCTCTTTGCAGACATCGACATTGGTATTGCCCTCTGTCATTTTGAACTTACAGCCAATGAATTGGGTATTCATGGCCGGTTTGAACCGTTGAACGAGCATCCCGAAAACGACAAAGCGGCGTATGTCATTTCATGGATACAAAATTGAGTGATCTCAAAAAAAATACTATGCAATCGAAAACCCATCATTTTTTCGCCTTTGATCTCGGTGCGACCAGCGGACGGTCTATCTTAGCCACCCTGCAGGAAGGTCGGTTGACTTTACAGGAACTGACCCGTTTCCCAAACAAATTTGTTCGGCTGGGGAATCGTTATTTTTGGAATATCTATACTTTGTTTGATGAACTCAAGCAAGGATTGAAGCGCCTCTCGTCGTTGGGCGTCCAGCCTGATTCCATCGGGATCGACACTTGGGGCGTCGATTTTGTTTATGTTGCCCGCGATGGTTCCTTTCTAGGACTCCCGCGCGCCTACCGTGATCCGTATACCAACGACATTCCGGAAGCATATTTTAACCTTGTCCCCAAAAAAGAGGTATACGACCTGACGGGCATACAGTTTATGAATTTCAACAGTCTGTTTCAACTCTTTGCTTCAAAAAAAGAATCTTCGTCGGCGTTGTTGGCTGCAGAAAATATCCTGTTTATGCCGGATGCTCTTGCTTACATGCTGACGGGTAGGCAGATCTGTGAATATACGATTGCTTCCACATCACAGTTATTGAATCCGCATACCGGAAAAATAGAATCGCGATTGCTCGAAGCAGCCGATATTCCTGCGTCCATCGTTTTGCCGCCAATAATGCCCGGTTCGGTCATTGGAACGGTGACTGCGAACATTCGAGAAGAATGTAAAATCGCCGATGTGCCAGTGATTGCGGTTGCCGGTCATGATACCGCCTCAGCCGTAGCGGCAGTTCCTGCCGAGAATGAGCGTTACGCTTACCTGAGTTCCGGCACCTGGTCGTTGATGGGGATTGAGGTGAAGAAGCCCATCATCAATGAGGAAAGCTATCGACTGAATTTTACGAACGAGGGTGGGGTAGCGGGCACTACCCGTTTTCTGAAAAACATCACGGGCATGTGGCTGTTGGAACAATGCCGGAAGGAATGGGATCAGCAAGGGGCAGCCTATACTTATCCGGAAATTGTAGCGTTGTCAAATTCCGTTTCGGGTTTCCGATTTCTGATCGATCCCGACAGTCCCGATTTCGTCAATCCGGCAAGCATGACGGGAGCGATTGCGGCGTATTGTATTCATACCGGTCAAGGACAACCGCTTACGCATGCCGAATACGTCCGTTGCATCTTCGACAGCCTGGCATTGAAATACCGGCGGACGCTTGATTGCTTGCGACAAATGGCGCCTTTCCCGATCGAAAGATTGCATATTATCGGTGGGGGTTCGCAAAATCAATTGCTGAACAAATTTACGGCCGATGCCATCGGGTTACCAGTCGTGGCAGGCCCTTCGGAAGCGACAGCGATCGGAAATGTCATGATGCAGGCGAAGGGACTGGGAGTCGTTGAGTCGTTAGATGAAATGCGGCACATCATCCGCGATGCCGTCCCGCTGGAGGTGTTCCATCCGGAAAATACGGCGCAATGGGATGAGGCCTATCTGCGATTCAGGAATATTACGGAAAATAATCATAAAAGATAAAAACATAAGTTTGGATAAATGATACAATCAATTTTAAATGAAAAGTCTCTCCTGGCCGATCGTATCTTGGAAGTGGCCGAAGTAGCCGGCTATCTTTGGCAAAAAGGATGGGCGGAGCGCAATGGCGGGAATATTACGATCAACCTGACAGAAGTGGTTACGGATAAAGTCAGATCGCTCAGTCCGCTCAGCGAACCGATTCCGATCGGACGCGAACTGTCTAACCTGAAAGATTGCTATTTCTATTGCAAAGGGACGAACAAAAGGATGCGCGACTTGGCACGACGACCAATGGACCATGGGGCGGTGATCCGTGTTTTGGACGATTGCAGTTCTTATGTCATTGTTGCCGACAACCCGGTTCAACCGACCTCGGAGATCGTGCCGCATTTGTCCATACACAATTATTTGCTTGGAAAAGGATCAAGCTACCGCGCCGTCTTGCATACGCATCCGATCGACTTGGTAGCGATGACGCATAATCCTGCATTTCTGGAGAAAGACAGGCTCACGTACCTGCTTTGGAGCATGATTCCCGAAACGAGGGCGTTTTGCCCGCGCGGGTTGGGGATTGCCCCGTATGCCTTGCCGGGCTCGGTGGAATTGGCGGATAAGATCCTCAGTGAATTGGACGAATACGATGTAGTTATATGGGAAAAACATGGCGTCTGCGCTGTAGCGGAAAATATTCTGGAAGCGTTCGATATGGTGGATACGCTATCGAAATCCGCACAGATCTACCTCACAGCCAAATCGATGGGATTTGAGCCGGAAGGCATTTCCATGGAGAAGATGGATGAAATGCGGGAGGCATTCCACTTGCCGAAATAACCGGAGTCTTGTCTCTCACGCAGGGTTCTTCCGCTTCCATCGCAAGAACAGGAAGAAAACCACCAGTGTGATTCCGCCGCCAATGCTGTACGACAGTGTGTTGCCCAATCCGAAACCTTCCTTTTCTGCGATGAGGAGGAAAGTAGAACAGACCATGGTCATGAAAAGCGCCGGAATCAGTGTGAGGAGATAATTCTTCTTCTCTTTCACCAGGTAGATGGTCACCGCCCAGAGCGTGAAAGTGGCAAGCGTCTGGTTTGCCCAAGCGAAATAACGCCAAATCAGGTCGAACCCTTCACTATCCTTCAGGCTGTAAAACAACACGCCAAAAGCGACCAAAAACAAAGGAACGGCAATGATGAGCCGTTTCAGGATTGGCTTCTGGTCGAAATTCATAAAATCAGAGATGATCAGTCGCGCTGAGCGGAAAGCCGTGTCGCCCGATGTGATGGGAGCGGCAATCACGCCCAGTAACGCCAAGATAGCGCCGAAAGTTCCCAGCCATTCTTTGCTGATGGTATCGACCACGATGGCAGCATTGGTGCCGCCGACAAAAATTTCTTTGCCCTGTTCGGTATTGAAGAAAAAATAACTGGCAGTAGCCGCCCAAATCAGGGCCACAATGCCTTCGGTGACCATCGCTCCGTAAAAGATGGGGCGCCCTTGCCGTTCGTTCGTCATTGTCCGAGCCATCAACGGCGATTGTGTTGCGTGAAATCCGGAAATGGCACCGCAAGCGATAGAAATAAACATCATCGGAAAAATGGGATTAGAGGCCGCCTGCGGGTGTTTATTGCCCCAGTCTTCCCAGATTTCCGGCAACGATACATGTTGGAAAAAGAATGAAAACAGGATGCTGATGGCCATGAATAACAGACAGAAGCCGAACAACGGATAAACCTTCCCGATCAGTTTATCGATCGGCAGTAAGGTGGCCAGAATATAGTAAGCGAGTATGACGATTATCCAGAAAGTCTCGTTCATTACCGATGGAGTCAGTTTGGCCAGTAGACCGGCGGGACCGATGACGAATACCACGCCGACCAGAATCATCAGGACGACCATGAATACACGCATAAACTGTTTGATGTTATTACCCAGGTATTTCCCGTGTATTTCGGGAAGGCTCGCTCCACCCATTCGCAGCGAGATCATTCCGGATAAATAGTCATGCACCGCACCGGCGAAAATAGTTCCGAACACAATCCAAAGAAAAGAGGAAGTGCCAAATTTGGCGCCCATGATCGCACCGAATATCGGACCGAGACCGGCGATGTTCAGGAATTGGATCATGAAAATCCGCCACGGTTTCAAAGGGA
The DNA here is from genome assembly GCA_031272075.1 of Dysgonamonadaceae bacterium. Taxonomy (GTDB): domain Bacteria; phylum Bacteroidota; class Bacteroidia; order Bacteroidales; family Azobacteroidaceae; genus BNXB01. Next base: position 60,469 of record JAISUK010000067.1, read on the forward strand.
CATAATCCACGCCATCGTATTTGGTAAGCGCAGGCGTTTTTCGCTGAGGGTCAATTCCAAACAGCTTCTCGATGATTTTTCCATACAGAAAGTAACCCGCAATCAGTACGGCGATCGAAATCAAAAATGTGATCATACTTGAGGTGATTTTTAAATAATAAGCGAAGGTATGTCATTTTTATGAATATACCAAAAAATCAGCTTCAAGTATGTGTTTATTGCTCTGGAGTTCTTACATAAACGTCTGCCGGGCTACCTTCAAAACCGCTTATTGTACTCGTTATTTGTCCCGTCGAGATACCGATGTAATGCAAATGACCCTCTTCGCCTGCAAGCAGCGTCGCGGAATCGAGTATTTTCAACATGCTCACTCTGCTGTTGAGTGTCGCAACGGTTTCTATGCTTTGATTTACAGGATTATAGCGATGAATGGTGTTGCCGGAACTGATGTAGAATACTTCCTGGCCGGCAAGCAACGCCCATCGGCTGTCGGCCTGCAGGATGCCGCTATGGGTGAACGGACGAATGTATTGCGTGATCACCATCTGTCCTCCGGTAGAGAACTTCAGTTCATAATGCTCTCCGTTGTCGTTTTTGCCGAAGAGGAAAAAGCCGCTATTAGAGGCTGCGAGGTGAATAAGTTCCAGCCCGATATTCGTTGGATCGAAGACAGCTGGCGGGCCGGGCATCGCAGAAGCGTCGAAAAACATCCCCGCAGGTGGTATGAAGCATACGAGAGCACGGCGCTGTGCGTCGTAACTCCAGAAGAACGTGCCATCGGCGCCAACCGCCAGCGCGGGTGCAAGGGTGTAATTGCCCGGCACCGGCGACCCGAAGAAGCCATAAACCGGCGCGAGATAATAGGTGGAAAATGCGCCGACATAGAATTTGCCGTTGACGATGCCGCACATCGTAGCGTCGTCGCGGCGGATGAACGGTCCCGTCGTCATTGCTCCTTCCGGCTCGGTGAAAAAGTTCTCGCGGAACGTGCGCAGTCGTTCAAGGTTGTCTACATCTATCTCTACGCCGGGGTTGTCCTCGTCATCGCAAAGCAGCCAGTAACCCAGATAGGGGTGGCCAAGCATGTTCTGATGTTGTGTAGCTACAATCTGTCGCGGATTGTGTGGCAGCGGTTCGCCGTTGACGATCTCGTAGAGGTTGTCTTGCACTGTTCCGTCCGGTTTCACAAAAGCGAGTTGTGCTTGTCCATCGACGGAAGTCAGTATAAATGTCCCCGCTGTGAATGCCGTATGTCCTTGAATACTAAACGGGTAAAAATATTTCATTCCGTTGGTTGCATCGCTGACCGTCAGACGACATGAATAGAGTTTGGCTTTCAGACCGAAATAGATGTCCAGCTTGTCGCCTGTATAGGTGTGTTCCGTCATCTCATCGAGGTCGACGATCGACCATTCAAACGAGAGGGCTTCAGGTTTGGAAAAGGCAATTGTTGGCTCTATCAACAGACGGTCGCCCACGTTGGCGTCGTAAACTTCGGCGAGTGTGATCACCGGTTCTTCCGGCGCCACATAGTCGTAGTTGCCGTCGTCTGTAATGCACGACCAGAATACTGTCAGCGCCAATATGCTATATATCTTCAGTTTCATACGTAAAAAAATTTGTTTGTAATTAAATAAAAATGAACGCGCCGTTCTCGTCTTTGAAATAATATTTTCCGCTTTCAGGCTCATATATAAGGTCATAGACCTTTTCAGGCGTCGCTTTGAGGTAGAAGAGATAGTTGTTATCCGCCTGTCGGTCTAAAGCGTAGTCGGTATGTTTCGTTACCCAGGTGAAAGGATCTGTCATAAAAGCTTTGTATTCGCTGATATGGTAAAGCGCTTTCGGGGTAGAAAAGAAGTCCACCGAAGGGTTATGAAGCGACTTTGTGCCGGAAGAGACGAGGAAAAGGTAATGTTTCGTGCGAGAGTAGACGCCGAGTTCGCCCATCCAATAAATCCACCAGTCGGGCTGTTCGAGGCGGCTGGAGAAGGTTATTTTCGCCGTTGTGAGGTTTGGGAACGACACGCCGAGATCGTCCGACGCGAGTAGTCGCAATCCAATCGTAAGTGACTGTTCGGTAAGCAGTTCGTCTTTGTTGAAGAGTGTGACCGGCAGCATGAAGACACCCGAATCGGCGGGCAGTGCGTAGGAAGTCGACAGTGGTGCATAGTGCAGGCCGCTCTGCGCTGAGGTGGCGGTATCTACCACCTCAAGTCGCAGTGATCGATCGTGCGATACCCGCTCGCCGGAAAGCTTTACGGGCAATAGTAACGTTACTTCCGTTACATTGAGCGAAGTGTCGGCAAACGAAAAGATGAGACTGTTGTTGTCATTGACGTCGAAGTAAACATTGTCCTGCGGCGCGTGGTACGTGTCGATGACGTCTTCGCTGCACCCCGCTGCTAGGCAGGCAATAATGGAAAAGAATATATATTTTCTCATGATAATTGTTTTTAGCGATTTCCAAATTCTATTTCTGCATCGGGCAGCGGCACGGGGGCAATGACCGAAGGCAGGTAAGGCGCTCCGTTCTCGGCGACGATATTCCTTCCAAGGCGTTTGTAGGCATAGAACGACTGCCCTTCGGCGTAGGTCTCCTTGCGGTATTCGCGTAGCAGTTCGTCGACAAAGTTGCAGTCTTTGTCGAGCGCTACGCGAATGCCGCGATGTGTGCGCACTTCGTTGAGCAGCGTTGCCGCGGCAGCAGGGTCGGAATTATAAACCGCTTCAGCTGCAATGTAATACATTTCGCTCAGGCGAATGGCGGGGATGATCAGGTAGTGACGATTACCGACCTCTTCGCTGTTGCGTAAGTACTTGATTATCTGACGGTCGTTTGAGGTCTGAAAGAACCAGCCCTTGAAGCGAATGTCGTCTGCACCCGCCAAAGCCGTTTCGTATATCGAAGCAGCGTGGTCGCCATGGATAAAATAGCCGGTTACGGTGTTCTCATAGCGTGCTTCCATGTCGGTAATGCGGTTCTCGGCATACCATCCGAAGATGATCTCGGTATACATCAGCCGGTCTCGTGTCTGCTCGGCGGCGAGAAAGTCGTCCACGTTCACCCATGGAAATTTCTGTGCCTCAATGACTTCGCGTGCCATGGCGTAGGCTTCCGACGTATTCCCGGTGTAGAGGTATGCGCGTGCGAGGGTGGCGCAGACGGCGTAGTAGTTCAGCCGATGCCGACGGTTCTGCAAGAAGAGGTTCGTGTTGCTCATTTCCGTCGAAACGGTCTCAGCATCGGTATTGTATCCGACAACGTAGTCGTCCGAAAGGATGGGATCGGCAGTGGCAAGCAGCGCACGTGCAGCTTTCAGGTCGTCGGTAACACGACCGACAACTTCTTGTACGGTTGAGAGTGCGGTAACCTTGTTGCTGTATGTCGTTACGTAGGGGATGGCTTCCGTAGAAGCGCCTGTAGCATAAGGAAGTGCGAAGTAACGCAACAGGTCGAAGTGGATGTATGCACGAAGTGCAAGCGCTTCACCCTTAACGAGTTCGTACATCCCTGCGTGAAAGACGTCTTGATGGGCGTCGATATTTTCGAGGATCAGGTTGGCGTTCACTATCGCATTGTAGCCGATGCTCCATATCTGCTCGTTGCGCCAACGCAGGGTAGCGTCGGTGAAGTCGAACGTCGATGTTTTCTGATAGTTCGTATAGTCTTGAACGTTGAACGAATAGTTTTGCGCCATCACGTCCAGTATTTCCACAGAGAACAGTCCGCCGTAGAAATAATTGTCGTTACATCTGGTATATACGCCGTTGATGGCTTCAAAGAAACCCTCTTCCGTACTGAAGAGTTCTTCGGCGCTGACGCTCGCTTCGGGCTGTACATCAAGCCAGTCGTTACACGAGCATATTATCAAAGGAATAAGAAATAATAACCGTTTCATTTTTGTAATCATTTAAAATATTGCCTGTAATGAGAAGGTACAACTGCGGGCGAATGGGTAGTCGATGCCTCTTTCGATGACGATGGATGAGGTTTGCCATAAGTCGTTGGCAGTAATTGTGGTGCGCAGAAAACTGAGTCCGGCCTTCTTAAGCCATGCCTGTTTCCAATCGTACGAGAGCGACACGGAACGCAGGTCAATCAGATTGTCGCGCTGGATAAAGCGATCTGTGACGCGTGTAACCGATTTGTCGCGAATGTTTTTGTACAGCGCCACATCGCCGGGAGCTTTCCAACGGTCGTTCAAGGCGCGGCTATCGACATTGAATCGCGGGTCGGCGTTTTCAATCTTATCCACAAGCGTCTGGTTATATTCGTAACCGCCTCCGCGTGTGTAGAAAGCAATATCGAGAAGCCATCCGCGCCAATAGAGGTCGGTTCGGAAGTGGCCATCAATCTTTGGCGTGGCGTCACAGATAGGTACAATGTCTGATACAGACCACTCGTAGGTCGTAGAGCCGTCTTTCTTGACAAAAATCTCCTGTCCGTTTTCGGGATCGATGCCCAACGAGCGTACGGCGTAGATGGTGTTGACCGATTGCCCTTCGCTGTAGCGCAATAGCGGTACGCTCGCAAGCGAGTTGTCGGCGTCCTGCTGTATCGCGTCGGCTTTGTCGTTGAGTTCTTTCAGACTGTTGGAAATCTTCAGCAAACGGTTGCGGTTATGCGACATGTTGCCGCTCACCGTCCAGTTCCAGTCTTTGTTTTTCAGCAATGTGAAGCGGAAAGAACCTTCAAAGCCACGATTTTCAATGTTACCGAGATTGTCACGATAGGAACTGAAACCCGTCGAAGGCGGCAGGGTAATATCTGTGAGCATGTCCTTTGTCAGACGGTTGTAATAGCGCGCCGACAGATAGACGAGGTCGTTGAAGAGTCCCAAATCAACTCCGATGTCGAAATTCTGCGTCCGTTGCCAGCGCAGATTGCTGTTGCCATACTGCGATACGATCACGCCGACGCCGGTAGAATACCAGTTATTCTTGTTATATTCATACAAAGTGTTGGTCATGAACGGGCTAAACGACACCGAACCGGTGAGTCCCGTGTTCGCCTTCAGGCGCAACTGACTAAAAACATTCCTATTTTTCAGAAACTCCTCATTATGAAGATTCCATCCGATGCCTGCTGCCCAGAACGGAGCAATCTTGTTGTCGGATCCGAATTTCGATGAACCGTCGGCACGAAACGAAGCGTCGAGCAGGTAACGATCGTTGAATGAGTAGTTGAGACTCAAAAATGAGCCGAAAAGTCGTTCAATGCTGACTGACGACGAGGGAGAGCCGCCTTCGGCATACGAGCGAGCGAACCCGATGTCGGTGAAGCGGTCGTTGGTGAAGCCGATGGCACTGAATGACTTATAATCGCTGTCGCCCGTGCGGACGTTGGCGCCCAGTGCAAAATTGACGAAGTGTGCTTGCAACTGAAAATTGTAAGTGAGTGTAAGGTTGCCGTCGAGCCATGTTTCTTCCTGCGAACCGAAAGTGTAACTGCCGCGTTTGGCGACATCCGCCACCGAGTAGTAGAAGAAACTGTTGGCATTGGGAGAGGTGAAGCGGTCACTGGTGGTACTTTTCTGCAAAAGGCTGAAAACGCCGCGTAGACGCAGGTTTTGCATGATGTTCCACTCGGCAGTGAAGGCGTCATTTATCTCCGTATAGCGCGAGGCGGCAAAACTGTTCAGCGTAGCGTTGTACAACGGGTTGAGAACTATCAAGTTGGCGATGCTGTTGCCCGCCCCGCTGCGGTCGGTCCAGGTGTCGATCTGTTGCACTATTTCGCCTTTCTCATCGGTCTTCGGATAGTATGGGTTCATCTGCACATACTCCGAGAACGATCCGTAAGGCGTTTCGTCGCTGCGAACTTTCGTGACAGAGAGCGCATTTTTGAACGTCAGGCGGTCGTTGTTGCGGTATTGTAGATCAACGCCCAGCCCGTATCGGGTGCGTCCGGAGGCTTTCATCACGCCGGGCGAGGTCTGATACAGGCCATTGATGCCATATCGAAGCGTTTCCGAGCCGCCTTCGATATACAGAGAATGTTTGTTGCCGAAAGCGTTACGCACCGGCTGAGCCAGCCAGTCGGTGTTGACACCGCTCACGACATTATATAATTTGCTGTAATACAGCTCTTCCTGATCTTGAAGCGACATTCCTTCCGTTTCATAGACGCCTGCAAGACGCTCATATTCTAACTTGTTGGCGGCATCAAGCACGTCGTAGGAAGTCAGGTCAGGAAAACTTGCCGTCAGTTCGTAGTTATACGACACGCGGATTTTACCTTCTTCGGGTGCGATGGTCGTTATTACCAATACACCATTCGATGCCCGCGAGCCGTAGATAGCCGTCGCTGCTGCGTCTTTGAGCAGTGTGACGGTGGCTATCCGGTTCACGTCGAGGTCGTATATCTTTTCTATTCCGACTTCAAACCCGTCTAAGATGAACGTCGGCATATTCATGCTGCTCGCGATGTTGTCGCGTCGCAGCACATCTGTGCTCGCGTTTGTCGGTAATGAGGATACCCCGCGAACATTGATATTCGGCAAGCGGTTCGGGTCGCTGCCCGCAAGGTTGTCGGTCAGCAACTTAAACGAACTGTCGAAAGTCTCAAAACTTTTCAGCAAGTTTGTAGGATTGATGCGCTTGAGGTCTTCTCCGGAAACAGTTACCGCAGAGCCGGTGAAATTGTTTTTCGAGAGGTTGAAATAGCCCAAAACCACGACCTCATCCACCGAGCCCGCCTGTTCATGGAGCACGATGGGTGTCGGCAATGCCGAAATAGGGTATGCGGCAGATTCAAAACCGATACATGAAAACAGCAATGTGGCATTTTCGTCCGCCGTCAACTGAAATTCACCATTGTTGTCGGTGATCACACCCAACTGAGTGCCCTTGATGATGACCGTCACTCCTGCCAGCGGCGCTCCTTCCGGGTCTACTACCCGGCCAGCAACTTGCTCGGGTTTTTTGTACGTTTCCACATTCGTTCCTGAGCGCGGTCCCGGACGTGGTGTGATGATGATTTCATTGCCTCGCTTAGAGTACTGGAGCCGTGTGTTGGAGAGGCAAGCGGCAACCGCTTCTTCTACGGTCGCCTCTTTCAGTGAGAGCGTGACGCGCTTCTGCTCTTTTTGCACTTCTTCGTTTTTGAACATGATCAGGCTGCCGCACTGCTTGTTAATCTTGCGCAAGGCTTCCAACATCGAATCGTTTTCCAGATTGATGGTAATTTTAGGCGATGGCGTCTGTTCTGCCGCTTTTGCGATAGGTGTTGCAAACAGCAAGATAAGCCCTATCGCACCAATCAAGCATCGCCATTTTACGTGTTGTTTTCGTTTTTTGTTCATTGCTTTTTATCGGATTACATTAGTTTGTTCATTTTTATTCCAGAAAAACTTGATCTCCTTCCAATCGGAATCTTGGTCCTCCGGTCAACGTGATTCTTTCCAGTATCTCTTGCAGAGTCAGGTATTTGTTGAGTCGTCCGTTGAAAGTATGGCCATTGCTGACCACGTCGTTGGTAACAAATTTCACATCATACCAACGTGCGAGTGTGCGCACCACCGTTTGGAGGTCTTCGTCGTGAAAGATAAAATATCCTGATTTCCATGCCATTACCGCTTCGATATCGGCTTGTTTTACTTCCACTTTCTCTTGCTTTCGATCGAGGATGGCGGTCAGTCCGGGATTTAATTCCAGCGTTTTATCGGATACATTGATGGACACTTTGCCTGTGAGCAATGTCGTCTGCACAGTCGGTTCGTCGTTGTAGGCTTTGATATTGAACGATGTGCCAAGTACTTCAATCGCCATTTCATTTGTTTCGACTGTGAATGGTCGGCGCTTGTCGGGGGCGATTTCGAAATAGGCTTCGCCTGTGAGGATCACTTTCCGTTTTTCTTTGGAAAACTTAACGGGAAAATCCAGCCTGCTGTTGGCATTGAGCCAGACTTTGGAGTTATCGGAGAGGACAAACAGCGTTTCGCCGCCGATGCCGGTCACAATGGAGTGCATGACTGTATCCATACTGCTGGTTGAGGTATTTTTCGTTTCATCGAGGGTCAGGAACAAACCGTTGTTGTTACGTGAGATCGCGCCGCTTCCTGCCTTGATTGTTTCCGGCGCATCGTAGCCGAGGCTGATTTCTTTGCCGTCAGGCGTAATCAGCTTCACTTTCGACGAAGCAATCCGTGCTGCTTCGGGAAGGTCGGTGTACTCAATTTGCCGGTTCAGCAGCAAAAATGCAGAAATCGACAATCCGACCAGCAAGCAGGCGGCAACAGCATAATGCAGAAAGCGTTGGAGGGGAATTATCCTTGTTTCTTTGTGTTGGACATTCCCTGCGGCAATCCGTGCTTGTATTTTTCGAATCGCCTGTTCCACGTATTCGTTTTCTTTATCGGAATCGTTTGAAACAAGCAAGTCATGCTTTTCCGATATGCGGTTGTAAAGCATCCGGTTGTCATTGTTTTCAGACAGCCAGTAATCCAATTCCGTCTGCTGTGCATCGGTAATCGCACCGGTCAATGATGCGACAATCAGATTGGCAATTTTTATTTCTTCAGAATATTCCATATTTTTCAATGTTCTATATATTAGACACTACTTTCTTTAAAAAGTAGGTAAAAAATCGAGGAAAAAATGATTTATTAATAATTCTATCTATTTTTGTATCGTAAAATCACCCACAACCGGGAAAATCATGGACGTATGAAACTGCAATACGACTCGGAAAAATTTAACGCCCTCATACGAAGATATTATTTCTCGCTAGTCAATTTCGCGGACAATATCGTGAAAAGCCGTGAGGATGCGGAAGATATTGTTCAGAACCTGTTTGTGAAAATATGGGAAGAACAGAGTTTGCCCGACAATGAAAAAGCGGTCGGGAGTTATCTGTATGCGAGTGTCAAAAATCTGTCACTTAATTGTTTGCGTGACAATGAACGCCTGAAACTACATCACTCCCAATTCGTAATGGAAATAGCAGGAGAAAAATCGCTCAGGGAAAAGGTGATTGAAGAGGAATCCTACCGACTGCTTCGCGGCGCCATCCGGCAATTACCCGAACGCTCGGCATTGCTGATGACGCTTACACTTCAAGGCCTCTCGCAGGAAGAAATCGGCAAACGTATGGATATTTCACTCAGCAGCGTGAAGTCGATGAAAGCTTATGCCATCCAAAAACTCCGAAAAGTATTGGATCCGAAAACCTTCCTTTTCTTATTGATGCTGCTGGCGGAGAATTATTGAAATTTCTTTCTTATCAATTCGTGAACCAATTGCCGGTCGATGGCGATCACGTTGTTTTTCATTTTAGGATCGTCCAGCGTTTTGTCAAACAAGCCGCCGATTTCTTCTTCACGCAGTGCGACATTCAGATCGTTGAAGGTAAAAGGCATACCTAAATTCCGTTTGAGGGAAATGATTTTGTCCAGCAACATCGCGATGAGTGTGTCTTCATCGTGTTTCCCATAAAGAATTTCGGCAATCTTCGACAGTTGTTGTTTTGTCTTTTTGTCCTTACAGTTCAGCCGGAAAATATCTTCCAGCATAAAAGCGCAAGCAACACCGTGAGGAATATGCCATTCTTCCGAAAAAACGAATGAAAGGGCGTGTACGGCAGCGGTGCCGGTGATGCAAAAAGCGGTACCGGCCATGCATGCGCCTTCAAGCATTTCCGGGAGGCCTTCTTGAGCGCCAGAGATGGAACTGTTGTAGGCCGTTTCCATCCATTTCAAGATATGCACAGCGCTTTCGATCGCCGCACGGTCGGAGATGGGTGTGGCATTCCGATTCCAGAGCGTTTCCAAGGTATGCGAAAGCGCATCAAAAGCAGTAGCGGCGGTGAGGGCAGGCGGCATTCGCAACACATATTCGTTGACCAATACCGCGGCATCCGGGATCAGGAGTGGGTGCATGAGCGTCTGTTTTCTTCCGTTGCGATCGGTAAACACGCCGACTTTGGTCACTTCCGAGCCGGTGCCTGCCGTTGTTGGAATTAAGATCAAAGCGATATCCCGCTTTTCGATTGCCCGAACCGGTTTTGCGCCGAAATATTCTTCCAGGTCTCCTCCATTGCTTAAGATGACGGCGACACCTTTGGCCGAGTCCATGGCACTGCCGCCTCCAATGCCGATGAGGACGTTGACAGGCTTCTTTTTCAATTCGTCACACATCTCCATGACATCCTTGACTTTAGGATCGGGAGCCACCTTGTTGAGCACTTCCGCGGGACGGATTTTTCGGAGTTCATCCAGCATTTTATCACGCGCAGGGAACGGATTATGACCGGTAATGATGGCCGGACATGCTGCTTCTCCACCATAATAAAATATCAGTTTATCCAAATCCTTGGCCGTCAGCCGATCGGTTTTAATGATTTTCGTACTTGTAATAATTTGTTCAAACATCGTGTCAAATATTTAGATTAATGGACATACAAATCAGGGACAACAAATAGATCTGGACTAATGCCCCATTGTAATTTTTCAATGATTTTCAGGGAATCGATTTCTTTTCTTAATTTGTCTCGCTTGATTTGGATGTCAGCCAGCTCTTTGGCTAAATCCTCAATATCATGCGGCTTTCGATGTATTAAGACGATAAATATGGCTATCAGCACAATAGACACCCAAATCAACTGCTTTAGGGATACAGGTCGAAAAGCGCACATATTATTTTATCAAATTATTAAGAATAAAATCCGAGGTAAAGGTATGAAATTATTTGATAGCAGATACGACAAATAAAAAAAATATTGATATCAATCTCATTATCAACTGATTGTTGTGTATTTTCTGCCAAAATGACATAAAACGCAGGCTTGGCAAGCAGTTTGTTGTGGTTTTGGTAAATAACAAAATTAATAATTAAGGAAATACAAACAATGAATTACAATAATTTTACCATCAAATCACAGGAAGTCGTACAGAAAGCGATTGAACTGACCCGCAGTCATTCCCAGCAATCGATCGAACCGGCGCACCTGTTGAAATCCATCTTAATCGAAGTAAAAGATATTTCAAATTTTATCTTTCAGAAATTGGGCGTTGCCCTCCCGCATCTCAACAATGTGCTGGATAAGGAAATTGAATCCTTTCCGAAAGTGACGGGTGGCGAACCTTTCCTGAGCCGTGAAACCAACGCGGTGCTCCAAAAAGCCGTAGACTTGAGTTCTAAAATGGGCGACGAGTATGTGTCGGTCGAACCAATCTTGCTCGCACTTTTTCTCGAAAAAAGCAGCGTCTCTACGATGCTGAAAGACGCAGGCGTCACCGAAAAAGGCCTGCGAGCCGCCATTGAAGAACTTCGACATGGCAACAAGGTGACCAGCCAGTCGGCTGAAGACACTTATCAATCGCTGTCGAAATTCGCCATCAATCTGAACGAACGCGCCCGTTCGGGAAAATTAGACCCTGTCATCGGACGCGACGAAGAAATCCGCAGGGTGTTGCAGATCTTAAGTCGTCGTACAAAAAACAATCCCATCCTGATCGGTGAACCGGGCGTAGGTAAGACGGCCATCGCTGAAGGGCTGGCACACCGGATTGTACGCGGCGACGTGCCCGACAACTTGAAATCGAAGCAGATTTTCTCGCTCGATATGGGCGCCCTCATCGCCGGAGCAAAATACAAGGGCGAATTTGAGGAACGTCTGAAGTCCGTTGTGAATGAAGTGATTCAGTCGGAAGGCGAAATCATCCTCTTCATTGACGAAATCCATACCTTGGTGGGCGCCGGTGGAGGCGAAGGAGCAATGGACGCCGCCAATATCCTGAAACCGGCGCTGGCACGCGGCGAACTACGCGCCATCGGGGCGACTACACTCAACGAATACCAGAAATATTTTGAAAAAGACAAAGCCTTGGAACGCCGTTTCCAACAGGTGATGATCGATGAACCGAGCGAAGCGGATGCCATTTCCATCTTGCGCGGATTGAAAGAAAAATACGAAAATCATCATAAAATCCGGATCAAGGATGATGCCATCATCTCTGCAGTACAACTTTCTACCCGCTATATCAGCGACCGCTTTTTGCCTGACAAGGCAATCGACCTGATGGACGAAGCTGCCGCCCGTCTGCGGATGCAGGTGGATTCGGTGCCGGAAGCGCTCGACGAAATCACGCGCAAGATTACCCAGCTCGAAATCGAACGCGAAGCCATCAAGCGCGAAAACGACGAAGAAAAACTAGAAACACTCAACAAGGAAATTGCAGAACTGAAAGACGAAGAAGCGCATTTCAAGGCGCGGTGGCAGTCGGAGCGCGAAATCATCAACAAGATACAGCAAAACAAGATCGACATCGAAGACCTGAAATACAAGGCGGAACGTGCGGAACGCGAAGGCGATTACGGTAAAGTGGCTGAAATCCGTTACGGACTCTTGAAACAGAAAGAAGATGAGATAGAGAAGTTTAAGAGCGAACTGTCGGCAATGCAAAGCGGATCGGCCATGATCAAGGAAGAAGTGGACACGGACGATATCGCAGATGTCGTTTCTCGCTGGACAGGCATCCCGGTAGGCCGTATGCTGCAAAGTGAATCGGACAAATTGCTGCACCTCGAAGAAGAACTCCACAAACGGGTTGTCGGTCAGGACGAAGCGATCGCCGCCGTCAGCGATGCCATCCGCCGCAGCCGTGCGGGCTTGCAGGATCCGAAGCGACCCATCGGCTCGTTTATCTTCCTCGGCACGACAGGTGTCGGGAAGACAGAACTCGCCAGGGCGCTCGCAGAATACCTGTTTAACGACGAAAACATGATGACCCGCATCGACATGAGCGAATATCAGGAAAAATTCAGCGTCACCAGGCTCATCGGTTCGCCTCCGGGCTATGTCGGTTACGACGAAGGCGGACAATTGACAGAAGCCGTGCGCCGCAAACCTTATTCCGTTGTCTTGTTCGACGAAATAGAGAAAGCGCACCCCGATGTGTTCAATATTCTGCTACAGGTGCTCGACGACGGTCGCCTCACCGACAACAAAGGACGGACTGCCAATTTCAAGAATACCATCATTATCATGACAAGCAATTTGGGGTCGCAAATTATTAGCAATCCGGAGGATTACATCGCGGACTTTAAGAATTATAAGGATAAACAGGAAGCGATAAAAAATGCTGTCCTCGAACTTTTAAGGAAAACCATCCGTCCGGAGTTTCTGAATCGAATTGATGAAACGATCATGTTCACCCCGCTGAACGAACAGGAAATCAAGGAGATAGTGGAATTACAACTCAATGCTGTGAAGAAACTGCTTGCCGAAAACGGCATCGAACTGCAATTCACCGACACGGCCATCGCACTGATCGCCGATGAAGGCTTCGACCCGCAATTCGGCGCACGTCCGGTGAAGCGTGTCATCCAGCGGCATGTCCTCAATCCGCTCTCGAAAGAGATGTTGGCTCGGAAAATCAATCGCGACAGGCCGATCGTGGTGGATGCCGTTGAAGGAAAGCTCCTTTTCGCGAATTAATTTCAATTAAAATAACGCAGATCGTACGGATCGCATGGATTCATTTCCGTGTGATCCGTATGCTTTTGTCACTTGATGATGACATTGTAATTGACTTTTTTGGGTTGGTTCTTGGCGTATGCGATGGCGAAAAAGTTGCATTTACTAATTGAACTTACGAATGAGTAGAATACCATATATTTAATAACCGATCATTGCGCATCAAAAAAAATCGCTATCTTTGCCAATGAATATTAATTTTAAATTGATACAATTATGTTTTGTCCGAATTGTGGAAATGAAGTTTCCGATAAAGCCGTCATTTGTGTGAAATGCGGCGTAAGTTTGAAGGCCGAAACGCCTGTTGCCGATGGCTATGATTGGTTAACAACCTTGTTGTTGTGCATTTTCCTCGGCTATTTAGGTGTGCACCGTTTCTATACCAAGAGCACCGGTATTGGTATCGTACAATTATTGACGCTTGGCGGTTGCGGTATTTGGGTGCTGATAGACTTTATCCTGATTATTACAGGGAGTTATCACGACGGTAACGGTCAACCCCTGGTTCGGAAAAATTAAATAGAACATGCCTTCGCATGTGGTTAGAAAAAGTTTCATGATGCTTGCATAAAGGATCATGCTATAATCATATTTTTAATTAAATACAACGCTTATGTTTAAAAATCATCCCAAGGGACTATACGCGCTTGCATTGGCCAACACCGGCGAGCGTTTTGGTTACTACACGATGCTTGCAATTTTCGTACTGTTTTTGCAAGCCAAATTCGGTCTGTCCGCCGCAGTTACAGGGCAAATCTTCGGTGTTTTTCTCGCTGCCGTCTATTTTTTACCTGTCGTCGGCGGCTTGATTGCCGACAATCTGTGGGGCTACGGCAAAACCGTCACCGTCGGCATTGTAGTCATGTTTATCGGCTACATTCTGATGGCCATCCCCGGAATGGGAATGCCTGTGCTGATCGGCGCTCTCTTTATCATTGCACTCGGAACAGGACTTTTCAAAGGCAACCTGCAGGTGTTGGTGGGCAATCTTTATGACGACCCGAAATACAAGAGCCGTCGCGATCCGGGTTTTTCGCTCTTTTATATGGCGATAAACATCGGCGCCATGTTTGCTCCGCGCGCAGCGACCGAAGTGGTCAATTATTTCATGGGGAAAGCCGGTTTGCACTATGTGGCAGATATTCCCGCGTTGGCGCATCAATGTATCGACGGTACCATCGCTACCGAAGGGGCGGCAAAACTGACCGACCTGATGGCTGCGCAAGGCGCTCAATTCACCGACTTGTTCCAATTTTCACATTTGTATATCGATAAACTTTCGGCCTCATACAACTATGGGTTCGGCGTCGCCTGCATCTCGTTGATTGTATCGATGGCCATTTATCTCTGCTCGAAGCGGTTGTACGCACATGCCGATTTCAATGCGCGTCAGAAAACAGCTGCGGGCGTGGCAGAAGAGGTTCAACTGACGGCGAAGCAGACAAAAGAACGCGTGGTGGCGCTCGGTTTGGTGTTTGCCGTTGTCATTTTCTTCTGGATGTCGTTCCATCAAAACGGTTCGACAATGACTTTTTTCGCCCGCGACTACACGCAGAGTTTTGTTGAAGGTTGGACACGAATCGGAATGGACGTCATCAATCTGGCATTGATCTGTGTCGGAATTTATGCTTTGTTCAGCATTTTCCAATCGGAAAAACCGAAAGGTAAATTGATTTCGGGTGCAGTACTGGTTGTTGCAGCGGCTTTGGTTGCCTGGCGTTACGGTTTGATGGATGATTCCATAAAAATTGAACCTCAAATTTTCCAACAATTCAACCCCTTCTTTGTGGTGGCGCTTACGCCATTCTCCATCGCCATCTTCGGTTGGCTCGAAAAAATCAAGAAAGAACCCTCGACGCCACGCAAAATCGGCTACGGGATGTTGGTGGCAGCAGCGGGTTTCGCCATCCTGGCCATCGCCTCGTTTGGATTGAAATCGCCCGCTGAACTCAAAAATGTTGGAGGCGTGAGCGATATTTTGCTTGACCCCAACTGGTTGATCGGTACTTATTTGACATTGACTTTCGCCGAACTTTTATTGAGTCCGATGGGAATATCTTTTGTCACCAAAGTTGCTCCGCCCAAATACAAAGGCTTGATGATGGGCGGCTGGTTTGCGGCAACGGCCGTGGGTAATTACCTCACTTCGGTTATCGCAGCAATCTGGGAAAGCAAAATCCCGTTATGGGGAGTTTGGGGCGTACTGATTGCTTGCTGTCTGCTCTCGGCTGTTTTCCTTTTCGCAGTAATGAAAAGGCTCGAAAGCGCGACAAAGTAGCGACAGCATACGCGAATTATGTGGATCGTGCCGGGTGATCGGAAGGTATTACGCGAAGACGGATAAACATTTTTTTAATTTATTTTTTCCCGTTTCATCCGTTTTATTTTCCGTTTCACCCTTTTGGTTAGGGTGTTCCTGCATTTATTTGTGTAACATTGCCGAAAATAATCAATAAACGAACCTCTATGATTCAGATAAAACGCGTGTTATTAATGCTTAGTATTGCAATGGTGTTCGTCTCGGTAGATGGCCGAGCGCAAAATGCCGATACAACTTTAGTTCGTGAGAAATATTTCGGCGCAAAACTGCAGCGGGTGCTTAACGATTTTGAAACCAAATATGGACTTTCATTGAAGTACGATTCTGCGCTTGTGGCTCCTTATTCATTCGATTGGGTGTATCTGGGCGCCACGCCGCTTCAGGCCTTTGAAGTGATTTTCCGGGTAATCGATGAGTTGGCGTATTACCAGGATGAAGCAGGTGTGTATTGCATTGTACTGAAAAAAAACCTGCCGAAAAACCGGACGAAAGTTGAAAACCGTCGGTTTGCGGGAGATGCAAAGCGCCGAGATTTTACCGTCACCGGACGTATCAAAGACCAGACCAATGGCGAGCCGCTCCCTTTCGCAACGGTCTATGTGGATGGTCATAATATCGCAACCCAGACCAATACCGATGGCTATTTTACACTATACCACGTGCCGTCCGACACGGCTACGCTAATCTTTAAATATTTGGGCTATGAGACGCAACGGTTTTTCCTTTCGCCCGAAATCAATGTGCAAAATCTGTTCGTCGAATTGCAACCGGCCATCAACACCCTGGATGAGATCCTGATCGTCACCCAGCGGGAAGATGTGTTGAAGATTCCCGAACAGTCGATAGGTATCATCCAGACTACGGCTGCCAAGATTGCCGACCTGCCGGCTTTGGGCGAAAAAGACCTGTTTCGCACATTCCAACTGATGCCGGGTGTGGCCGGAAGCAACGAGTCGTCAGCAGGAATGTATGTGCGAGGAGGTACCCCAGATCAGAATCTGGTGCTGTACGACGGTTTTACAATTTATCATCAGGAACACTTGATGGGCGTTTTCAGCGCATTCAATACCAATGCCGTAAAAGATGTGCAATTGCACAAAGGCGGATTCGACGCCAAATACGGCGGGCGGCTGTCGAGCGTGATGGAGATAGTGGGCAAAACCGGTGATGATAAAGATTTTAATATTGGAGCAGATGCCGGTTTTCTTGGATTCAATGCATTTGCAGAAGTGCCTTTCGGTAATGAGAAAGGCTCGTTTTTTGTTGCCGGCCGCCGTTCGTTCCAAAGTTTTATGTACGATAAATTTACAGATGTCTACTCCAACAACCAGTCCTCCATGGGTGGAGGAGGCATGGGCGGCCGCTTCAATATGCGTAATCAGGAAAAACCCAAGTCGTATTTCTATGACCTGAATGCCAAACTGACGTACAATCCCAATAAGCGGGATATTATTTCGTTGAGTTTCTTCAACGGCGAAGACGTGCTCGACAATTCCCGCGACGGGTTCGGCAGTTCGTTCATGAGCGGCAGCATTACCGATAAGACCAACTGGGGGAATGTCGGCAGCAGCATCAAATGGTCGCGAAACTGGGACAATCGGTTGTATTCCAATGTATTGGCTTCGTTTTCCAACTATTACAGTCTTCGTAACCGTCAAAACAGCGTGACGACCACTTCGGGTTCGTCGGCAGTGATGTTTGATATGAATACGAACGAAGACAACAACTTGAACGATTATTCTTTCAAACTCGACAATGAATATAAGATCAGTGGATCCAATAAATTGGAATTTGGATTAAATTATTCACATTATGCAATCAAATATGCTTATGCACAAAGCGATACGCTCTCTATTCTGAATATGAAAAATCAGGGGAATTTGGCCTCTGTATACCTGCAAGACCGTGTGACGTGGAAAGAAAATTTCACGTTGCTGCCGGGTTTGCGTCTTTCGTATTTCGATGTGACTGCACGTCCCTATATCGAACCGCGTCTGCAGGCTTTCTACAAGCTCGACTCCAAAAAGAGCCTGAAAGCTTCTGCCGGATATTATAAGCAGTTCGTCAATCGCATCGTCAGGGAAGATATTTCAGCCGGCAGTCGCGATATTTGGCTGCTCTCCGACAAGGAAGGAATCCCTGTCAGCAGCGCCATGCACTTGGTGGCGGGCGGTAGTTACGAGACGAAAGATTATCTTTTTGATGTGGAGGCATATTATAAAAAACTGTATGATCTGAGTGAATATACCCTGCGGTTTACCCGCTCATTCATAGATAATTCGGGATATCAGGAGTTCTTTTATAACGGCGATGGCTATTCGCGCGGCGTGGATTTCCTGTTGCAGAAAAAATATGGAATCCTGACGGGTTGGATGGCTTATACTTTGAGTGAAACACGTTACCGTTTTCCGGTCTATGGGAATGGCTATTATCCTTCCAATCAGGATGTCACCCACGAACTGAAATTCGTAGCAACCTACAAGCCGACCAAGTACCTGACGCTCTCGGCGACCTGGATTTATGCTACCGGCAAACCGTTTACCGAACCCATCGGGGCATATACCCTCACGACTCCGAATGGCGGAAATATGAGTTTTGTGGTGGTTGACAAGAAAAACAATGCCCGTTATCCCGACTACCATCGGATGGATTTGCTGGCAAAGTACGATTTGTCGTTTATCAAATCATTCAAATCCAGCATCAGCGTTTCGTTGTTTAATGTCTATGACCGCGCCAATGTGTGGTACCGCGAATATGCGTACGACACGCAGATGGGCGTCACCGAGACGAATATCAACTTGTTGGGATTTACGCCCAACATTACTTTGAGTGTGCAATTGAAATAATACAAAAAAAAATGAATAAAATACAGAAGATAGTATTAAACAGTCGATTGTCGATTATAGGTTGTATATTGCTGGCCGGATGCAGTGGATCGCTGATGGATTACGACATCGATACGCAAACACCGGTGGTAGAGAGTTTCCTGCAAGAGGGCACGAACAGCCTGACAGTGAAAGTGTACAGCATGGAGGCCTATCTGACCGACGAAGTGGATGTTTCCGAACCGTTGGGAGGATTGACACTGAAAGTGAATGACAAAATTCTTACAGAAGCTACGAAAGGCACATATACACTTGATTTGGGAGAAGATACGATTCGCGAAAATCAAGTGTTTCATTTGCTGTTTGATTATAATGGCAAGACGATTGAGGGTTCAACCACCGTTCCGGCGCCGGTACAGAATCTGCGCGTAGCGCCGCAATCCCTGGAATATTCGGCCTGGACTTTCTGGGACGATTCCGACACCAGCGGCGTGCTGGTGTCATGGGACGATCCCGATGGGAGCTATTATCAATTGTATATCGAAAGTCCGAATACGAGTGACATGCCTTCGATGGGCATCTTCGGGCATAGAATGCTCCAGCCTTTCAAAGGCAACAGCTATCAGGTTGCAGCGCGTGAATTTCGTTCCGTCGGCAGCCACTGGATTTATGTTTATCGGATAGACAAAGATTACGCCGAACTCTACGAACGTATCAGTTCGACCGATTTGGCGAATCCGGTAAGTTTTGTCACGAATGCATTTGGCATTTTCACGTCTATGAGCATGGGGAGGGTCGGCGTGCGTGTCTATGAAGCAGAAGATTAATTGAGAATCGGTGATTGAAATGTGAAACCGATATGATTGAGATCATATAAAAAAACAAATTATTGAAAGATGAAAAAGAGATTGAGAACAACAGCGCTTTACGGATTGGTATCTGTAGCTGTTATGGTATTGATTCTCGCTTGTTCCGGCGATCAGGACGAAGCGGAGATCGCTCCGCAGACTTACAGCGTCGGCGGTACGGTAACGAAATCCGATGGGGGCGCAGCATCTGGCGCTTCCGTGATGCTTCAGAAAGCATCGGATAACAGCGATGCTGGACAGTCGCCGACCAATGCGGCCGGTGAATTTATCATCACGGGGGTGAGCGCGGGTTCATATACCTTGGTGGTAACGCTCAACGGCTATGAAACGGCGTCTGTCACTGAAATCAAGGTCTCTGATGTCGATTTGACGGTCAATGAGATAGTGCTTCAGAAAATTGCCTTGCCGATGTATGCTATCAGTGGTACGGTACTCAAACCCGACGGCAGTGCCGCGTCGGGCGCTTCGGTACAGGTCAGACGGACGAGCGACAATTCCTACGTGGGTCAGGCCGCCACCGCAGATGCTTCGGGAGGGTATTCCATTCCGGATATTCCGGCGGGGAATTATCAGATTATTGTTTACCTGGAGGGATTTGAAACAGGCGTGATTTCCGACATTACTGTGAGCAATGCGGACGTGAAAGTTCCGAATACGACTTTACAGACCATTACGATCAGCGCCAATGCCATCAACATCCTTTACGCCGGAAATACTGCAGATGTCGTAAACTTGCCTGCCGACGGAAGCGTGACGGTCTCGAAAAGCGGTGCAGATGTGACACTGTCGTCGTCGGCCTCGTCGGTGCTGGAATATGTCGTTTCGGGTACAACCTCCAACGGCTCGCTGAAAATTCAGACGCCAGCGGATATAAAATTAACATTGAATAACGCGGTCATCACTTCCACATCGGCGCTTCCGCCAATCCAGATTACGAAAAACGAGGGAATCGTCACCGTTGAACTGAAAGGCACCAATGTCCTTTCCGACGCTACAGGAAATGGTGAAAACGCTACACTGATCACGAAAAAGGGAGCACTCGTATTCGAAGGCTATGGTCGACTGACCATCAGTGGCGCGGCTAAGCATGCCATTGCAAGTGAAACAACGACCACTGTGCGCGAAGGAGTGATTGTCGTCGCTTCCGCGGCTTCCGACGGATTCCATTCCGAAGGGTTCACCATACAGGGCGGTTCTTTGAAAATCGGTTCTACCAAAGGCGATGGGATTGATGCGGGAGGAAAAACTGCCGTGATCAGCGGCGGGAACATCGAGATTGCTTCCACTGCCGACGATACGAAAGGCATCAAAGCAGACCTCGGCATTACTGTCAGCGGCGGCGCTATCGACATGAGCGTCGCGGGTGCACAGTCGAAAGGTATCAGCAGCAAGGCGGACATTACGATCAGCGGCGGCGAAATTTCTGTTGCCACTTCCGGCGCAACAGTGCTGGCGGCTTCGGGTAGCGGTTACGACCCCTCTTATTGTACGGCAATCAAAAGTGATGGCAATGTGACTGTCACCGGCGGCACCATCAAGATAACGAGCGCCAAGACTGCCGATGGCGGGAAGGGAATAGCTGCCGACGGCGATATTGCCATCCGCGGTGGAACGCTCAATATCACGACCGCAGGCGACGGCAAGACCTACACGGCCACCACTGGGAATCCCGATTCTTATACAGCCGCTTGCATCAAGAGCGATAAAAACATTTCGCTTACCGGCGGCAATATTACCTGTAAAAGCTCCGGCACAGGCGGAAAATGTATTTCAGCCGACGGGACAATCACCATCGGGAATCAAGGTTCCAACAATGCCGACGTGGTGATAACTGCAGGCACTTCCGGCGATCGTTTCCTGGTATCCGGCAGTCAACGTCCGGGCGGCGGCGGATGGGGAGACAACGGCACCGATTATGCCAATCCGAAAGCCCTCAAATGTGAGGGGAATATGACGATCAACAGCGGCAGCATCTATGTCAATTGCACGCAAAAAACCGAAGGAGGAGAAGGGATTGAAAGCAAAAGCACCCTGACGATCAACGGCGGGAATATCGACATCCATACTTACGATGACTGTATCAACGCCGGGACGGCAATCGTCATTAACGGCGGGAATATCTTCTGTGCCGCGTCGGGCAACGATGCCATCGACAGCAATGGGCCGCTGACCGTCAACGGCGGGTTGACCATCGCCAACGGTGTCCGCGGCGACGGCGAAGCCTTTGATGCCGAACGCAACTTCCAGGTCAATGGCGGCATTATTGTTGGCACGCACGGTGGGAATTCCATGACGTCGCCCGGCGGCCAGCAGCGTTCTGTCCGCATACAGGCGCCTTGCGGAAGCGCCATCGCCATCAAAAATTCAGCAGGCGAATATCTGCTGTTGTTTACGATTCCGGTGATCTCCGGCGCCTCCACGGGCACAAGTGTCATTGTCACTTTCTCCGATCCACGCATGGTAGCAGGCTCCTATACCTTGCTTTCTGGAGGCAGCATCAGTGGCGGGACTACTTTCAACGGCTATAATACCGGTGGATCTTATTCGGGAGGTACATCAAAAAGCATCTCATTGTAAAAAATTTTCTTTATTTTTCTTTGTGTCATAAAATCCGAGTGTTACCTTTGTAAATTCATTGATATTATATGAATAAAGGTAACACCCGGAGAATTATGAATCAAATAGAAATTATTTCGGAAAACTCAAACTGCACGGCAATCAATGTCGGCAGCATGGATAAATGGAATGAATATTCCATCATTTTTCCCATCAGCCGACGGGAAGTGAAAGGAAAAATCTTTTTGAAAGATGCTACCCAGGCCACCGGTACGGAAATTTCGTTGAACTCGCTTCCTCCTAAAGCAGAATTGCCGGATTTCCACTTTCATAAAAAGAATGAAGAAACCTACATCATCCTGCGAGGGTCGGGGCTTTTCCTGGTCGACGACGACAGTTTCCCGATAGAGGAAGGCAGCGTGATTCGCGTTGCCCCGGAAGGCAAACGCTGTATCACCAATACTTCCGACAGCGAGATGCTCTTCATCTGCATACAGTCCAAAGCGGGCTCGTTGGAAGAATATACCATCGACGACGGCGAACAGGTGTCGATTAAGGGAGTTGAAAGTTGAAAATGTACTATTATAATCTTAACGGATGTATCGCCAATTAGTGTTTCTTTTCTTTTTTATTTGCTTGATTTTCGGTTGTTTGAGTCGAGATACCCGAACAGGCGATTCAGAATTACGGATCCGGCGTTTTGATGTCGCATTGTTTCATTTTTTAAATAAAGAGAAGGACTCGACAGCGTTGTCGGAATACGCCGATATCCTCAATGTGCTTGGAGACAATGTTATCCATATCGGCACAACCGATTCTGCCGGTTTTTACGAGCGATTGAGTTCCTATTTTTCCGAACCGACACTGATGCGGCTTTATACAGATGAACAGCGGAAATTCGCCGACCTGACGGAGGTGGAAGCGGAACTTTTGCCGACCTTCGAGAAGTTGTTGCAGGCATTCCCCGAATTAAAACTACCGCAGATCTACATCCACGTTTCCGGTTTGAATCAGAATGTGATCGTTACCGACGAGGTGTTGTCGCTCTCGGCAGATAAATATCTGGGGGCGGACTATCCTCTGTATCAAGATTTCTTTTATGATTACCAACGTCGTAACATGACTGCGTCGCAGGTGGTTCCTGATTATCTGTTGGGCTATCTGATGGCCAACCTGCCATACAAGGGCAATCAGGATGTGTTGTTGGACAGGATGCTGTATGAAGGGAAATTGCGCTATATCCTCGCCTCATTGCTCCCCGGTCGCCAACCTTGGGAATATACCGCCTATTCGGAAGCGCAATACCGCTGGTGCCATAAGCATCATGGACGGATATGGAAATCCATGCTTCAAAATAACCATTTATACAATCCCGATTATTTGATTACATCGAAATACATGGACGAAGCGCCCTACACCGTACTTTTGCCCGAAGAATCACCGGGAAGAATAGGTGTATGGATTGGCTATCAGATTATTATGGCGTACATGAAGAATCATCCCGATACTTCCATGCAACAATTGATGGACCTGACCGATGCGCAGGAATTTTTGAAGCAGGCTAAATATAAACCCTAATTGAAAAAAATCCGTCAATCACTTGCAGATAGAATTATTGAATCCCTTGTGCAAATCGAAAATTAATTCGTACTTTTGTATTGATTATTTCAAGTCGGTCAAAAATTATGGCAACTCTACGCAAAAAACTGCCTGTGGGAATACAGACCTTTGAGACGATTATCAGCGAAAATTATGTTTACGTTGATAAAACGCGGTATTTGGTCGAAATGATCGATACCGGGAAGATTTATTTTCTGTCCCGGCCACGTCGATTCGGGAAATCGTTGACTGTATCTACCTTTGATGCCATGTTTTCCGGTAAAAAAGAACTGTTCAAAGGGCTTTATGCCGAAGAATTTATGAATCGGTCGGATTATTACAGTTCGCCGGTTATAAGGTTGGATATGAGCCAGGTAACCACATATTCCGACTTCAACAGGTTAGAGGCGTCGATTGTAATGATGCTCGAAAATATTGCGAAAAAATATGATGTTGAGTTCGATAAAAATTTTTCGCCTGATGTTATTTTCAACAAATTAATTCAGGATATTGCCCAAAAACACGGCAAAGTTGTGATTCTGCTTGACGAATACGACAAACCCTACGTCGATTTTTTTACGCAACCCGAAAAAGCAGAGCAAATCAGGGGTATCCTGCGAAATTTCTATGTTCAAATCAAAGCAAACGACCAGTATATCCGCTTTGTGTTTATCACCGGCATTTCCAAATTTGCCCGTTTCGGCGTATTTTCGGGACTCAATTCACCGAAAGATATTTCTCTTTGGGACAAATATGGCGAAATGTTGGGGTATTCGGAAGATGAAATAGTAAAATATTTTCCGGAAGATTTGAAAGATACGGCAGAAAAATTTGGGATTTCCGTTGAAAAATTGCTTGACAGGATGCGTTATTATTACGACGGTTTCTGTTTCGATGGTATTCACCGTCTGTATAATCCGTTTTCGACAATAAATTTCTTAAATGAGAGAAGTTTTGATAATTTCTGGATGGAATCCGGCACTACCAAACTGATTTACGACTACTTGAAAAACCACAAACTGAGCGTAGAGCAGTTTCATAATATTCGGGTTTCGCGCGATTTTGCTCGAAGTCCGGGCGATATGGATTCAACGTCACCGGAAGGTTTTCTTTATCAGGGAGGTTATTTGACCGTCAGCCGCGCAGAAGGTGAGTTTTTTGCGCTCGATTATCCTAATACGGAAGTGCTTAACTCAATGTCTCGACTGGTGTCGGAAATTGTTTGTAAAAATAACGACAATGAATTTACAGGTTGCCGCAGCGCATTGTTTTTCTCGTTGGATACAAAAAACAAGGAAACGCTGATGTCAACTTTCAACCGTCTTTTGGCAAGTATTCCTTACGACGATTTTCGGAAAGGCGCTGAAAATAATATTATGGACAATCGCTACACTTTTTCGTTGCACGAATGGCACTATCGTTCGATGATTTTAGCCTTTGTGCGCGGTTGCGGCGTGGCGGCAGTCGCCGAAATGCACACCAATCTGGGGCGCGCCGACCTTGTGCTTGACTATCTGGGAAATGTTTGGGTAATAGAAATAAAAGTGGCTTACAAATCGGAAGACGTACCCGCAAAACTTGCCGAAGCAAAAGCGCAAATCATTGAAGGAAATTACACTGCGCCTTACCCCAGCGCTACCGCTATTGCAATGGTGATAGACGATTCCAAACGGGAAATCACGGAAAGTGAGATTGTTTGAGTAAAATGTCATACTTGCGTCTTTATTTTATACCGAAACAACACCGGATTCAGATCCGTTTTATTTTCCATTGATTCTAGCGCCGGAAACAAGGAAATAAGTTTGTCGAACGATGTAGTATTGAACACTTCGTAATAATTCCGTCATTATCAGAACACAGTATCGAGTACAGAATTACAAGGATTTTAAAATCAAAATAACCTGCCCTTAGACAGGTTTTTCTTTTCGGAAACGATGAATTTTTATTCTAAAGCTTACAATAAATCTTTGAATATCATCCGATTTTGATTATTGTGTTGTTTCCGAATGGCTTTTATTTTTGCCTTTGCTTGGTGGTTGTGTGTTTATGCTTTTTGTTGCTTGCTTTTTACGAGAAACGGTTTGTCGTTTCCGCTTCGCGGCAATATCGACTGCGGCTCGGCGATACAAACAAGTTTGATTGCACTTGCTTAATCGCAATTTTCTATGTTTTGAGATTCGGACATATATCTATAATTTACTTGTTATCATTGCTTTGCATTAGCCAATCTGCTACATTCAACTTTCGTATTCCGTCATAAACAGGGTTTAAGTCAATGTCGGTAGTGAGCAGATATTTTGGATTGGAGTCCTTGATTGTCCTCAAAGAGGCAAGTTCGCGTTCAAGCGTTTCGGGTTGCATCGTAGTCCAAGCCACTTGGTAGTACGAAGTATAGCCGTCGTGGTCAGTAACCACAAAATCTACTTCCAAATTATTGATTTTGCCAATATAAACCTCTTTATTTCTGCGCAATAACTCAAAATAGACCATATTTTCGAGCCAATGCGAAATATCTTTTGCCATTTCGCGTTTCAATCGCACTTTTCGAAAACAGGGGTCAACGAGATAATATTTGTTCAATGTCTGCAAAAGCCCTTTTCCTTTAATTTCGTACCGCTGAACTTTGTAGAGCAAGAACGCATCGCACAGAGCGTCAAGGTATCGTGTAACGGTTTTATTCTCAACCGCAGTCCCGTAAGTTCTCAAAGTTTTAGAAATTGAATTTGGAGACACAAATGAGCCGACAGAATCAAACAAAAATCAATAATTTTGTTGAACTCGTGCTTGTCCCTTATTTTCAACCGTTCAAAAATATCTTTTTCAATTATGGTATTCAGCACGCTTCGCACAAATTCATCTGCCTGTTTCTGACTGATATTTTT